>DLSX01000139.1 GCA_002500765.1 Neorhizobium sp. UBA7851
GCAATGGCGTCAATGCGCGGGTCGGCGCCAGCACGTCGAACGGCATCAACGCCAGAACCACCGCGTCTATCGGCGGCACGGGAGGGATCGGGGCAACGGTCGGGCTTGGTCTCGGCGGCACGTCCGGTATAGGCGTGGATGTCGGCGTCGGTGTCGGAACCCCCGGGACAGGGCCAGGTACAGGCCCGGGAACCGGTGGCGGCGGCACTGGAGGCGGCGGTACTGGAGGCGGATTGACCGGGCCTCAGAGGGCGGCATTCAACGCCATGTCTCCCGGCGAGCGGCAGAAGCTGCTGAAACGTTGCGTCGATGTGTCTGCCGGCAATTACGATGCGGCGCTCGTGCAGCTCTGCCGGATGCTGCGGATGACCGCATCGCGTTGAGCGCATACCCAAAGGGCCTGCGCGAATGCAGGCCCTTCCGTGCTTCAAGATCTGCTGTAATGGGTCAGGTATCCCGACCTGCCAGATGCATGATCTTTTCCCGCAGTATACGGGCTATGTTGCGGGTGTTGCGATAGAGGTGAAGCTGGGCTGCGACCTGACGGACGTCGCGGTCGCTGTTGCGCGTCAGGCCGATGACGAGGCTTCCCATCTCTTCGCGCTCTTCCCAGAACCTGCTCATGATCGGATGATCCGGCACGGCGCAACTGTCGGTGCGCAGGATATTGGCGTCGTCCAGATGCCAATCGGTCAGCTTCATGATCAAAAGCTTGCCGGGCGAATAACCGCCGAAACCTTCGTCATAGGCGGTCTTCCACGTATAGGCCTCACCGGCCATCAGGAAAACGATCAGCGAGGCTATGGCGCGGCCGTCGAGATCGATCGTGTGAACACGCACCGCGTCGATCTCGGCAAGGTTGGTGATCGCTTCGCGGGCGAAGGCAGCCCGGTAGCGGTCATTGATGAGCGCCGAGCGTTTCCTGCCCTTCCAGCCCTTGGCCTCAAGCGCCAGGAACTCCTCCATCCGCAGCCGGACGTCTTCGGGCTGGCGGGCGACATTGTAGGTCAGCGTTCCGAGCTTTTCGAGCTTTCGCCACTGGCGGCGCATCTCGCGGACATGGTGCGCGGAAACGGCCTGTTTCAGATAGCCGTCGCCGTCGAGATAACTTTCCAGCATCGGGCGGCGGAATGTATCGGTGGTGGCGACCGCCAGGTCGCGGGCAATGGCGACGGCCTTGGCGAGCTGGGCAAAGCGGCCGTTCAGACGCACATCCGGCAGGACCAGCACCGATGGCAGCCTGGTCTCGCGCTGGGAGAGGACGTCGAACAGGTTGTCGATCGTCTCTGCCGCATCTTCGGCATCGACAAGCGGCGTGCCGAGCGGACCGAAGGGATTGGCCCAGGTGCGGATGATCGAGGCGCCGACCGAAAAGCCCGGCCGTTCCACGGTGAAGGGCATCAGCAGGCGCAGCCGTGAGCGCATGCCGTTGTCATCGCGGATCAGGGCGAAACGCACCTGCTTGTCTTCGACGCGCGGCATGGCGGGGGCAAGAAGGCGGGCCGAAAAGAATATGTTGGGCTCCATCGCCCGGTGCGACAGGAATTCCAGTTCTTCCTGCAGGTCATAGCCGAGGGTTGCCGGGTAAAGCGAGAACTCGCGCCCGGCGCGGCCGATCGCCAGGCTGAGATCCGCCTCCGGCAAGGTCGCCCGGTCCCGTTCGTTCTGAACAGGTTCCTTGGCTTTCTCGATATTGCCGCCGGATGGGGGGATCTGCATCGTCAATTCGCTCCCGTTCCGGCCCTGGCTCTGCGTGCGAAGGCAAACAGCGTGATGCCGAGAGTGCGGCGAACCGTCAGATGAAGCAACAGGGATTCGATCATGATTGCAGTAGCAGCCGCAACAGCCGCCCCAGTCAAGCCGAATAGCGGGATCATCACAGAATAGAGAACCACCGCGGCGATCAGGGTTGCGGCATAAACGGCGACGCAGAGCTTCTGGTGTCCCGCCATGCTCAGAAGTATTTCCGCAGGGCCGATGGAGGCTTTGGTCAGGATGCCGGCGAACAGGATCACCATCAGCCAGTAGCCGTCGGTAAAGTTCGGGCCGAACAGGGACAGAAGCAGTTCGCCGACAGCCAGGGCGCATAGGCCTATGACGAGCGACGGCCAGAAGGTCCAGCGGGTCGCCTGGGCTGCGAAACCTGCCAGCGCATCGTGATCCCCGGCGGCAATGATGGCGGAGAAGCGGGGGGCCGCGGCGGCCTTGACCGAAAAGTAGACGAACTGAACCAGCACGATGGTCTTTGCCGCGGCGAAATAGATGCCGACCTGATCGGGCGGAAGATAAATCCCGACTACGACGACGTCGGCATTGGTCAGCATGAAGCCGATGCCGTCGACGAGGAAAAGCGGCAGCGAATAGCGCATCCACGTGCCGAGCTGGTAGTGGCGGGAAACCTCGTCCCTTTCCTTGCGGATCAGCACCGCGAGCTGGGCGAGGTGAGCAAGCGTGGTGACATAGGTTGCGGCGAGGGCTGCCGCCATGGCGGTGGTCGCATCATGCGGCGCGTCGACGAATTCGGCCGCCGCCATGAAGATCAGGATGAGGATCGGCCTCAGGATGAAGGTCGGCGCGAGTGCCGAAACGGTCCAGCCGCGCGCCCTTGCCATGCCGTCGAGAATGTCGCCGAGCGCGATCATCGGGATGATGAAGAGAGCGATACCGATCGGGACGAGGTAATAGGCGGCGATGCTGTCGCCGAACAGCGCGAGGAAGGCAAAGCCGAGAGCGGCGACAAGCGTTGCAGTTGCAAGCGCTACCAGGCACGAGGCGGCGTTCAGCCCGCGCAATAATGCGGCTTCACCCGCGGCCCTGTGCTGATGATAGAAGCGGATGATCGAGGTGTGAAAGCCGAGGCAGGAGAGGTTGCCGGTGAGGATGACGATCACCCAGACGAAGGCGTAGATGCCGTATTCGAACTCGCCCATGAGACGGGCGAGGATGATCTGCGAAACAAAGGCGATGGCTGCCGAGGCGATGCGGATTGCGAAGGCCATCAAGGCCTGTCTTTGCGCCCGACCGGTCTCGCTATGGTCTTTGAGAGCCGTGCCGGCTTTTGCGATCAGCGGTACGATCCGGGCGCGCAGGCCCGGCGGAAGCAGTCTTTCCGCTGTTTCGATAACCGCCATGAAGGGCACGCGATACTCGTTACGCCTCACAAATACTGACGAAAAGCATGGCAGGTCACGGTTAAGAAACGGTTGGCGATACGGATCGTTCTTGTGGACACCGGTGGCCTGAAAAGCAGAACGCCGCCCGATGGGCGGCGTTTCATGATTGTTGCTGAATGCCTCAGGCCTGTTCGAAGGCGCCGTGGCAGTGCTTGTATTTCTTGCCGGACCCGCAGGGGCAGGCCTCGTTGCGGCCGACCTTGCCCCAGGTCGAAGGATCTTCCGGCCGGCGATCCTCCGGAGCGGCGATGAAGTTCTCGTCGTCGAGGCCGGTGACCTGGTTTTCGCCGGTCGTCGGGTCGAGATGGTGCTCTTCATAGGTCTGCGGCGGAACCGGAGGCTCCGGGTTCTGCATCAGCTCGACGCGCATCATCTGGGCGGTCACGGCTTCACGCAGGTTGGCCAGCAGCGCCTGGAACAGTTCGAAGGCCTCGGCCTTGTATTCCTGCAGCGGATCGCGCTGGGCGTAGCCGCGGAAACCGATGACGGAACGCAGGTGGTCGAGGTTGACGATATGCTCGCGCCACAGGTGGTCGAGCGTCTGCAGCACGATCGAGCGCTCGACATAGTTCATCACCTCGTTGCCGAAGCGTTCGCGGCGTTCCTTGACGGCGGTTTCGGTCGCCTCGGTTATGCGCTCGCGGATATCGTCCTCGCCGATACCTTCTTCCTTGACCCAGTCCTCGATCGGGAGGTCGAGGTTGAGGAGACGCTGGACGTCCTGGTGCAGGCCAGGGGCATCCCACTGTTCGGCATAGGCGCGTTCGGGGATGTGCTTGGCGACCATGACCTCGATGACTTCGTGGCGCATGTCCTCGATGGTTTCAGACACGTCTTCGGCGTCCATCATCTCGATACGCTGTTCGAAGATCACCTTGCGCTGGTCGTTGGTGACGTCGTCGTATTTCAGAAGGTTCTTGCGGATATCGAAGTTGCGGGCTTCGACCTTCTTCTGGGCGCGTTCCACCGCCTTGTTGATCCACGGATGGACGATCGCTTCGCCTTCCTTCAGACCCAGCTTCTGCAGCATGCCGTCCATGCGGTCGGAGCCGAAGATGCGCATCAGGTCGTCCTGAAGCGAGAGGAAGAATTTCGAACGGCCCGGGTCGCCCTGACGGCCGGAACGGCCGCGCAGCTGGTTGTCNNGGCGGCTTTCGTGGCGCTCGGTGGCGATGACGTAGAGACCGCCGGCTTCCAGCGCCTTGATCTTGAGTTCCTTGATCTCGGCGCGGATCGCCGCTTCCCTGGCGTTGCGTTCAGCCTCGTCCTCGGTGCCTTCGAGTTCGCGCTCGAGGCGCATGTCGACATTGCCGCCGAGCTGGATGTCGGTGCCGCGACCGGCCATGTTGGTGGCGATNNACGATATAGGCTTCCTGCTCGTGGTAACGGGCGTTGAGAACGTTGAACTTTTCAAAGCCGGTCTGGCGCAGCATGGTGGCCAGAAGTTCGGATTTCTCGATCGAAGTGGTGCCGACCAGAACCGGCTGGTTGCGCTCGTGGGCCGCCTTGATCTCGAGGATGATCGCCTTGAACTTTTCCTCGAAGGTCCGGTAGACCTCGTCGTCCTCGTCGATACGGGCGATCGGCAGGTTGGTCGGAACCTCGATAACTTCGAGCTTGTAGATATTGCCGAATTCTTCGGCCTCCGTCTGCGCCGTACCGGTCATGCCGGCAAGCTTGGAATACATGCGGAAATAGTTCTGGAAGGTGATCGAGGAGAGCGTCTGGTTCTCCGGCTGTATCGTCACCTTTTCCTTGGCTTCCAGCGCCTGGTGCTGACCTTCCGAGAAACGGCGGCCCGGCATCATGCGGCCGGTAAATTCGTCGATGATGACGATTTCGTCGTTGCGGACGATGTAGTCCTTGTCGCGGTTGAAGAGCTTGTGGGCCTTCAATGCATTGTTGATGTGGTGGACGATCGCGACATTCTCGACGTCGTAGAGCGATTCACCCTTCAAAAGGCCGGCCTGGCGCAGCAGGTTTTCCAGCTTCTCGGTGCCGACTTCGGAGAAGTTGGCCGAGCGCTGCTTCTCGTCGATCTCGTAGTCTTCTTCCGACAGAAGCGGGATGTAGGTGTCGATCGTCGTATAGAGATCGGAACGGTCGTCCAGCGGGCCGGAAATGATCAGCGGCGTGCGGGCTTCGTCGACGAGGATCGAGTCCACTTCGTCGACGATCGCGTAATTGTGGCCGCGCTGAACCATCTGGCCGCGCTCGTATTTCATATTGTCGCGCAGATAATCGAAGCCGAGTTCGTTATTGGTCGCGTAGGTGATGTCGCAGGCATAGGCCGCACGACGCTGATCGTCGTCGAGGCCGTGGACGATGACACCGGTCGAAAGGCCGAGGAAACTGTAGAGGCGGCTCATGATGCCGGCGTCGCGCTGGGCCAGATAGTCGTTGACGGTCACGACGTGAACGCCCTTGCCGGAAAGCGCGTTGAGATAGACGGGCAATGTGCCGACGAGGGTTTTACCTTCACCGGTCTTCATTTCGGCGATCGCGCCGTCATGCAGGATCATGCCGCCGGTCAGCTGAACGTCGAAGGGGCGCATGCCAAGCACGCGGCGCGACGCTTCACGCGCAACGGCAAAGGCAGGGATCATGATGTCTTCGAGCGTCTTGCCGTCGGCCAGCATCTGGCGAAATTCGACCGTCTTGTTGGCAAGCTGTTCGTCGGTCAGCGCCTTGGTCGCTTCCTCGATGGCATTGATCTTGGCAAGGGTCGGCTTATAGCCGCGAACGCGGCGCTCGTTGGCCGAACCGAACAGTTTGCGGGCGATGCCGCCGAAGCTGACCATGCGAATGGTCCTTTCTGATCTCAGTGCCATGGGATTGCCGGTCGGAAAACAAACGGTTCCGGTGCCGGCAAATTGACCCGTTACGCCCGGAAACTCTTCTGGACGCGAAGTTGCGTGACAGATAAGAGGGGGTCCGAATTATGTCAACGGTTGCGGCCGATACACTATGGCCACATTCCGGTGTTTGTGAAGGATTCAGGCCGGATCCAAACCCAGAGACCGGCATCCATGCGAAAGGTAACTTATGTTGCGTCACAAACTTCTCGTCACGGCAGCACTTGCAGCCGCGATCTCGTTCCAGGCTCCTGCCTTCGCGCAGGAAGACAAGGTCGTTGCCAAGGTCGGCACGCTCGAGATTACCCAGTCGGAACTTGATCTTGCGGTTCAGAACCTCGACCCGCAGCTTGCCCAGCTGCCGGACGAGCAGAAGAAGGTCGCAGCCCTTTCCGGCGCGATCGACGTCAAGCTTCTCGCCAGCGGTGCGCTTGCCGAAGGCGTCGACAAGACCGACGACTTCAAGAAGCGTATGTCCTATATCGGCGATCGCGAGCTGCATAACGCCTTTTTCCGCAAGCATGTCGTCGAAGCCACGACCGATGAAGAGGTCAAGGCACGTTACGACAAGGAAATCGCCGCTCTTCCGAAGCAGGAAGAAGTCAAGGCCGCTCACATCCTGGTGAAGACCGAGGATGAAGCCAAGGCAATCATCGCCCAGCTGGACAAGGGTGAGGATTTCGCCAAGATCGCCAAGGAAAAGAGCCAGGATTCCAACAAGGATGACGGCGGCGATCTCGGCTGGTTCGGTCCGGGCCGCATGGTTCCTGAATTCGAGGAAGCTGCTTTCGGCCTCGAAAAGGGCGCCTATACCAAGACCCCGGTGAAGAGCCAGTTCGGTTTCCACGTCATCAAGCTGGAAGACAAGCGCGATGCGCCGCCGCCGGCTTTCGAACAGGTTCAGGATCAGGTCAAGCAGCTCGTCATGCGTGACAAGTATGTGGCCATTCTGGAAAAGGCCAAGGCCGATCAGAAGGTAGAGATCACCGACGAAGCCCTGAAGAAGGGTTATGAGGAAGTCGGCAAGATGCAGGACGGTGCGGCTGACGCGGCTGTTCCGGTCGAAGCGCCGGCTGCCAAGCCTTGATGTGAACAATGAGGGGGCGTTGGCCCCCTCACTTGCAATTTCTGAAACTTAGCCTTCGGCTAAGATTTCGAAATTGCTTTCTCTCCCACAAGGGGAGAGATACCGATGCCGCGAGCTCGGCACCCTACCTCTCCCCCTTGTGGGAGAGGATACAAAATCAAGACCTTAGCCGAAGGCTAAGTCTTAGATTTTGTTGGTGAGGGGATCGCGTCATTACACGCCGCCAACGATCGCCCGACCACATTTATCAGCAGGTCCCGTCATATGTCCGCTTCCGTCTCCCCGCTCGCACCGAAATCCTATCCTGAAATGCCTTTGGTCCGCGGCGTGCGGATGGCAACTGCTGCTGCCGGCATCAAGTACAAGGGCCGCACCGATGTGCTGCTGATGGTTTTCGACAAGCCCGCGGCGGTTGCCGGCGTGTTCACCAAGTCGAAATGTCCTTCTGCCCCGGTCGATTTCTGCCGTTCGAACCTTTCGCATGGTGTGGCTCGTGCTGTCGTCGTCAACTCGGGCAATGCGAATGCCTTTACCGGCATCAAGGGCAAGGCTGCGACGGCGCTGACGGCGAAGTCCGCATCCGAAGCGGTCGGCTGCGGTGAAAACGAGGTGTATCTGGCTTCCACGGGCGTGATCGGCGAGCCGCTCGACGCCACCAAGTTCGCCGGCGTGCTCGGCGACATGAACAGGACCGCCAACGGCGATTTCTGGCAGGAAGCGGCCAAGGCGATCATGACCACCGACACCTATCCGAAGGTCGCGACCCGTACCGCCGAGATCGGCGGCGTCAAGGTGACGATCAACGGCATTGCCAAGGGCGCCGGCATGATCGCGCCCGACATGGCGACGATGCTGTCCTTCGTGGTTACCGATGCCGACATTTCCTCTGCCGCTCTGCAGTCGATGCTGTCGGCCGGTGTCGAGCCGAGCTTCAATTCGATGACGGTGGACAGCGACACATCGACCTCCGACACGCTGATGCTGTTTGCCACGGGTGCTGCTGCCGCCGATGGCCAGACGCAGATTTCCGACGCCAATGATCCGGCGCTCGCCTCCTTCCGCGACGCGCTGAACGCTCTTTTGAAGGACCTGGCGATCCAGGTTGCCCGTGATGGCGAGGGCGCCACCAAGATGCTTGAAATCACCGTCACCGGTGCGGAAAGCGATGCTGCGGCCAAGACGATTGCGCTGTCGATCGCCAATTCGCCGCTGGTCAAGACGGCTGCCGCCGGCGAAGACGCCAACTGGGGCCGTATCGTCATGGCCGTCGGCAAGGCCGGCGAGGCTGCCGACCGCGACAAGCTGGCCATCTGGTTCGGCGACATTCGCGTTGCCGTCAATGGCGAACGTGATCCTTCCTATTCGGAAGAGGCGGCATCTGCGGTGATGAAGAAGCAGGACATTCCGGTGAAGGTCGAACTCGGCCTCGGTTCGGGCAAGGCAACCGTCTGGACCTGCGACCTGACCAAGGAATATGTCGCCATCAACGGCGATTACCGGAGCTGATGCGGGTGATGGCGGCATCATCCGTAGAACCAGATCTCCCACTGGTCCGCAGGCTTGAAGCCGTCGGATTTCGCGCATGGCCTGCTGCCTCCGTCGTTTATGACGGCAGCTGGCAGGTGCGGCTGACCGGCGGGCATCCGTCGAAACGGGTCAACTGTGTGGTTCCGCTCGATCCCTCCGACCATCGGGATCTCGATCTCAGGCTGGCAAAGGCCGCCAAGCGTTTTGCGGATTACGGCCGGACGCTGGTGCTCAGGGAAACCCCGCTCGCGCCGCCCGCCATGATCGAGCACCTGGAGCGCACCGGCTGGGACGTCTTCGAGACGGCGGATGTGATGACGGTGGACCTTTCCCGGCTGGAATTGCCCGATACGCTCGATTATCTGCCGAGCCACGATATCGGGCGTTTTGCCGACGCCTGCCTCTCCGTTGCCGGCGACGACCCGGCGCTGAAGCCGGCGCTTGCCGAGATCCTGAGCGCCATCAAGCCGACATCCGGCTTCTTCATGAAGCAGGATCCCGGCAACGGCGCCGTGGCGACCGTGCTCTGCGTGCAGGATAACGATCTGGCCGGCATTCTGTCGCTCACCGTCGCACCGTCTCATCGCCGCGAACGGGTCGGGACCGACATGCTGTCCTCGGCATTGCGCTGGGCCCGGATCAGCGGTGCGAGAACCGCCTGGCTTCAGGTCGAGGCAACCAACGAGGCCGCCATCGCGCTCTATCACCGGTTCGGATTTACCAAGGCCTATTCTTATCGTTACTGGCGGAAATCATGAGCGAACCGAAAAAGCTGCTTCTCGTTTCGGCCTGCGCGCTGATCGATGCCGATGGCCGTATCCTCTTGGCCCAGCGGCCCGAAGGAAAGTCGCTGGCAGGGCTGTGGGAGTTTCCGGGCGGCAAGGTCGAGCCCGGTGAAACGCCGGAAGAGACCCTGGTGCGGGAGCTTCAGGAAGAGCTCGGGATCACGACCAAGGTGCCCTGCCTTGCGCCGCTCACCTTCGCGAGCCACATCTACGAGACGTTTCATCTGCTGATGCCGCTCTATGTCTGCCGCCGGTTCGAGGGCATTCCGACCGGGCGCGAGGGGCAGCAGATCAAATGGGTGAGGCCGAATGCGCTTCGCGACTACCCCATGCCGCCGGCCGATGAGCCTCTGATCCCGATCCTCCAGGACCTGCTTTAAATAAGATTAGAGCCGTCGGATTTATCTCGCGTTAACATTTCGTTCAACGGATTCTGGCATCTTTGTGGCCAGGCACGTAATGATCTGACGAGGCTTCAGGGGAATGGACGACCAGTTCTGGAAAACTGTGCGCGATCGCCAGCGGGCAACGTACAGGTCCGGCAAGACCGGCGCGCTCAACATCGCGCTGCTTTTCGGAACAGCCGCGATTGCCCTGTCGCTGATCGTGACGCCGATGCTGGCGGAACGGTCGGACCAGAAACGCCTTGCGCATGTGCAGGAAGACTTCGACATGCTGACGACGGGATCGATCAAGCCCGCCGAAAGCGGCTCGAAGCAATACACAATCCGCAGGAGCGTTCTGCAGGAGACGCCCGGTTCGGTTTGCATCGTTCAGGGTTACGGAGCGGATGGGGGTTGCTGAACCGCTCCGGGCATGATCCCGACTTTTCCAACGGTTAGATTCCAAGGACGACCGATGCGCCTGTTCCGCAGCTTCATCAAGGATATCAGCGGTGCAACGGCTGTCGAATACGGCCTGATTATCGCCGTCATCGGCATCACGTTCGCCGCGGGGCTCAGCAACTATTATGGCGCGATGAACAACATGTTCTTTGGTCTTTCCAGCACCTATATCAACGCCCGGTAATCCGGCCTATCCGTCCAGGTTTTTCAAGGCATCTGCAAGGCGAACCTTGGCGGAGCCCGGCTTCAGCGGCTTTTGCTGGCTGTCGTGAGGCGCCCAGCCGGAGACGTAGATGATCGAGAACGTCGCCCTGATGCGGCCATCGGGATCCGAATAACGCTCCGCATAGATTTCCGCGGCTCTCAGGAAAAACGCCCGCCCAAGCGGTTTGCGGCTGCGCCCTTTGAGCGGGTTGGCCATGCCCATGGCACGCAGGTCGCGCATCAGCGGAAACAGGCTGTCATAGCGCACCGTATAGGTCTCGGCATCGACGACCGGCAGGGCAAAGCCCGCCCGCTGGAGCAGGCCGCCGATATCGCGCACATCGGCGAAAGGGATGACACGGGGGCTTGCGCCGCCGGTCAGTTCGGCTTCGGCTGCGAGCAGGACATCGCGCAATTCGGCAAGCGTTCCCGCACCGGGAATGGCGGCAAGGAGCAAGCCGTCCGGCTTCAGCGCGCGGCGGATGCGCACCAGCGCGCCCGGCATGTCGTTGACCACATGCAGCGCCATCGGGGACAGCACGAGATTGACCGATGCCGGCTCGATCGGCACGTCATCGAGCGTGGCCGGCAGGATGTGCTCCCCGGCATTGGCGAAGCGCTCGCTGGTTTCGGCGCGCTGGATCATGTCGATCTTGCCGGTTGCCACGGCCTTCTGCGCGGCGATGCCGGTGCCTCCATGCAGTTCGACGGCCAGAGGAAATTGCCGTTCCACGACCGAGAGCCGGTCGGCCATTTCGCCTGCTGCAAGATCAAGCAGGAAATCCGCATTGGCGGTGCGATTTGCCAGGGCGCGTTCGCGGCGGCTCGCCAGCAGGTCTTCGTCGAAGATCAATTCCATCATCACCACTCGATTATGCTTCGCTAAGGCGCTCTCTCTCGCCTATTGTCAAGTTTATGTCCGGGTATTTGGCCAACAGTCTCGCGAAAAACCTTGTCCGATCCGCGTCGAACTGTGTGATGCGGATCGTCGATCTCGTCTATCCTCCGATATGCGTCGGCTGCGGCTCGCTGACGGGGCGTCACGGGGCGGTCTGCGCCTCCTGCTGGCGCGAGATCCGGTTTGTCGAGCGGCCCTATTGCGAAGTGCTTGGCCTGCCTTTCTCCTATGACCCGGGACCGGGCATGGTCTGCGCTCAGGCAATCGCCCATCCTCCGGTGTTTACCCGCTTGCGCACCGCCACCATTTTCGATGGAGCCGCGCGTAACATGGTTCATGGGCTCAAATATAGGGACCGGGGCGACCTTGCGCCAACCATGGCGGGATGGATGGAGCGGGCAGGGAGGGACTGCCTCGATTCCTGCGATGCGATCGTGCCGGTGCCGTTGCACAGGACACGCTTCGTGTTGCGCAAGTTCAACCAGTCCGCGGAGCTTGCCCGGCATCTGGCGAAAAAAACAGGAAAGCCCTATCTGCCGGCGACGCTCGTCAGGACGAAGAGAACCAGGCGGCAGGTGGGGCTTACGGTGCAAGGCCGTCAGGACAACGTTCGGGCGGCGTTTGCGGTGCGGCCGGGACATGAAGCCGATGTGTTCGGCAAGCGCATCCTTCTCATCGATGATGTCTACACGACGGGGGCAACCGTTTCGGCCGCCACGCGGTCCTTGAAGAAGGCGGGTGCGGTCGAGGTCAGTGTTTTGACCTTTGCAATGGCATTGGCCGAAACTATATGAGAAACAACAGTCGGCGCGGCCTCTCCCTTGCGCGCCCCGGAGACTATCATGACAGATGTAACCATCTATACCCGCGAATATTGCGGTTATTGCTCGCGTGCCAAGGCGCTGCTCCAGTCCAAGGGCGTCGCGTTCGTCGAACACGACGCGACCTATAGTCAGGAACTGCGCGCCGAAATGATCGCCAAGGCCAACGGCCGTTCGACCTTTCCGCAGATCTTCATCAATGGCGAGCATGTGGGCGGGTGCGACGATCTTCATGCGCTCGATCGTGAAGGCAGGCTCGACGCGATGCTGGCTTAAAAAAGGCTGACCCGTAATGATCAAGGTTGCTGCAGTCCAGATGCGATCCGGTGTCGATCCGGCGAGGAATGCCGACGACATGTCCCGGCTGGTCCGGGATGCGGCGGCGCGCGGGGCGGTCTATGTCCAGACGCCGGAAATGACGGGCATGCTGCAGCGCGACCGCAAGGCTGCCCGCGAGGTTCTGCGTGGCGAGGCCGACGATATCATCGTGGCGACGGCGCGCGGACTTTCCCGCGAACTCGGCATTTTTCTCCATATCGGCTCGACGGCGATTGCGCGTGACGACGGAAAAATCGCAAACCGCAGCTTTCTGTTTTCGCCCGAAGGTCGGCTGATCTCGACCTATGACAAGATCCACATGTTCGACGTGGATCTGGACAATGGCGAGAGCTGGCGGGAAAGCTCGGCTTACGAGCCGGGAAATATCTCGAAGGTCGTGAAACTGCCGTTTTCGAAGCTCGGCATGTCGATCTGCTACGATCTCAGGTTCCCTCAGCTGTTTCGAGCCCAGGCCATGGCCGGAGCGCGGATCCTGACCGTACCCGCTTCCTTCACCCGCCAGACGGGCGAAGCGCATTGGGAAATCCTGCTTCGGGCGCGGGCGATCGAGAATGGCGCTTTCCTGATCGCGGCGGCGCAAGCCGGCGTGCACGAGGATGGCCGCGAGACCTATGGCAATTCGCTGATCATCGATCCCTGGGGCAAAATCCTCGCGCGGGGGGGCGATGCCGGTGAAGAGATTCTGGTTGCAGAGATCGACCTTGACAGCGTCGAGAGCACTCGCAAAAAGGTGCCCAATCTGAAGAATGCACGAGAGTTCGTGCTGGAAGACGTTGCCGGCCCGGATGCTGATCAGGGCACCGGCGGAGTGGCGTTGTGATCAAATATTCCCTGTGCTGCGATAACGCACACACATTCGAAGGCTGGTTTTCCGAGAGTGCCGATTTCGACCGGCAGGTGGAGAGCGGCTTCTTGACCTGCCCGATCTGCAATTCAGGTTCGATTTCCAAGTCGCTGATGGCACCTTCCGTTTCCACCGCGCGCAAGCAGGAAGCGAAGAAACAGATGGCAATGGATCTGGCCCGGCAGGAAGCGATGGTCAAACTTCGCGAAGCCGTTGCCAATATCCGCGCCAATTCCGAGGATGTCGGTGAAAAGTTTCCCGAAGAAGCCCGCAAGATCCACTACGGCGAGGCCAATGCCCGCGGGATTGTCGGCCAAGCGAGTGCCGACGAGGTGCGTGACCTGATCGACGAAGGCATCGAGGTGGCGCCGTTGCCCGATTTCACGGACGACACGAACTGAGATGGTCGGCGTGGCGAAACTGGCGATCTATAATTTCGGCCTTTTCGTTGCGCCTTATGACAGTGCCGAAGTCGAGGGTTTTCGCTTGCGGGAGCCGGTGAACTTTCTTGCGGCTGAAACTGCGCAAGGGTTTATCGGACGTTCCGGTTATGATGGGGAGCCGGGGCCGGAAAGCTGGGGGCTCCAGGTGTTTCCGCGCTTCATAAAAGGGAGCGGTTTCGAGACCGCGCCTTCTTCGCTGTCTTTGTGGGCCGATCTGGAAACGCTGATGGCGTTTTCCTATTCCGGGGTTCATGCAGATGCCTTGAAACATGCGAAGAACTGGCAGCTTGAGAAGCAATGGCCGGCTCTGGTCCTGTGGTGGACAGAGGGCCGTCCCGATTGGGCCGAGGCCGTCGAGCGGTTCGAATATCTGCACGACCACGGGCCGGGACCACATGCTTTTCATTTCAAAGATCCCTACGGGCAGGGTGGCGAACGCATCGTGATCGACCGTGCCCGAGTGCGCGAAATTGCGGCGCTGAATGCCGAAAGACACATGGACCTGATGGCGCAGGTGCTTTCGATGAAAGCTTAGCATGGCGGGTGAGGATGGGGACGGTCAGTCGTTCGGGAAAAGAATTCCGAGATAATCCTGCGCGCCGTGGAAAACGCGCAAGATGTCGATACGGTCGGCGCAAACCTCTTAGACGATTAGATATTTACCATGAGGACGCTTGCGTATCTCCCGGTCGGGACGATCCGTGATCCTTTCGAACGCGTGAGGAGACTCCGACAAAGTGAAACACTTTTCGTAAAGTTCTTCCACGAAGGTGTCGGAGCGAGCCGCATTGGATATCGCGATAAATTCGCCAATGGTCACGAGGTCCTCGATCGCCTCGCGTGCGATAATGACTTTCATCCGGTCTTGGGCTTGAGGCCAAGCCTCGTACGAACTTCCGCAAAAGCTTCGTCTAACGGGAGGTATCGCCCCGCCTCGATATCGTCGATCCCCTTCTGCAGCTCAGCGTCGAGCTTGCGTCTGGCGAGATCGCGTTCACGGATCAGGTCCTCGACATAGTCGCTGGGGGAATTGAACGTTCCACGCTCGACTTCGGCGCGGACAAAGTCCTCGACCTCCGGTTCGAGCGTTACTGTGATTTTCAGGCCTTCCGACATCGCGGGCTCCTCGCTACGGCGTCGAGTTTGTCACAGCCAGGAGCGGCAGTAAATCAGCCCTCGCGCTTGGCGAGCAGCATGTAGTTGACGTCCATGTCGGGCGAGAGGTTCCAGCGGTCCTGCAGCGGATTGAAGAAGACGCCGGTGCGGTGGATGATGTGCAGGCCGGACGCCTCCAGCGGGCGTTCGATCTCTTCGGGGCGGACCAGCTTTTCGTATTGATGGGTGCCGCGGGGCAACCAGCGCAGGACGTTTTCGGCGGCGAAGATGGCCAGCGCGCGGGCCTTCAGTGTGCGGTTGATGGTGGCCATGAACATCAGGCCGCCGGGACGCACCATAGAGGCGCAGGTGGTCAAGAATAGGTTGACGTCGGCGACGTGTTCGACGACTTCCATGTTGAGGATGACATCGAAGGTTTCGCCCGCCTGTGCGAGGTCTTCGGCGGTGACGGCGCGGTAGTCGATCTCGGTGCCGGTCTCCTTCGCGTGGGTCGAGGCGATGCCGATATTCTTTTCAGACGGGTCGGCGCCGATGACGGTCGCGCCCATGCGGGCGACGGGTTCCGACAGAAGGCCGCCGCCGCAGCCGATATCGAGGATGCGAAGCCCCTCAAGCGGACGATGCGCCTTCGGGTCGCGGCCGAAATTCTGGCATATGCGCTCGCGGATATAGGCGAGGCGGACGGGGTTGAACTTGTGCAGCGGGCGGAATTTTCCGGTCGGGCTCCACCATTCAGCAGCCATTTTCGAGAACATCTCGACCTGATCCTTGTCGACCGTGGTTCTGGCTGCTTCCGTCATCGTTTCATCATCCTTTACATTCTGCACCTGAAGTCGGCTGTCGGGCAGGAGAAGTCAAGCCTGCAGGCACGTCCCTGTGCTGGACGCGCATGTTTCTCCGGATAAGGAAGAGCAGGTCCCACAACGTATATTGCTTCAGTTCTCCGTCGCGCGCCTCAGCCATTTTTTCCAGGACTCTGCGGAGATAGGCGTAACGATCCGCCGTAGCATTGGCCATGCACATCGGGAGATTTGCGCATGCAGTTCCGCTCAACCCAATCTCCTTGTGTGCGCGGATCAGGCCGCTCTGGTGGGGTGAGGGTAACATCGCGCCACAGCAGAACTGCTCACGTCGGCACATCCTGTAACGGCAATGGCGGCTGCGTATGTTGACGAACGTTGCCGCCAGACGCCATGCTTCCTCATGGGCTTCGGCCCGGCGATTTTCGTATTCGGTAAAATCCTGGCCTTTCATCGATCCTCTCTTACTTCATGGTTTGGGAAAGACGGAGTCCTGCCTTGATGCGGTTGGCTTTCTTGTTTCGGCCGGGACACGTCGGGTGCC
>DLSX01000131.1 GCA_002500765.1 Neorhizobium sp. UBA7851
TGGCGCCGCTGTATTCCGGCGCCGCTCACCTGGTGCTGCTCACCTGCGCGTTCACATTGATGCGGCCCGCCAGCGCGGGCCGCCCTGGGGTATCGAATACCGCGGACCGCGTCAGCCGATGAGCCTGCGCAGCAGCTTAGGCCTCAGCAACTGGGCGGACGAGTCATACGCCAAGGCCACGCCCAGCACCTTGGTCCCATTCGTGGTTTCCGCATCGGTCCCGTAGCCCACGGCGATATCCTTCACGTCCAGGCGCTTTGCGCCCTGGTTGTCGTCCGAGAGGCCGATCCAGGGGCCGTTTTCGACTTTTTGATATTCGAATGCGAGCCGCCGCTTCGCCGATGGCGACACATGGATGCGCAGGCGGATGGAATAGATCGGGTCCTCCGGCAACAGCAGGAAGCGCCCGTCGACATCGACGTCGCAAGCGCCGTCTTCGTCGCAAAGAAAATCGCGGTCGACCGCATCCTTGTCCGGCTCATCCTTCAGTTCCACCGTGTCTGCACCGTTCTCCCGTATGACGGAAATGCACATCCTCATGCGGGAATATTCATTCAGACTGATCCTGCCCTGGCCCCGCTCCTCGAGGATGAATTCGATTCCGGTCAAGTAGCCATCGACCCTCAGTTCCCGCTAGTCGACGGTCTTCATGCGCTCGTACTTGCTCGTCGTCCGCGTGGTGAGACCGACGGAGTAGGTGATGGGGCGGGCGCCGGCTGGAAGCAGCTCGAATTTCAAGGCACGGCGTTCATCAAGTACAGGCTCCACGCGCTGCCCCGACTTGTCGGCGTCGACGACGGCACTCAGATACATCGGCTGGTTCGCGTCATCGGCCGTACAAGCCAGGCTCTTGCCGTCGGTCGTGAAGGTCTTCGCGTCAGCGTTCTGCGCCTGGGCGACGATCGATTTATCCGCCAGCTGGGCGAGATAGACATCTCCTGGCGTCGACCCGCTATTGCTCGAGATTGACAAGGCCGAGACGATCACGCCGTCGGACCGCAGGTGCCACAGCTGGTGCTTGCCGCCATTGTCCGGTTGCAGCAACACGCGGCGCCGGTCTGAAAGGACGAAGGATCGCGTGTTGTCCTCGTACCCATCGATTGCCAGCACCAGTCCGCTTGGATGCCTCAGTTTACCGAAGACTTTACGCGACTCGATCTTTTCCATATCGGCAGGCATTGCCCGTTGCGTGCTCCAGAACGTCGGTTTGTCGTTGTCGCCCTGAACCCGTTTCAGCACCGGTTTGTCGTCCAGCGGCATGGCAAGTGCGTTCGCGGATCCGAATGCAGGGTTCCGGAGTTCGCCGCGGCCCGTGAATTCCAAGGTCTGATACTTCGCGCTTCCCAGTTCGCGCAAGCCGACGTCCAGGGTTTCTGGTGGTTTTCCGTCCTTGTCAGGCAGGCCGCCCAGGACGGTGAGCGCAAAGTCGACCGTCTTTTCATGGCCGGGGAAGCCGGTATTGACAGGGATGGCGCTGACGATGTTTCCATTCGGCGTAACACGCCAGAGGAACTGGTAGGCCCAATCGAATGGCTTTCCGGTGACGCCTCCGTTTTGCGGCGTTTCCCCCACCATGGCCAGGTAGTGCTGGCTATTGTTGTTCTTGAAAATGACGATGTCGCTTCTGGTCAGGCGGCCGACCTTGACGTCGTAGTCTCCGTAGAACAGGAAGTAGACCTTGTATTCTTCGATCAGCTGCATCGGCGAGTGTTTCGCGGCGAAGGCCTTCAAGGTATTCCAGGCGCGCAGACTCAGATCCTTGCTCAGCACGTCGATACTCGGGATCAGCTTTTCCCGTTGCACCGCCGACCAGCGGCGATAGTCGTACAGGGACTCCGCCCACTGGCCCGCATTCTCGACGACAGCGCCTTCGCCGCCAACGGCCTGGATCGTGTGATTCTGTTTCTCGTCCTTGTCGTTCCCGCGACTGTTCGTTTCCTTGCTGCGCTCGACGCTGGTGTCGGAATCGAACGAGGCCGTGACCGATTCCGCGCTGACCTTGAGGCGGCCCGCGTACCGGCTTGCCACCTCCGATTCGGATTCGTTGCCGATAAATTCCTTGACGTCGTTAGCGAACAATCGGCCACCCACGAGGGTTTGTGTCGGCACAAACTGGCCAAATTTGCCGAGGACCGTCACCAGTGCGGTAAAACGGCCTTCTTCCGTGTCGGCAGATAGTGCTCTCTCACACGCCGCTTCGAATTCCGCACTTGCACAAGGGCGCGAATCGTCGAAGGATAACTCGACCTTGGGCAGCAGGAAGTTGGCCGTGATGTAGAGTTTTTTTTGATGGCTCCGTCAGTGGAACCCTGCGCATCGTAATACGCCCCGGAGATGCCGACGCCGACCGATACGGCCTTTCCGCCGACTACGTTCAGCGAAGACTTGATGTCCACCACACCGTTCTTCTGGACCTGATGCAAGGACTCCGAGGAGGTGTAGTAATTTTCGTAGTAGCCCGAGAAGTTCGGTTTCCGATACAGGGGATTGGCGACCGCATTCTGTTGCGCAGCGGCGCCGGTTCCAGGTGCTTGCCGGTGGAGCACTTCCCTGAATCCCGTCTCCACCGGATTGGAAAGACTGTGGTCGATCACAATCCCCTTGTAGAATCCGATCCTGCCTAGAAGGTCCTCGCGCTGTACGGGATCGAGATCGAAGAAGTCCGGTAAATTCTGAAGTTTCGCGTTGTTCTCGAAAATATTGACCTGTGACCCCTAGGCGAAATCGTGCTTCGCCACGCCGGGCTGAGGGGAGGCCTTGGCGGGAGTTTTATTAATTTCTGGTGCGGGAACCTGGACCGCTTTGCGCACCTGGGAACGCCGATCCTTGGCTTCTTTCTCCTGCTTTTCAAGCGCCGCTTTCGCGTCGTCCTGCGCCTTCTTTTCCTTCGGTGCGCTCTCGGGGGGCTTGTCCTTGGATGTTTTTCCTTCGCTTGCCGCCTCGACTTCGGTCTTGGGCTCGGGTTTGAGCTCAGGTTCGATCGCGGGCTCGACCTGGGGCTTTTCACTCGCCTTGTCGACGACTCCCGGTGCTTCCTTCGCGCAGTGGGTCTCCTGCTGACCTGCCTGCACCGGATCTGCCTCCGGTTGACCGTTTTGTGGAGCTGGACTGGATGGTTTCGTCATGGGTAAGCTTGTTCGAATATTGGTGTTGTGCTGCTGGCAGAAGCCTGGCCGGCTGGCGGCAAGCGCTGAGTTATTTGCCCCGTCCGTCATGGAAGCACATGATGTGAATCGACGTCGTCCGCTTTTCGACGCGCAGCCTTGCAAGGACGGGCAGCGCGATGGATGCCGGGTGGCTAGGTCGACATCCCGTAC
>DLSX01000028.1 GCA_002500765.1 Neorhizobium sp. UBA7851
TCGAGCCGCGCGCCGGTCGCGGGACCGGCGATTTCCGCGAAACCTCCCCAACGAGAGGACTGAGAATGTTCAAATACACCACTGCGATCTTGCTGATGACGGCCACGGTCGCATCCGCACAACAGCTGTCGATCAACGACAGGCTCGCCCTGCGTGACAATTGCAAGCAAGATATCCAGAAACTGTGCCCCGACATCAAACCCGGCGGCGGCGAGCTTTTGGCTTGCGTGCAGGAGAAGAAGGCGGAGCTTTCGCAGCAATGCTCGACAACCCTGGCGGATCTCACGGCCAGAAAGAAAAACTGAACGCCAATCCTTCACGCGCCACCTGCCGGGCCTGCAAGGGGCCGGTCAGGTGGCCAAGTCCGCGTTCAGCGGAGCCCAAGCCGCTGAGCTACCGAGCGGCGTCAGGAGATCAGCATGAGCATCATCACCACGATAACCGCCTCTGCCCTGATCGGTATCGCCGCCTTTACCCCACTCTCCGCGACCGCCACTCCCACAGGCGCTTCCACCGCTCTTGCGCGGTCCGGCGCAGTTGGAACCGATTGCGTCGCGGAGGCCTCGGCCTTTACCGAGGTGGCGGATCTCGCCTCCCTCTATCGCGAGGACGCAGACGTCTTTGCGAGCGCGATCAAGGAACTGCGTGATCAGCTGCTGGACTGCCTGGCGACCTTCGACGACAGCGAGGAGCGCGGCAAGTATCCGGCCGGCAGTGATCGGCTGAAGCTGATCTGAACGGATTGCGCCGGCTTCAGCGCCGGGCCGCATCGATCGGCAGGCAGACGATAGCGACAAGGCCGGAGCCGCCGGCCTTGTTTTCCAGGGTGATTGTTCCACCATGCGCGTCGAGGATCTGCCTGACGATGGCAAGGCCCAGCCCGGTGCCGCCATGGCTGCGGTTGCGGGAGGGTTCCGCCCGGAAGAAAGGCTCGAAAACGAAAGGCATGTCCTTCTCGTCGATGCCCGGCCCGTCATCCTCCACGATCAGGCAGGCCATGCCGTCTCGTTGCTCCGTTCTCATCCAGGCATTCGTGCCGTAGCGCAGCGCATTGGACAGCAGATTGTCGACCACTCGGCGCAATGCCTTACGCGGTACACGGACATTGAGGGGGCTTGGCGACAAGGCCAGGCGAACCATATCGCCACCGGGTGCGGCCTCGGTCGCGGAGACGCTGACAGCTGCATTCAACTCGACGGTCTCGGCCTCCGACCCCGCGGAACTTTCGTTGGCGAACAGGAGGACATCGTTCAGCAGCTGTTCCATGGCCTCGACATCGTGGATCGCCTTTTCCCGATGCGCCCCTGCCGGCATCATTTCCAGCCGCAGGCGAAAACGGGTGAGATAGGTTTTCAGATCGTGCGAGATGGCGCCGAGAAACAGCGTTCGATTGTTGACGAGACCAAGGATGCGCCCCTGCATGTCGTTGATCGCCCGGATGAGCGTTCGCAGCTCTTTTGCACCCCGTTCTCTGACCTGCACGGGTTCGATACGGTTTCCCAGCTGATCGACGGCCCGCGCAAGATGCGAGAGCGGACGGGTTTCGCGCGCCACGGCAAAAACGGCGATGATGGCGACGAGGATACCGAAAAATCCGGCAAAGAAGCCGATCGGCACGTTCCAGATCCGCAGGGTCGTTTCGTCGGATACGCTGAATTGCGCCAACTCTCCCGATCTCAGCCCGACGAAAAACGTCATCAGGAATCTGCTGCGGGGTTCGAGGCCCGTATCGACGAGACCGACCCTGACGGTCCGTCCCGGCTCATGCGCATCGACCATGCGTTGCGCAAGGGTTCGTATCCGGGTGAAACTGAAGTCGTCTTCAAATCCCTCCGGGATCTTCGCAACAACCGAGACCTGGAAACCCGCCACACGGGCGACGGCGAGAACATCCTGCCTGTCCTCCGGTAGCGTCTCGTCCAGCAGTCGGACGACGGCGGCGATACGGTCTGCAATCGCATAGGATGGAGGCGGTGATCGTTCGCCGTGAAGGTAGGAAATCACCACGACCAATTGGCTGACGAACAGCGCCGCGGTGACGATCAGCGCAATTCTGGCGACGATGCCGATCTTTCTCAACATCAGCCGTCCGTCACTGTCGGATTGAAGAGATAGCCCGCATTGCGGACGGTGGTGATGACGCGCACATCGGGTGGCAGGCAGGCGGCAAGTTTCGTGCGCAGACGCGATATCGTCACGTCGATCGTCCGGTCATAACTTTCCGAGGACGAGCCGCGGGTGAAATCGAGCAGCTGATCGCGGGAAAGAACCCGTTTCGGTCGTTCCAGAAAACAGGCGAGCAGGTCGAATTCCGCTGTGGTGAGCGGTACCGTCGTGCCGTCCTCGGTCATGATGCTGCGCGCTTCCGGATCGACGACGAGACCGGCGAAACGTCTGACGGAACTTGCCTTGTCGGTGCCGCTTCCGCCGGCCGCGCGCCGCATGATCGCCCGGATGCGGGCCAGGAGTTCGCGCGGATTGAACGGCTTGCCGAGATAATCGTCGGCGCCGNNGGCGGTCAGCATGATGATCGGCACCTGCGAGCGCGCCCGGATGCGCCGGCAGAAGGACAGGCCGTCCTCCTTCGGCATCATCAGGTCGAGAATGATCAGATCCGCCCAGCGCCGCTCGACGAGCCGGTCCGCCGAGGGAGGACTGTCTGCCGTCTGCACGATATAACCTTCAACGGTCAGGAATTCCTCGAGCAGATCGCGGATTTCCGGATCGTCCTCGACCACAAGTATCTTTGTCGCTTCTTCCATCGTTTTCGTTCCAGACATGCGCGGGCCATCGGGATGGCAACAGACCATAACCGGCTTGCGGGCGGATGTCGGAAATATTGCAGTTTGTTGCAGCGATCGACACGACGGTCTCCTGCCACTCATTTCTCCTGCAAAATTTTGTAGCAAACCTGAAACAGCGGCTCAAAACCGGAGGACGACAATGGCCTCACGTTCAACCAGAGAAGCGAGAGTTACCATGTCCGCAATTCATTCCAGCCGAACGACCCCACGGAGATCCATGGCGGCTCACGCCGCACCGGCGCTCGATATCGGCCGTATCACGGTCCTGATGGTCCTGGCCTTTCTGACTGTCATTTCGCTTGGCGGAAGAGACAGGGCAGAGGCGGCAATCAATGGCGTGGCGGTGACCAGCGTCAACCTGCGTGCCGGACCGAGCACGCGCTATCCGGTGGTGATCGTCATGCCGCAGAGCGCGTCTCTCGCCGTCCATGGCTGCAGCGGGGACAGGTCATGGTGCGACGTCAGCTGGTCGGGCGCCCGCGGCTGGGTGGCGACGAGCTATATCCAGGTTTTCTACAATGGCCGTCCGACGGTGCTGACGGCATCGATCGCGCCAGCGGTCNNCGAGCGGTCGGCATCGCCACAGTCGCCTTCAGCGTCGCCTACTGGGACGCCCATTACCAGTCGCAGCCATGGCGTGGCCATTGGAACCGCTATTACGGCGGCGGATCACGCTCTGTCGTCGCCGGTTGCGGCGGTCATGGCTGCGGCGCAGCTACCGTG
>DLSX01000217.1 GCA_002500765.1 Neorhizobium sp. UBA7851
CCGGCGTCGCGGTTGCCACTTCGGGCCAGCAGAAACGCCCGGCCGAGGGTGTTGCCGCATTTGCGGCCAACGCGCCGGTGCCGCGTCCGCGGACGGAGATCATCATGGGCGGAACAAGGGCAAGCGCTGCGAGCGTGACGTCCTATGCCACGGTTCCGCAAGCCGATCCGGTACAGAAGATGATCCAGCAGGGCGGGGCGCTCTGGGATATCCAGATTGCCGCTGCCGGAAGCCAGGCCGCTGCAACAGGCGCGCTCAATTCCGCATTGCCGCTGCTTTCGGACTTCGGCCAGATCGCGCCGAGCGTACAGGGATCAAGTTCCGGCGGCCGCGAGATTTTTCGCGCACGCCTGACGGGTTTTGCCGATCGCGACAGTGCGGCGAAAGCCTGCTCGCTATTGCAGACGCGATCGATCGACTGCTTCGTGGTGCGGTAGAGCCTTTACCGCTCACTCCACCTTTTCGTGCGGATAGACGCCCCAGAGATTTGCCTGGGCGACATAACCTGACAGACGGCGGGTCTGTAGCGATACATTGCACCAGGATCCATCGCAGTTGCTGATGTTCAGGCGCACGGACGGAGCCAGCTCGGCAACAACCGCTGCCGACGAATTGGGCGCGCTGCGCAGCTTGATGGACTGTTCCATCCATGGTCCGACGACTGCCGTGCGCTGACCGGACAGGAGAGGAGCAAACATCCAGCCGCTGGTCCCGTCCGGATCCCTGACCTGCCGCCAGTTGCCGTATTCCTCGATGATCTCGAGCGGCAGTCCACGAGCCGAATAGACCCAGTTGGTCTGATAGTCGGTCGAGGGGCCTACGCGCATATGGGCATTCCCCGATTTGATCGAGGCAAAGCGGGGGATGGGATATCCCGTCACCCGACCGGTCCTGAAGCCCGCGGCAAGGCTGCCGGCAGCGCTTGCCGACTGGATTTCGGCCGGCTCGACTTCGCTGGCTTCTATGCGTTCTGCGAGCGGTAAGCCAAGCGCAGCCGCAAGCATGACGGCGACGAGGCGCTGCCGAATTCTTGTCCGTGTCATCGTGGAATGCGGCTCCGTTTCGCTGTGCCTCAGTGCGTCGCGATCAGCGGCACCTGCTCACTTCCTGAAGCGCAGCCGTCACACCACTCAGCGAATAGGTGTAATTGGTATTGGTGCCGCGGCCGGATGTCGCCTGCACGGTCATGCGGCTGCCGCCGCGCATCGCGCTCACCAGCGCCGGTTCACGGCTCTGGTCGCGTACCCAGGCGGTGTTTTCACGCGGTGCAAGGTCGAACTGCTGATTGTCCACGGCAACCCTGACATCCGAATCCTGTCTCAAGGCATAACCCATGATCGCCTGAGGCATATAGGCCTGGCCCTGGGGCGAAATCAGGAAGAAGTTGTCGCCGTGATTAACACTTGCAGGCGCCGAGCTGGTGGGGACGGAGAGGGCGTAACAGCTGGTCCTGCCATTGTTGTCGTAGGAATAAACGCCCCAGGCTTCGAACTGCTTGATCCGGGTGGGCTGTGCCGCAGTGGCGGCAGTGGCCGAGACGAGGGTGAGGGCGAGTGCAATAGCTGCAGATTTGGTGCGCATGATGTCTCCACGAAAAACACGAACAGACCCGGGAGATGGGCCTAGCAAACTCTCGGGCCATACAAGGCCCGGAGAGTTAGCGAGAGGTTAATTTGTGTGTCAAATCGATGATGAAGGCGGTCACAAAGGGGTGACCGAGGCTTGTGTGGATGACGCCAGCTTATTGTTCTTTCTGAATAAATTGGCGATATGCAAATTGCGGCAGCGCTTTTGTCAACTGTGGCTGTGAGTGATCGTGACCGCTTTCAGGAGCCTTTGACGGAGGCGGTGAAGCGCGGGCGGGTAAAAGCGTTTTCCGAATAGGTGACGGTTCCGAAGCCGAACAATGTGGCGAGTGCGGTATATTGGGTCACGCCCTCGACGAAGATGACCGAGTCACCCGAAGGAATGGTCGGCAGGGTGGTCGCGTCCAGCTTCTGCTCGGGAAGCAATGCTGTCGTTCCCGCCTTCTTCGTCCAGTCGACCGTGTATTTCCCATCCTTCCAGATGACGCTCGTCACACGCAGGGCGTTCGGCATGGTCCTGTCGGCCTGAAGCGCGGCAAAGGTGCCATAGGTCTTGTTGAAGAAAGCGTCCTCCATGGTCATCTGGCGTGCGACGACATCGGCCACGATGCCGTTGGCCTCGACGATCCGGTTATAGGAGCGCAACAGGTCGTAAAGCGTCGTGCCTCCGAGAAAGAGCAGGATGATGATCGGCAGGGTCAAGGCGAATTCGATGCCGGACGTGCCGGCTTCATTCGACAGGAGGCGTTTCGTGAAGGACTGTCTGGTCATGTCGGCTCGTTGACGAAAGCGAAGCTGGAGGTAAGGCGCATGGCGCCGGTATTGTCCTTCGGAACGGAAAGTCCGTAGCCAATGCCGGGGGTCAACGGGTCGACGACAAAACAGGCGCGGGCAAAAACGAGCTGCGAGGTCTTTCCCGCCTCGTAGCTGGTGACGGGATCGATCGCCACGCTCCGGTCGACGCAGGGCGTTTCCGTGGTCGGGAAGTCGGCGGCGGTGTCGATCGGGGTCAGCTCGAGCCTCAGCGACTTTTCGCAGTCGGCCAGAATGAAGGCTTCGGCACAGACCTTCTGCTTGTACTGGGTATAGTTCATCGAGGTTGTGCCGATCTGTACCGCGCGCGATGCGCGGCTCAGGCCACGGTCGAGCATGATCGATTGCGTCATGATCCAGCCTGCCTCGAAGACCGAGAACAGTAAGGACAGAACAAGCGGGACAAGCAATGCGAACTCGACGGCGGCGCTGCCGCTACGGTCCGCCAGATGACGTCGAAAGCGGCCGGTCACTGGGTCAACCTCAGTTTCTTGATCGAGATGGAGATCGACTTGAACGCGTCGGTGATGTTTGCGCCGGAGGTCGGATAATAGTGAGCGGGGCTGGTGGCGCAGTTGGTCATCTGCTTGGTGGCATCGCCGCTGGTGCTCACCTCGAATCCGATGGTGAAGATAGTGATGCCATTTGCCTTTGCCTTGGCGCAGACATTGGCGAGACGCGTGGAATTGGTCGAGGAGGACGAGACGACTTTGTTGTTTGGCGCAAGATTCGGGTCACGGCTGTAATCGTTTGGACGATACTGTTCGGTTATCGCTCCATCCGTCATCAGCACGATGACTTTCATCGTGTCAGCATCGTTGAAAGCTGCCGGGCGGTTTGAAAAGCTCTGATCCATTTTGCCTGTCGCAATCGCGGCGTTGATAACGCTCTTGCTGGCGGGGTTGAGCAAAGTATATCCCCATTGCATGGCGTTCTGAGTGCCTGTTCCGTCATGCATTTCCATGCTTTGTATCTTGGCTTTGAGAGCGCTGGCGTCATTGGAAAGATAGGTAATCGCAGTGCTTTCCATCGGACACCACCAAGGCCGCATCACCTTCTGTTTATTCGGATCGGAGTTCCATTGGGTGAATTGCGGTACCTGGGCTGTCCCCTTGAATGCTATGGGGTCGGCGCCGTAGGCGGTGTTGGTTTCGCCAAGCTCAAAGCAGGACGAGTTGGAGTGGTCGCGCTTGCCGCCGAGCTTATCGAACACTGCGGCGCCAACGTTGACGTGGCCGGCATAGGGCACAATGCTGATCGTGGTGTATTCCTTTGTCTGATCGGTCAGCATCTGGTCGATGAAGGCCGTCGCTGCCGTTTTCAAGTTGTCGATGCGCCTCTTCGTGCCCGATTTTTCATTCATTGAGCCGGACATATCGAGCATCAGCGACATCTCGATGTTCTGCTTGGCTTCCTGGGCGGTCGAGACGGCGTTGATCGTCAGCTTGTCGACGCCGACGAGCTTGATGAAGGACGTGTCGATCGTATAGCTGGCCGAGGCTTTGACGATGCGCCGATTGAGGCTGTTCTGACGTTCGAAATCGATCGCCACGTCATTGGCGTAGCTGAGATTCTTCAGGTAGTCCTGAAGGACGGCCCTGGCCTCGCGGGTCTGGGTCAGCGAAGCGGCCGCAAGCACGCCGCGGTCCAGCCCGTCCTGAAGTTCGACACGGATCGTCTCGTAACGGGCGATATCGACGCCCGCGCCGCCGAGCGCGATCAGCGGCACCAGAGCCAGGCCGAAGAGCATCCCCACATTTCCGCGCGCATCCGCGCGGAAAGCCTTTAACCGCTCCAATAACATAAGTTCCCCCACTAAATGCCGGGGGATATTCGCGTCTGATAATTTACGATCTCATGAATAGTGCATCTGTCGTGCAGCTAAATATTAGGGCTTGGTTTCTGACGAGTTACTGAATATTAGGCTTAATAAATATCCATAAACATTGTCATATTTCTGTATTTTTCTCATCTCCACTGTTCCAGCTTGCGAATTCCTTGATCAGCCCCTCGAAGGCAGCGAGCGGGGGGAATTCCGGATAGCTGTGCGCAGCGCCGGTCTGCGCCCAGGGGAACTTCGTCGATGTGTAGGTTTCGACGAAGGGGGCATACCAGCTTGCATCCTCGAGCATGGTCGGCCGCAGATTGACGAACCAGTCCATGCCGACCATGCGGGTAAAGATCCAGCTCTTGCAGTGCGGGCAGTGGTAGTGGTGGATATCATCGCCATGGACGCCGCCGATCACCGGTTCGCCGGCGGTCACCTCGAAGCCGGCCGTCGGAATGGCGGCCGAACAGGAAAAGGCGCTTGCGCTCATTTTCTGGCAGCCCCCTGCAGTGGCAGGCCATGGTGATCATCGGCTGCGCGCTGACTTTCACACGCACTTCACCGCAACGGCAGGAACCTTCGGCGGGCAGTTTCATCTGTGGCATGGCTATCTCCTCCATCATGGATGAAGGAGATAGCGCAAGACGGTCGTGAAGTCAGGCATTCACAGTCGATATCAGGCGGGGCGTTTGGGGATTTCCAGGCCGCGCTGCACGGCGGGGCGGGAAAGACCGCGTTCCAGCCATTTCGGTACGTCTTTCAGCTCGTCATAGGCGATGAGTTCGCCCGCACCATAAAACCCGATCAGGTTACGCACCCAGCCGAGCATGGAAATGTCGGCGATCGTGTATTCGTCGCCCATGATCCAGTCGCGGCCTTGAAGCCGTGTCTCCAGAACGCGGATCAAGCGGGCGCTCTCCTTGGCGTAACGGTCGCGCGGGCGCTTGTCCTCAAAGTCCTTGCCGGCGAATTTGTGGAAGAAACCGAGCTGGCCGAACATCGGGCCTATCCCACCCATCTGGAACATTACCCACTGGATGGTCTCATAGCGCCTTGCCGGGTCGGCGGGGAGGAGCTTGCCTGTCTTCTCCGCCAGATAGAGCAGGATCGCGCCGCTTTCGAACAATGCGAGCGGCTTGCCGCCCGGACCGTTCGGATCGAGGATGGCGGGTATCTTACCGTTCGGATTGAGCGCCAGATATTCCTCACCCCAGGTCTCGTCGGCGCCGATATTGATGAAATGCGGCTCGTAGAGGAGACCGGTCTCCTCCAGCATGATCGACACTTTTACGCCATTCGGCGTCGGGGTCGAATAGAGCTGCAGGACGCTGGCGTCCTTGGCGGGCCATTTGGACGTGATGGGGAAGGCGGAGAGATCGGTCATGGAAGCCTCGTCGGGATTTTCAGGACGCCAGTCTGCTTCTATTCCGATTGGCGACGCAAGCCCAGTTTGCCCCTCATCCGCTTGCCGGCACCTTCTCCCCGTCAGGACGGGGAGAAGGATACGAGCCGCGACCTATCCGGTATTCTTTAACATTGAGCAGGGCACGTTCCCTCGCCCCGCTTGCGGGGAGAGGGTTAGGGTGAGGGGCCGGTGGCACGGCTACTGCGCTTGTTATGGCGAATGACATCTTCTGCGGAAACCGCGACGAACTCCTTTTCATCGGCATTAAGGCCGGCCTTCAGCTCCTGAAACAACACCTTGCTCTGATCGAATGAAATTTCGATCTTGTCATTTCGTTGCGTCATGATGATCGTTTCCTTTGTGAAACTATCCTCTCAAATATTGCCAATAATTGCGACAACAAGATTTTCTGATGCGCAGTGTCGGATGGACGGCTACGTTCTCGTCTTCCAAGGGAGAAGGAGAGAAAGATGCTGTACGCCATCCTGTGTTATGCCCATGAGGAAACCGTCTTTGCCTGGTCGAAGGAAGAAGAGGCTTCCGTCATGGATAGGCTTCATGCGGTTCAGGAGCCGTTGGCGAAGGCCGGCAAGCTTGGCCCGGTCGGGCGGTTGATGCCGACGACGGCGGCGACGACGGTCAGGAAGGGCAAGGACGAGGCGCTGGTGCTCGACGGGCCGTTTGCCGAGACCAAGGAAGTGCTGCTCGGCTTCTATACTGCGGAATTCAACAGTCTCGACGAGGCGGTGGCGTTTTCGAAGGAGCTGTCGGCGGTCAATCCCGGCTCGAGTTCCTATGAGATCCGGCCCTTTTACGTTTTCCATCCGGGTGAAATCAAAGCGGCGGAAGGCGGGTCGTCATGACGGATCTCGGCTATATCGAACTGGCCCTGACGGCGGCGCGGCCGCAGGCGCTCGGCGCTCTCCTGCGCTATTTCCGCGATCTCGACATGGCGGAGGAAGCGTTTCAGGAAGCCTGCCTGCGGGCCATCCGCACATGGCCGGACAAGGGGCCGCCACGCGATCCTGCCGCATGGCTGATCTTCGTCGGCCGCAACAGCGGCGTCGACCAGATCCGCAAGCGAGCGAAAAACGAGCCGTTGCCGGAAGAGGCCGCCTTTTCCGATCTTTCCGATGCGGAGGAGGACATTGCCGACCGACTGGACAATGCGCATTACCGCGACGACATCCTGCGGCTGATGTTCATCTGCTGTCATCCCGACCTGCCGAATACGCAGCAGATCGCGCTGGCGCTGAGGATCGTCTCGGGGCTGACCGTGCAGCAGATCGCCCGTGCCTTTCTCGTTTCGGACAGCGCCATGGAACAGCGTATCACGCGCGCCAAGGGCCGCGTCGCCAAGGCGGGCGTCGCCTTCGAGACGCCGGACGTTCACGAGCGGGCGGAACGGCTGAAAACGGTCGCGGCGATGATCTATCTCGTCTTCAACGAAGGTTATTCGTCTGGCCTCACCAATCCGGACAGCGCCGCATTCTGCGGCGAGGCGATAAGGCTGTCGCGGCTGCTGCTGCGGATATTTCCGTCCGAACCGGAAATCATGGGGCTCACCGCGCTGATGCTGCTGCAGCATTCCCGCGCCGGGACACGGTTCGACGAAGCAGGCCAGATCGTGCTTCTGGAGGATCAGGACCGCAGTCGATGGGATCGCCGCCTGATTACGGAAGCGCTCGCCATGCTCGACAAGGCGATCCGCCACCGGCAGCCCGGCCCCTATCAGGTGCAGGCGGCGATCTCGGCGCTGCATGCGCGTGCCGGAAAACCGGAGGATACCGACTGGGGCGAGATCACGCTGCTTTATGAACTTCTCGAAAAACTTGCACCGTCACCGGTCGTAACGCTCAACAAGGCGGTGGCGGTGTCGAAACTCAATAACGCGGAGGCGGCGCTCGACGTCATCGAACCGCTGGCGGAAAAGCTCGACGGCTATTTCTATTTTCACGGCGTGCGCGGCGGATTGCTGATGCAGGCCGGAAGGAGCGGGGAGGCGAGGATCGCCTTCGACCGGGCGATCGCACTCGCCAATTCACCGGCCGAATGCGCCCATATCCGTCAGCAGTTGGATAGGCTGGGCAGCCATGCGGAGATCACCGCTTCGGCGGACGCAGCGTCATCGAGACGGAGATGACATCTCCGGCGGTAATCCCGGTTTTCTTGCGCACGGCATCCTTCAGGGGCAGGAAATAGGTTCCATCCTTGGCGAAGAGCGCGGTATAGAATTCGGTGCCGTCAATTGTCACGTCCACCGGGATCATGCCCCAGCCGTAACTGAGCAGCTTTGACAGACGGGTGATTTCATCGGCTTCATTCTTCGGCAACGGGGCAAAGAAGAAGGGGGCGGGGCCGCGCCAGTGAATGACCTCGGCTTCGAAATGGATCGCATTCATGGGCAGCCTTCCGTCGGTCGATCTCAGGCAGTGAAAGGTAACGCTGCCGATCCGGAAAGCAAAACGGCCCCGCGTGAGCGGAGCCGTATCGTGTGTCTCAAATATACGCCAGCTTAGAGCGCGATGTCGGAGGTTTTCTTGACCTCGCCGGCCGGAGCCACCGCGGCCGGCTGGCCGTAGGCTGCCGGGTCGATTGCCGGAGCCTTGATGGCGAGCTGCAGGCGCTCTTCGGTCGCTGTCCATTCGCGGACCAGCATGTCCGGGTTCTCGTTGAGCTTCTTGCCGTAGCTCGGAACGATCGTGTGGATCTTGTCCTGCCATTCCTGGGTCTTGAGCTTTTCGGCAAAGACCTTCTTCAGGACGTCGAGCATGATCGGGGCGGCGGTCGATGCACCCGGCGATGCGCCCAGAAGCGCTGCAATCGTGCCGTCTTCGGCGGCGACGATTTCCGTGCCGAGCTTCAGCACGCCGCCCTTTTCCGCATCCTTCTTGATGATCTGGACGCGCTGGCCGGCCTGCCAGAAGCGCCAGTCTTCAGCCTTGGCGTTCGGGAAATACTTGCGCAGTTCGGCCAGACGGTCTTCGTCGGACATCATCAGCTGGCCGGCGAGATATTGGACCAGCGCGAACTCGTCGGTGCCGACCTTGGCCATCGGCCAGATGTTGTCGAGCGTGATCGTCGAGGGCAGGTCGAAGAGCGAACCGTCCTTGAGGAATTTCGTCGAGAAGGTGGCGAAAGGTCCGAACAGGATGTGGCGCTTGCCGTCGAAGACGCGGGTGTCGAGATGCGGAACCGACATCGGCGGAGCACCGGTTTCCGCCTGGCCGTAGGCCTTGGCGAGGTGCTGGTTGACGATATCCGGATTGTCGCAGACGAGGAAGGAACCACCGACCGGGAAGCCTGCGTAATCGTCGCCTTCCGGAATGCCGGACATCTGCAGCAGCGGCAGCGCGCCGCCGCCTGCGCCGAGGAAGACGAACTTCGCCTTGATCGAACCCGCCGAACCGCTCTTGGTATCGTCGAAGGAGACGGTCCAGGTGCCGTCCTCATTCTTCTCGATCGCGGTAACTTCCGAGTTGGTGTGCAGCTTGAATGTGTCGCGGCTCTTCAGCGAGGCGACATATTGGGTGGTGATCTGGCCGAAGTTGACGTCGGTGCCGAGCGGGCTCCAGGTGGCGGCGAGCTTCTGGGCCGGATCGCGGCCTTCGATCATCAGCGGAACCCATTTGGCGATCTCGGCCTGATCGGTAGAGAACTGCATGCCGGCGAATAGCGGGCTTGCCTTCAGCGCTTCGAATCGCTTGCCGAGGAATTCGATATTCTCATCGCCCCAGACGAAGCTCATGTGCGGGGTGGAGTTGATGAAGGAGCGCGGTTCCTTCAGGACGCCCGTGTCGATCTGGTGGGCGAGGAACTGGCGGGTGATCTGGAACTGCTCGTTGATGCCGACGGCGCGGGCGATCTGCACGTTGCCGTTCGCGTCTTCCGGCGTGTAGTTCAGTTCGGCAAGTGCCGAGTGGCCGGTGCCGGCATTGTTCCAGCCGTTGGAGCTTTCCATCGCCACGTCGTCCAGACGCTCGATCATCTGGATTTTCCAGGTCGGCTCAAGCTCGGAGAGCAGAACGCCGAGCGTGGCGCTCATGATGCCGCCGCCGACGAGAAGGACGTCGACCGTATCGCCGGTGCTGCTCTGGGCCCAGGCCGGAAGTGCGGTGGTGCTGACGATGGCCGCACCGCCGGCCGCGGAGCCGAGAAGCTGGCGGCGGCTCAGGTTGAGACCGCTTGAAGAGGCTTTGGATGGGGTGTTCTTGCTGGAAGGCAACGGGAACCTCAAAATGTTTGTTGCTCCTCCCAGCGCGGTGAATAAGGGAAATATGTTTTAGCGACAAGTGGGTGATGCGGCATTTTGTCAGGATGGCGCCATGTCGCAGTAAAAAGATGATGAAAATGGTCTTGTTTCGATTCCGGCTCGTGGATATAGCGCGGTGGCGCATTGTCGCGCCAATAAATCAGGAAACACCTTCGTGACTGTATCCAAGTCCATTCTGGCCGTGTCCGGCCTTTGCGCGGCCCTGGGCCTTTTTGCTGCAAATTCCGCCAACGCTGCCACTCAGTATCCGCTCACAATCGACAATTGCGGTGCATCGGTCACCTTCCAAAAGGCGCCGGAACGGGCAATCGGACTTGGCCAGAACAGCGCGGAAATCCTGCTTCTGCTCGGCCTCGAGGACAAGATGGTCGGCACGGCATTCTGGCCGAGCAAGGTCCTGCCGCAGCTCGAAGCCGCCAATGCGAAGGTGAAGCTGCTGACGGTCGAGTTCCCGACCTTCGAGAGCATTCTGGCGCAGAACCCGGATTTCGTCGCCGCTGCCCTGCCGAGCCTGATCGGCCCGACCAGCAAGGTCGCCAAGCGCGAGGATTTCGACAAGGTTGGCGTGCCTTCCTACATCTCGCCCAGCACCTGCCTCTCCACCGAAAAGGTGAAGAACGAATATGGCAGCCGTGAGCAGCTGTGGAACATGGATCTTCTCTACAAGGAGATTTCCGAGCTTGCGCAGATCTTCGACGTGACCGACCGCGGCGATGCATTGATCGCCGATTTCAAGGCACGTGAGGCGGCTTTGCGTGCCAGCGTTTCCAAGGATGGCAAGAAGCTTTCCTACGTCTTCTGGTTCTCCAGCCCGTCGCCGACCGCTGACGCCTATCTCGGCGGCCAGAATGGCGCGTCCGGTTTCATCGCCGATGTGCTCGGCGGAGAAAGCGCGATCAAGACCGAAGCCGAATGGCCGACGCTCGGCTGGGAAAGCATCATTGCGACCAATCCAGACGTCATCGTCGTTGCCAATCTCGACCGTAACCGTTGGGAACTCGACAAGCCGGAAGCCAAGATCAAGTTCCTGACCACCGATCCGGCGGTCAGCCAGATCCCGGCCGTCAAGAACAAGGCGCTTGTCGTCATGGACGGCCAGGCGATGAACCCGACCATCCGCACCATCTATGGTGCCGAACAGGTGGGCGAGCAGCTCAAGGCGCTTGGTCTTTTGAAGTGAGCGAAGATCGCCGTTCCATAAAGTCTCAGGGCCAGCAGTTTGCCGTGTTCACGGCACTTCTGTTGATCTCGCTTGCGGCCATCGCGCTTGTCGTCGGTGTCAGCGTCGGGATAGGCG
>DLSX01000029.1:0-4729 GCA_002500765.1 Neorhizobium sp. UBA7851
CGGTTTGTTGTGGGTGACTGCCGCCCGCCAGACCCAAGGGCGTGGCCGCCGCGGTCGCGCCTGGACATCTGAGCCGGGCAATCTCTACGCTTCCCTGCTGTTGATCGATCCGGCTCCCATGGACCGCGTGGCGTCCCTGCCGCTTGCGATCGCGGTTGCCGTCCACGATGCTGTCGCCGCTGTCTTGCCGCCGNNGCCGCCGAGCGACGCCGCCCTGCAGGTGAAATGGCCGAACGACATCCTGATCGATCGCCGCAAGACCTGCGGTATTCTCCTGGAAGGCGAGCCGCTCTCCGATGGCCGAAGGGCGCTGGTCATCGGTATCGGTATCAATATCCGCCATATGCCTGATAGCGCGCCCTATGGTGTCACTCGTCTCGTCGATCACGGTGCGTCGATTTCGCCGGACGAACTTTTCGCCCATCTCTACCAGTCCATGGCGCTTGCTCTCGAATTGTGGGATGAGGGCAGGGGCACGGCCGAGATCGTGCGTCGCTGGCGGGAGGTCGCCTGCGGCGTCGGCGAGCGCATCACCGTCAACCTTCCCGACCGATCACTGGAGGGACGGTTTGCCGGAATCGATGACAGCGGCCTGCTGTTACTCGACATGGGGGGTGGACAAGTCCTGCCGATCGCGGCAGGTGATGTATTCTTTATGAAAACGGAATAAGAAGAAGAATGGCTAAGCAAGACGAACTGGTGTTTCTGCCGCTGGGCGGCGTGGGCGAGATCGGCATGAACCTCGCTCTCTATGGCTATGGGCCACCGGAGAAGCGTCAGTGGATCATGGTCGATGCCGGTGTAACCTTCCCGGGTCCGGATCTTCCGGGCGTCGATCTCGTGCTTCCCGATATCCGCTTCCTCGCCAGCCAGCGCAACAATCTCAAGGGCATGATCATCACCCATGCGCATGAGGACCACTATGGTGCGCTGAACGATCTGTGGCCGGGCCTGAACGTTCCGGTCTATGCCTCGCCTTTTACCGCCGGCATGCTGGAAGCCAAGCGCAAGTATGAAGGCGACCGCGCCGAAATTCCGATCACCATATTCAAGGCCGGCGACCGCATCAATGTCGGCCCGTTCGAGATCGAGGCCGTCGGTGTCAACCATTCGATCCCAGAACCGATGTCGCTGGTCATCCGCACGCCGCTCGGCAATGTCGTCCATACCGGCGACTGGAAGATCGACGCCAAGCCGACGCTCGGACCGCTCACCGACGAGCAGCGTTTCCGCGCCATCGGCGACGAGGGTGTTCTGGCTCTGATGTGCGACAGCACCAATGCCATGCGCGAAGGCGTGTCGCCATCCGAAGAGGAAGTGTCCGCCGGCCTGCAGAAGGTCATCGAGAATGCAGAGGGCAGGGTGGCCGTCACGACCTTCTCGTCCAATGTCGGCCGTATCCGTTCGATCGCCGAAGCCGCAGACGCGGCCGGTCGTGAAGTTCTTCTGCTCGGTTCTTCGTTGAAGCGCGTCGTCAACGTCGCGCAGGACATCGGCATCATGGAAGGCTTGAAGCCCTTCATCGCCGAAGACGAATACGGTTATATCCCGCGCGACAAGGTTGTCGTCATCCTGACCGGCAGCCAGGGCGAACCGCGTGCGGCGCTCGCCAAGATTTCCCGCGACGAGATGCGCCACGTTGCGCTCACCAAGGGCGATACGGTCGTCTTCTCCTCGCGCACCATCCCCGGCAACGAAAAGGCCATTCTCGACATCAAGAATGCGCTGATCGAACAGGGCGTCAACATTATCGGTGACGGTGATGCGCTGGTTCACGTTTCCGGCCACCCGCGCCGCAACGAACTGCTGAAGATGTACGAGTGGACCCGCCCGCAGATCCTCGTTCCCGTCCATGGCGAAGCCGCTCATCTGACGGCGCAGGCCGAACTCGGCGCATCGGCCGGCATCGGCCAGATTCCGCGCGTGCGCAACGGCAATATCCTGCGCCTTGCTCCCGGTCCTGCCGAAATCATCGACGACGCTCCCTTCGGCCGCATCTACAAGGATGGCAAGCTGATTGGCGACCTGGACGAGATGGGCATCAGCGACCGCAAGAAACTGTCCTATGTCGGCCATGTCTCGGTCAACATCCTGCTCGACCAGCGGTATGAATTCCTCGCCGACCCCGATCTCGTCTCCTTCGGCCTGCCGGAATTCGACGACGAGGGCGAGGATATGGACGACGGACTTTACGACGCCGTCCTCGGCGCCGTCGAAAGCATCCCGCGCGCCCGCCGCAAGGATCTCGACACGGTCCGCGAATCTGTCCGCCGCGCCGTCCGCTCTGCCGCCAATATTTCTTGGGGCAAGAAGCCGGTGGTCACGGTGTTCGTGACGCGGGTGCAGTAAACTCTTTGGGTGATGGGGGCTCTCTTGCCCCTCACCCAGAATGCAGCAAGCTGCACTCCACCTCTCCCCGCAAGCGGGGCGAGGGAACGTGCCATACCTGACGTTGGAGAGAGGCGAAAAGGTTGCTGCACATGTCCTTCTCCCCGCCTGCGGGGNNGCCGGCAGGCGGATGAGGGGCCGCTACCTGTCTAAGGTAGGCGCTCGTAGGAGGAGGAACACATGCTCGGCCGCGTCAACCACATAGCCATCGCCGTCCCGATCCTGGAAGAAGCCGCCGCGATCTATCGTGATACGCTCGGGGCAAAAGTCTCCGCGCCGCAATCGCTGCCCGAACACGGTGTCACAGTCGTCTTCGTCGAACTTGAAAACACCAAGATCGAACTGCTCGAACCGCTGGACGATACATCCCCGATCGCCGCTTTCCTCGAGCGCAATCCGGCAGGCGGCATCCATCACATCTGTTACGAAACGCCCGATATCACGTCGGCTGCCGAAAAGCTCAAGGCGGCCGGGGCACGCATTCTCGGCGACGGAACACCGAAGATCGGCGCCCACGGAAAGCCGGTCCTCTTTCTTCATCCCAAGGATTTCAACGGTACGCTGATCGAGCTGGAGGAGGTTTGATGCAGCTCCTGAATGCGAATGAAATCAAAGACTCCGGGCAGTATCCGGAATCATTTTGTCATCGACCTCAATCGAATTGTCCGCTTAAATTCCACGATGGAGCCGCTGAATGCCGATCCTGACCGTCATCGCGATCTATTTCATCCTCTGGTGGACGGTGCTTTTCATCGTCCTGCCGCTCGGCTATCGAAGCCAGCGCGAGGAGGGCGAGGTAACGCTCGGAACGGTGGAAAGTGCCCCTGCGAAGTTCCGGGGCGGGCGTGTCATTCTTTTGACCACCGTCATATCTGCGGCAATCTATCTCGCCTATCATTTGGCATCGGCTTATTTCGGCATTGGCATCAGTAGCATTCCCAACATCGTTCCGCGCTTCCCGCAATAGCGGCCGAGGCCGTCAAACGCCGGTGAAATGGAAGGATTTTGTCATCTCAGGTTGCTTAAAGGCAAAAAAAAACAAGGCGTTGAAGCCTTGTTTTTTAGTTTCGCGTGATCCTAACCGTTGCCGGGGCAGCGTCGAGCGCGCCTAAGATCTGATCCTCCCAAGACTTTACCGCGATTGGCATGAATTTGAACTTCATGCCTGTTTTATGGGCTGAAGCTAGCTCATAGGTTGGGCTTTGTCATCCTCTTTTTTTGTATTTTTGTGACAGGTGTGGAAAAAATCGCGCTTGGCGCATTTGTCGCACCCTGACTTTCATCAAAAGCACATTTTTGCCAGGTCTTGGCTGATTTGCCCTCCGTTCATCCACCACCTTTTCACCGGCAGCCGGGTTTCCATGGCTTGCGGGAACCGGTAATAAGCCACGCAAATGGTCTTCAAATCGGCCGATTCCTGCGTGATGCGGGAGGCCACGTCAAAGTCGGAAATCACCATGCGCCTGTCCCGCTATTTTATGCCCATCCTGAAGGAAAATCCCAAGGAAGCGGAAATCGTCTCGCACCGCCTGATGTTGCGCGCGGGCATGATCCGTCAGCAGAGCCAGGGCATCTATTCCTGGTTGCCGCTCGGCAAGAAGGTGCTGGACAAGGTCAACGCCATCGTCCGCGAGGAACAGAACCGTGCCGGCGCCATCGAACTGATCATGCCGACCCTGCAGTCCGCCGAACTCTGGCAGGAAAGCGGCCGTTACGAGGCCTATGGCAAGGAAATGCTGCGCATCCAGGACCGCCAGGAGCGCCCGATGCTCTACGGCCCGACCAATGAGGAAATGGTCACCGATATCTTCCGGTCCTACGTCAAGTCCTACAAGAGCCTGCCGCTCAACCTCTATCATATCCAGCTGAAGTTCCGCGACGAGATCCGCCCGCGTTTCGGCACCATGCGCTCGCGCGAATTCCTGATGAAGGATGCCTATTCCTTCGACATGACCCGCGAAGACGCCATCCATTCCTATAACAAGATGTTCGTCGCCTATCTGCGCACCTTTGCGCGGCTCGGCATGCGCGCCATCCCGATGCGCGCCGATACCGGCCCGATCGGCGGCAATCACAGCCACGAATTCATCATCCTGGCCGATACCGGTGAATCGGAAGTCTTCAGCCACAAGGCCTTCACCGATTTCGAAATCCCGGCCGAAAACACCGATTTCGACGATGTCGCCGGCCTGCAGTCGATCTTCGACAAGTGGACCTCGGTCTATGCCGCAACGTCGGAAATGCATGACGAAGCCGCCTTCAACGCGATTCCGGAGGGCGACCGCCTGTCCGCCCGCGGCATCGAGGTCGGCCACATCTTCTATTTCGGCACCAAATATTC
>DLSX01000029.1:4805-5213 GCA_002500765.1 Neorhizobium sp. UBA7851
ACGCCGCCTGCGACACGCTGTCGGAAAAGCTCTACGCCTCGCTGGGCAATGCCGGCAAGGACGTGCTCTACGACGACAGCGACGACCGCGCCGGCACCAAGTTCGCCACCGCCGATCTGATTGGCGTGCCGGTGCAGATCATCGTCGGCCCGCGCTCTGCGGCCGCAGGCGAGGTCGAGGTCAAGGACCGCAAGACCGGTGCTCGCGAGGTGATGACGCTCGAGGCTGCGCTGAACCGGGCAACCGGCTGATAAGACTGCCGTTCGGGTTTCCGGCCGGATGATGGAATTGGGTGCGGATGGGGTTGAAACGGCCCGATCCGTCACCGATCGAGACGAGGAAACGTGAATGGCAAATGCCGCGGCGGTTGAGGAAAAGCAGAAGGTCGAAAAGGTCCCGAGCGCGGGA
>DLSX01000029.1:5312-5571 GCA_002500765.1 Neorhizobium sp. UBA7851
TTCCTTTATCGGCATCATGCTGGGGGTCGCTACCCTCATCATCGTCATGGCCGTGATGAACGGTTTTCGCACCGAACTCATCTCGCGCATCCTCGGCATCAACGGCCACATGATCGTCCAGCCGGTCGATACGCCGCTTAACGATTATGCCGAACTGACCAAGAAATTCGCGGCCGTCCCGGGTGTACGCATGGCCTTGCCGCTGGTCGAAGGCCAGACGCTGGCCTCGGGCCGCGGCGGTGCCGGATCGGGTGCGCTG
>DLSX01000198.1 GCA_002500765.1 Neorhizobium sp. UBA7851
AGTCTGGGGGCGCGGAGCCGCTGCAGGGCGTTTTGCAGCACGGTTCGTCGCGATCGTACCGCCGGCCTTTGCGCGGCCCGGCAGATTGAGGCGGTGGACCTTGCCGATCACGGCATTGCGGCTTACGCCTCCAAGTTGTGCGGCGATCTGGCTGGCGCTCAAGCCTTCCGACCACAACCTCTTCAGTTTTTCAACGCGCTCGTCCGTCCAGTTCATGCCCGTTCTCCGCCTTTGAACGTTGGTGGCATGCAGAATCCCTCACCGCTGTCGCGCGATACATCTCGCAACAGGCACAATATCTATGCTTTTGGTGACTAGTTCCGCCGCATGCAGTCTAGTAATTGATCTTTAACCTAGAGGTCCGCAGACTCCGTGACAAGAGTCCGTGGAATCGCCGCGAATCGATTTCCCGGTTTTCCCCAACTTGCTTCCCGGGAGAGTCATATTTGCCACAGCTGTCGGCAGGGTTGCGGTGGCGCAGGAAAATGTCGTGAACCCCCGGATTTCCGCGAGTTTTGTTGACATCACAGGTCCGAGTGGCGATAGTGCGGCCGCCGCCCCGAGGGCGGCATTTTGATTTTCTGGAATATCCGCATTCGGATGCCTTAGGAGTGAGCCGCCATGGCTGAATCTGCGCTTTTCGACACCTTCGCCCGGGCCCCCTTGCGCTTCGAGCGCGGCGAGGGCGTTTGGCTTGTGACGGAAAGCGGCGAGCGATATCTCGACTTTGGCGCGGGCGTCGCGGTCACCTCCTGCGGTCACGCAAACCCGCATCTGGTTGAAGCATTGAAGTCGCAGGCCGAAAAGGTCTGGCATCTGTCGAACCTCTACGAGATCCCGGAGCAGGAGCGTCTCGCACGTCGTCTGGTCGACGCAACTTTCGCGGACAAGGCCTTCTTCACCAATTCGGGTGCGGAAGCTCTCGAATGCGCCATCAAGACGGCCCGTCGTTACCATTATTCCAAGGGCCATCCGGAAAAATTCCATATCATCACCTTCGAAGGCGCCTTCCACGGCCGCACGATCGCCACGATCGCCGCCGGCGGCCAGGAAAAGTACATGGAAGGCTTCGGTCCGAAGGCTGAAGGTTTCGATCAGGTGCCGTTTGGTGATCTCGATGCGCTCAATGCCGCTATCAACGAAAACACCGGCGCCCTGCTGATCGAGCCGATCCAGGGCGAGGGCGGTGTACGTCCCGTGCCAAAGGAATTCATGCGTGAGCTTCGCCGCATCTGTGATGAAAAGGGTCTTCTCCTGATCCTCGACGAGGTCCAGACCGGCGTTGGCCGTACCGGCAAGCTGTTTGCCCATGAATGGGCAGGCATCACGCCTGACATCATGGCGATCGCCAAGGGCATCGGTGGCGGCTTCCCGTTCGGCGCCTGCCTTGCAACGGCGGAAGCTGCGTCCGGCATGAAGCCTGGCATTCACGGAACGACCTATGGCGGCAATCCGCTGGCCATGGCTTGCGGCAATGCCGTGCTCGATATCGTGCTTGCCGACGGCTTCCTCGAAAACGTTCGCGATGTCGCGCTCGTCTTCCGCCAGGGCCTTGCAGCGCTTAAGGATCGTTTCCCGACGGTGATCGAGGACATCCGCGGCGAAGGTCTGCTTCTCGGCATCAAGGCCAAGGTCCCGGCCGGCGACCTGCTCGCCGCCATGCGTGAAGAAAACATGCTGGCGGTCATGGCGGGCGACAACGTCGTCCGTATTCTGCCGCCGCTCGTTGTCACCGCCGATGAAGCACGAGAAGGCCTGCGTCGCATTGAGCGCGCTGCCGAGGTGCTGTCGGCTAAGCTTCTGCAGAAATCCGCTTAAGGATACATAGAGAGGGCACCTTTCCGGTTCCCTCCTTTCGAGCAATTCCAGCAAAAGTGGGAACCGGTTTTGCGTCCGGAATTGCGGCAAACAAAAAATTAAAGCCTTTTCGCGTTTCAGATGAACGCGGAAGGGCGATAGGGAACAAGGTAATGGCATCTCCCAAGCATTTTCTCGATCTTTCCGCCGTGTCGGCGGGCGACCTGCGCACCATCCTCGATGATGCCAAGGTGCGAAAGCAGGCAACCAAGGCCGGCACGGCTGATAAGCCGCTGGCCGGCAAGATGCTGGCGATGATCTTCGAGAAGCCCTCTACCCGCACCCGCGTCTCCTTTGATGTCGGCATGCGCCAGCTTGGTGGCGAGACGCTGTTCCTGTCGGGAACCGAAATGCAGCTCGGCCGCGCCGAGACGATCGGTGATACGGCCAAGGTTCTTTCCCGTTATGTCGACGCGATCATGATCCGCACCACCGATCACAAGCGTCTTCTGGAACTGGCTGAACATGCCACCGTGCCGGTCATCAACGCGCTGACCGATGACACGCATCCCTGCCAGATCATGGCCGACCTGATGACCTTCGAGGAACATCGCGGTCCCGTTGCCGGCAAGACGATCGCCTGGACGGGCGACGGCAACAACGTTCTGCATTCGCTGGTCGAAGGTTCCGCCCGGTTCGGCTACCGGATGAACATGGCCGTTCCGATGGGCTCGGAGCCGCATGACAAGTTCCTCAACTGGGCGCGCAACAACGGCGGCGACATCATGCTCACCCACGATGTCGAGCGAGCGGTCGCTGGCGCCGATGTCGTTGTCACCGATACCTGGGTGTCGATGAACCAGGAACACAAGGCGCGCGGCCACAACATCTTCCAGCCCTATCAGGTCAATGAAGCGCTGATGAAGCAGGCCAAGCCCGATGCGCTGTTCATGCATTGCCTGCCCGCCCATCGCGGTGAGGAAGTGACGGATGCCGTGATCGACGGCCCGCAGTCTGTCGTGTTTGATGAGGCTGAAAACCGCCTTCACGCCCAGAAGTCCGTCCTCGCCTGGTGCTTCGGCGCGATCTGAGGTCGCGCAAGCCCCCGTCTTGAATGGGCATGTCTTGAATTGGCATGAAGCCGGCACCATCTGTCGGCTTTCCAACGCGCTGTGCCTGTGCCGGCGCTTCAACAGACATCCCCGTCACTTTCCAGCGGCCCAGCGGTTCCGCTTGGCTGCCTGTTTGTGTAAAGGTCGGGGATAAGACCCGAGACGATCGGTGTGAAGGAGTAAGATGATGGCGGAAGCAACCGTGGAACTGAAGGATCTCCACTTTGCCGGCGATGACCGGGTCGTGCCCTTCCAGGTCGAAGGCCTGGATGTGCGTGGCCGTGCGGTCCAGCTCGGGCCGCTTCTCAACACCATTCTCGGCCGCCATGACTATCCGGCGCCGGTTGCCCGGCTGCTCGCCGAAGCGATCGTGCTGACGGCGCTGCTCGGCACCTCGCTGAAGTTCGACGGCAAGTTCACGCTCCAGACCAAGGGTGACGGTCCGGTCGATCTTCTGGTTGCCGACTTCTCCACGCCGGACGCCCTTCGCGCCTATGCCCGTTACGACGAGGATGCGCTCGCTGCTGCCATGAAGGATGACAAGACATCGCCGCCGGAGCTTCTCGGTCAGGGCGTGCTTGCCTTCACCATCGATCAGGGCAAGGGCATGCAGCCCTATCAGGGCATCGTGCCCATGGACGGATCGTCGCTGGAAGAGATTGCCGGTGTCTATTTCCGCCAGTCGGAACAGATCCCGACGCGTGTCCGCCTCGGTGTGGCCGAGCTTTTCGATCGCGGCGATGACGGCAAGCCGCGTCATAACTGGCGGGCCGGTGGTCTGGTCGCCCAGTTCCTGCCGCAGGCGCCGGAGCGCATGCGCCACCCGGATCTTCACGGTGGAGATGGCGACGAACGCGAGGCCACGCTAACCGATGACGCCTGGGATGAGGCCCGTTCGCTTGTCGAGACGATCGATACTGACGAACTGACCGATCCGCAGGTCGCGATCGAACGGCTTCTCTACCGGCTGTTCCATGAGCGTGGCGTGCGGGTCTACGAGCCGCAGACGGTCTTCGACCGCTGCAGCTGCTCGCGCGACAAGATCAAGGGCGTGCTGACCGGCTTTACGGCGGAAGAAATCGAGGCAAGCCAAGAAGACGGTCAGATCGCCGTCACCTGCGAATTCTGCTCGACGACCTATCGTTACGAACTCGCCGAGTTCGCGCCGGCCTGAACGAGACGGCTGAAAAAGGCCCGGGCCTTAGTTCAGCACCCGGTTCAGCCCGGGGGAATCCAGTGAGAAGGCGGGGATGTCGACCTTGAACACCTCGCCTTCGTCCGTCTGCATGTCGTAGTGGCCGAACATCATGCCGGAAGGCGTATCGAGCGGGCAGCCCGAGGAATATTCGTAACTGTCGCCCGGTTGCAGGCGCGGCTGCTCCCCGACCACGCCGAGCCCATCCACTTCATCGACCAGGCCATTCTGGTCGGTGATATGCCAATAGCGGTGAACGAGCTTTACCGTGTGGATCGAGTGGTTCTCGATGACGATGCGATAGCCCCAGACATAGCGGCTGTCTTCCGGACTGGATTGCTCCTCCAGATAGAACGGCTCGACGGCAACTTCTATATCTCTTGTCCGGGCGCGGTACATGGACAATTACCTCAAAACTACAGCGCCGGACGTTGTCTCAAGCACTCGAACCACGCTGTAGAACCTAAAATTACATGTCCGGATATTGTACAAGCGGCCACGAACGTCAAGAAAACTCACGGTTTACGCCAGAAACCGTGATCTGTTCTTAGGATTAGGGATAACTGATATGGTGAATCCGGCTTTCGGGTTCACCATATCGGCAGGCTGAAGGCGTCAGATTGCCGCCAGTGCCCGGGCGAAATCTTCCAGAAGATCCTCGCCGTCCTCGATCCCCGCCGAGAAGCGCACGGTTCCGGGCGAAATGCCGAGTTCGGCACGCGCTTCGTCGGTGAGATTCTTGTGTGTCGTCGTCGCCGGATGCGTGATCAGGCTGCGCGTGTCGCCGAGATTGTTGGAAATGGTGACCACTTCCAGCGCGTTCTGCAGCTTGAAGGCAGCTTCCTTGCCGCCCTTCAACTCGAAGCACACCAGCGTCGAGCCGCCGGTCATCTGCTTGGCGATGATATCGGCCTGCGGATGGTCCTTGCGACCCGGGTAAACGACCTTGGCAACATGTTTGTGCTCGGCCAGGAAGTCGGCAACCTTCGATGCGTTATCGGTCTGCGCCCTGACCCGGATCGGCAGGGTCTCGAGCCCCTTGATCAGCGTCCAGGCGGTAAACGGCGACATGGCCGGGCCGGTATGGCGATAATAGTCCTGCAGATGCTCGGTCACCCATTCACGATCCGACAGGATCACGCCGGCAAGGCTGCGGCCCTGGCCGTCGATATGCTTGGTGGCCGAATAGACGACGATATGCGCGCCGAGTTCCAACGGCTTCTGGAAGAGCGGAGTGGCGAACACGTTGTCGACCACGAGCTTCGCACCGATCTGGTTGGCAAGCCTGGCGACGCCCGCGATATCGATAACTTCGAGCGTCGGGTTTGTCGGGCTTTCGAGGAAGAAGACCTTGGTGTTCTTCTGGATTGCCTTTTCCCAGTTGGCGAGATCGCGCCCATCAACCAGCGTGCATTCGATGCCGTAGCGTGGAGCAAGCGTTTCGATCACCCAGCGGCAGGAACCGAACATTGCGCGGGCGGCAACGATATGATCGCCGGCCTTCAGCTGGCAGAGCAGGGCGGCGGAAACGGCGGCCATGCCGGAGGCTGTGGCGCGGGCTTCTTCCGCGCCTTCCAGCGCGCACATGCGCTTTTCGAACATGTCATTGGTCGGGCTGCCGTAACGGGCATAGATATAGCCATCGGTCTCGCCCTTGAAGCGCGCTTCAGCGGCCTCTGAGCTGTCATAAGCGAAACCCTGCGTCAGGTAGATCGCTTCCGACATCTCGCCATATTGCGAGCGCAGCGTACCGCCGTGAACGAGAGTCGTTGCAGGGCGCCAATTTTTGTTCGGGATTTTGCTCATGTACTGACCACCTTCGTGATACAAAAAAACCGGCCGCAAAAGCAGACCGGTTTTCAACCCGGTCTTTTTAGCCACTTGTTTAACGTGGCTGCAAGCCGACCGGCCAAATCACCACGGGATAAAGGTGCCTTACGCCTCGCATGTGCTTGCGTCAATGGTCCGCATTTGGTTTTGTCACCGCCAAAATTTGAAAGAAGTACCATGACACGCGAAACGGGAATTCTGGCGGACCGCGCAATCTCCGCACTTTTCGAAACGGGACGGCTGATCTCCGAGCGCGAACTCGACCAGGATCAGATTCAGCCGGCAAGTCTCGACTTGCGTCTGGGTGCCAAGGCGTTTCGTGTCCGCGCCTCCTTCATGCCCGGTCCGAGCAGCCTCGTCTCTGACAAGCTGGACCGGCTGAAGCTGCATGTCGTCGACCTTACCGAAGGTGCGGTTCTGGAAACCGGCTGCGTCTATATCGTGCCGCTGATGGAAAGCCTCGACCTTCCTGCAAATATGTCGGCTTCGGCCAACCCGAAATCCTCCACCGGCCGCCTCGATATCTTTACCCGCGTCATTACCGATCACGCGCAGGAATTCGACAAGATCCCGGCCGGTTATCGCGGTCCGCTCTATCTCGAAATCTCTCCGCGCACCTTCCCGATCGTCGCCCGCCAGGGCTCGCGCCTGTCGCAGATCCGCTTCCGCATCGGCAATGCCCTGCTGACCGAGCCGGAACTGCTGCATCTGCATGAGACCGAGACACTGGTCGCATCGGCAAAGCCGAACGTATCCGGCGGCGGCATCGCGCTGTCGATCGACCTGAAGGGCGATGCGAACGGTCTGATCGGCTATCGCGGCAAGCACCACACCGCCGTCGTCGATGTCGACAAGAAGGCCCAGCACGACGTCTTCGATTTCTGGGAGCCGCTTTATAGCCGTGGCCGCAACGAACTGATCCTCGATCCGGACGAATTCTACATCCTGGTCTCGCGGGAGGCCGTCCATGTACCGCCGCTTTACGCGGCCGAGATGACGCCCTTCGATCCGCTGGTCGGCGAATTCCGCGTCCACTATGCCGGTTTCTTCGATCCCGGCTTCGGACATGAAGCCGCAGGCGGGCGCGGCAGCCGCGCCGTTCTCGAAGTCCGCAGCCACGAGGTGCCCTTCATCCTCGAGGACAGCCAGATCGTCGGACGCCTCGTCTACGAGCATATGCTGGACGCGCCGCAGGGTCTCTACGGTTCCGGCCTCGGCTCGAACTACCAGGCTCAGGGCCTCAAACTCTCCAAGCATTTCCGCGGCTGACTATTCGCAAGCGCGCAACCGGCAGTCTTGACAGGGGCAGCCGGTTATTGGAAACCTGCGCATGCAGGCGGGTGTAGCTCAATGGTAGAGCAGCAGCTTCCCAAGCTGAATACGAGGGTTCGATTCCCTTCACCCGCTCCAGCATCTTTTTCCCGCCATGTAGTGTTTCAGGGCCCTTGAGGTCGCACCTATCAGTCTTTTGACGTGGGAGAATGTGGGGTTTTGTTCCAGTGGAACGGTTTGGTCTTGAGCTCGATTACAGCCCGCCAGGCGGCAGCGGAGATCATCAGCCAATAGAAGGGCACTAGTGTCCATCGCCAGCCGACCAACCGTTTTTCATGGTCGATCATCGAGCCTACGCCCAGTCCGAGGAAGATCAGGTAGCTGCCGAGGATATTGACGAAATCCATGACGAAAAGCGAGATGACGCCGAGCGGCAGGTCGTCTTTCGGCGCCTCCAGCATGGCCGACGTGCCGAGCCAGAGGAAAACGAAGATCAGCGGGTGAAGCAGCGCGGAGATCAGCATCCCGCCCACCAACAGCTGGAAGGTCAGGAATGCGGGCAGGCCCATTTCCCGCATCAGTCGCGCTGGATCACGCATCAGCACCAGCCATGTCTGCAGCCAGCCCTTGAACCAGCGGGCGCGCTGCGCCATCCAGACGGAAACATGAACCGGTGCATCCTCCAGCGTCTGGCAGGTCAGGACATCCGATAGATAACCGAGCCGGTAGAGGCGCAGACCCATATCGGCGTCCTCGGTGACGTTATACGGGTCCCAGCCGCCGACCTGCTTGAGGATCGCCGTCTTGAAATGATTGGATGTTCCGCCAAGCGGCAGGGGCATCCGCCGCCGCGCCAGCATCGGTAAAAGTCCGCGAAAAAGGGCGGAATATTCAAGCGAGAACAGCGCGCTCAGCGGCGATTGTCTTGCATTGGCGATGATCAGCGGCGCCTGCAGGCAGGCCAGTTCGGAAGGCCCTTTGAGGAAGGCCGCATGGGCCTCGCGCAATTGCGTCGGATGCGGCCTGTCCTCCGCATCGTAGATGGCCAGATACTCCCCCCGTGCTGATGAAAGTGCGTAGGTCAGCGCCTTTGGCTTGGTCCGCGGCCCGATCGGGGGTACCGTGACGATCTCGAATTGCGGACCGGGTTGGAGCGCCAGGAGTGCGGCGATCGTCTCCGCATCATCCTCTTCGCAGATGAGCTTGATGTCGATGAGTGCATGCGGCCAGTCGAGCCGCTCGAGACAGGCCATGAGCTGGCTGACGACCGGGGCTTCGCGGTAGAGCGCCACCATGACGGTATAGCGCGGCAATGGACCTGTCTGCCGGCTGAGCCTTTCAATCGGACTTGGTCGGTGTACTCTGAGGATCAAAGCCGTCAGCCGCAACATCAGCGAAGCGAAATAGGTCAGCGACAGGACGATATGCAGGACGAGCAGCATGACGACCGGTGCGACGAGAAAGGCTGCAACCGTTGCGGCAACCGCAGCGCCGGCGACGAAGCCCTGCGCTCCTGAAAGCACGGTTCTGGCGGAAAAGGCCGGTTGCCGCTCGAAAAGCCCGTTCGTCACTTCCCGTCCGCGCCGTCTGGCCCCGGCCGCCCACACCG
>DLSX01000201.1 GCA_002500765.1 Neorhizobium sp. UBA7851
GCCCCGTCACTCGCGCCATTCTTCTCTCACTGATCGATCGGTTGATCCCGGTTGATCCGCCGTAAAAGGCAAATGCGCGGGTGTAGCTCAGTCGGTTAGAGTGCCGGCCTGTCACGCCGGAGGTCGCGGGTTCGAGCCCCGTCACTCGCGCCATTCTTTCTTTCCTCCATTAATATCGTTCGTGTTGCCAGGGTGGCGGCGCGTTGATTTTTATTTTCTCCAGTTTGCTCCGGCGCAGCTTTCTTCCGATATTTCTGTGCGAACCCCCGGACGTCGAAATCCGGCGGGGGGAGGGTGTCGTTCGCAATTGCGTGATCGGCGATCTTTATACGGGGTGCTTCGTGTCCGTGTCGGCTATGTTTTGGGCTGTTGCGCGAATTTCCCGCAATGCGTGAGTATGTTGTCGTCGGTCGGCGGTTTTGTCTTTGCTTCCAGTGCGCTCTGCAACCGAAAAGATTGTTTTTCGTTGGCCTTTTTGCTGTGCGCAAACGTCGCACGCTCTGTTTGGTGCCTCTGGAATTGGCAAAGCGCAAATCTGCTGCAAACGTTGAGATTTTCGCTCCTGTTGATAACTTTTCGCGATACTCTCAGTGTGATCGGAGCGCCGTTTTTCAATCGTTTCAGGCTTTACCGCGTCGTCTGCGACGTTTTGTCGTCTTTCGCACCGTTATGCGTGTGAGGTGGCTTGTTAAAGCACTTGCGTGGGAAACGCTGCTGCGATAGTCACGGCTTGTTGCAATGCACGTTCGCTTGCCGCGCATTGACTAAAAATGCGCCACTCGGCGCTTCTTGCAGGCAGGGGTTGGAATCATGAATGAACTTCTCGCGTCTTATATCCCGATCGCGATATTCATCGGAATCTCCTTGGTCATCGGCCTGGCGCTTCTGATCGCGCCCTTTGCCGTCGCCTACAAGGCGCCCGATTCGGAGAAGCTTTCGGCGTTTGAATGCGGTTTCAACGCATTCGATGACGCGCGCATGAAGTTCGATATTCGATTCTATCTCGTATCGATTCTTTTCATCATCTTCGATCTGGAAGTCGCATTCCTCTTTCCCTGGGCCGTCTCGTTTGGAGACATGGGTTGGTTCGGCTTCTGGTCGATGATGGTATTCCTTGCCGTGCTTACGGTAGGATTTGTCTATGAGTGGAAGAAGGGAGCCCTGGAATGGGAGTAGTCGATAGCGGCAGCACCCTCGTTGCGCCTCAGCCGAAGGGTATTCTCGACCCCAAGACCGGCAAGCCGATCGGCAGCGACGACGCCTTCTTTGGTGAAATCGACAATGAGCTGGCCGACAAGGGCTTTCTCGTCACCTCGACGCAGGATCTCATCACCTGGGCGCGCACCGGCTCGCTCATGTGGATGCAGTTCGGTCTGGCCTGTTGCGCCGTCGAAGGTCTGATGCAGGTCTCCGGCCCGCGTTACGACCTTGAGCGCTTCGGCGTCGCGCCGCGCGCTTCGCCGCGCCAGTCCGACGTGATGATCGTTGCCGGCACGCTGACCAACAAGATGGCTCCCGCGCTGCGAAAGGTCTATGACCAGATGCCCGAGCCGCGTTACGTCATCTCGATGGGCTCCTGCGCCAATGGCGGCGGCTATTATCACTATTCCTATTCGGTGGTGCGCGGCTGCGACCGTGTCGTCCCCGTAGACATATATGTGCCGGGCTGTCCTCCCACGGCAGAAGCGCTGCTTTACGGCGTGCTTCTGCTGCAAAAGAAGATCCGCCGTACCGGCACGATCGAGCGCTAGGCGGGGAGGTGCTTATGACGATCGAACGCTTGACCGAGCTTTCCTCCTACCTTTCGGAAACAAAGCCGGCACTCATTTCTGAAACGATCATCGCCAACGGCGAGCTGACGGTCATCACCGAGGCTCACGGCATCATCGAGCTTCTGACATTCCTGCGAGACGATCCCAGATGCGGTTTCGTCTCTTTCATCGACATCTGTGGTGTCGACTGGCCGGCGCGAGAAAAGCGCTTCGACGTCGTCTATCACCTCCTGTCTCCGCGTCAGAACCTGCGCATCCGCGTCAAGCTGGCGACCGGTGAGGATGAAGCCGTCCCCTCGGCAACGGCGGTCTATGCCGGCGCCGAATGGTATGAGCGCGAAGCCTGGGATCTTTACGGGATCGCGTTTTCCGGTCATCCGGATCTGCGCCGCCTGCTGACCGATTACGGTTTCGAAGGCCACCCGCTGCGCAAGGATTTCCCGGTTACGGGTTTCGTCGAGGTCCGTTACGACGATGCCATCAAGCGCGTCGTCTACGAGCCGGTGGAACTGCGTCAGGAATTTCGAAATTTTGACTTCTTGTCTCCCTGGGAAGGGCCTGAATACGTGCTTCCCGGCGATGAGAAGGCCGACGACAAAGCCAAAGCCTAAGCCGGCGCATTTTCGCGACGGCCCAATCCTTTTCCCGCCGCAGCCTCAAGCGCTGTCCGGCATGGAGCAAGCGGTATGACTGAGCATAACGTCCGCAACTTTACGATCAACTTCGGTCCGGAGCACCCTTCGGCGCACGGCGTTCTGCGTCTGGTCCTGGAGCTTGACGGCGAAATCGTCGAGCGCGTCGATCCGCATGTCGGCCTTCTGCATCGCGGCACCGAAAAACTGATGGAGACGAAGACCTATCTCCAGGCGCTGCCCTATCTCGATCGCCTCGATTACGTCGCGCCGATGAACCAGGAACATGCCTATTCGCTCGCCGTCGAAAAGCTCCTCAACCTCCAGATCCCGATCCGTGGCCAGCTGATCCGCGTTCTCTATTCCGAAATCGGCCGTATCCTCTCGCATGTGATGAACGTCACGACGCAGGCCATGGACGTCGGCGCGATGACGCCGCCGGTCTGGGGCTTCGAAGAACGCGAAAAGCTGATGGTCTTTTATGAGCGTGCGTCGGGTGCCCGCCTTCACGCCGCCTATTTCCGCCCCGGCGGCGTCCACCAGGATCTGCCGCCCGAACTGGTGGAGGACATCGGCGCCTGGTGCGATCCGTTCCTCAAGGTTCTCGATGATATCGAGGGCATGCTCACCGACAACCGTATCTTCAAGCAGCGCAACGTCGATATCGGCGTGGTCAAGCTCGAAGACGCCTGGGCCTGGGGTTTCTCTGGCGTGATGGTGCGCGGTTCGGGCGCTGCCTGGGATCTGCGCAAGGCGCAGCCCTACGAATGTTATTCCGAAATGGATTTCGATATCCCGATCGGCAAGAACGGCGACTGTTATGACCGTTATCTCATTCGCATGAATGAGATGCGCCAGTCGGTGCGCATCATGAAGCAATGCGTCGAGCGCCTGCTCGGTGACGCGAAGACCGGGCCGGTCTCGTCTACCGATGGCAAGGTCGTTCCGCCGAAGCGCGGCGAGATGAAGCGCTCGATGGAAGCGCTGATCCACCANNGCCGTCGAGGCGCCGAAGGGCGAGTTCGGCGTCTATATCGTCGCCGACGGCACCAACAAGCCGTATCGCTGCAAGCTGCGCGCGCCGGGATTCGCCCATCTCCAGGCCATGGACTTCCTCTCCAAGGGCCACCAGCTGGCCGATATCTCTGCAGTCCTCGGCTCGCTCGACATCGTCTTCGGCGAGGTGGACCGCTGATGGCCCGCTTTGACGTCACCATGTCTGCCACTGTCCGCGAATTCTCTGCGCGGGCTGTCCAAATAACTGATAAGGCGTAAGAAACTATGTCCGTTCGTCGACTGGCCGAAGAACAGTTCCAACCCGCAAGCTTCGCCTTCAGCGAAGAGAATGCTGCATGGGCTGAGGCAACGATCAGGAAATATCCGGAAGGCCGGCAGCAGTCCGCCGTCATCCCGCTTCTGATGCGGGCGCAGGAACAGGACGGTTGGGTCACGCGCGCCACGATCGAGCATGTCGCGGCAAAACTCGATATGCCTTACATCCGCGTCATGGAAGTGGCGACTTTCTATACCCAGTTCCAGCTTAAGCCAGTCGGCACCCGCGCCCATATCCAGGTCTGTGGCACCACGCCCTGCATGCTGCGCGGCGCAGAAGAGCTGATCAAGGTCTGTCAGCGCAAGATCCATAATGATCCGCTGCATCCGAATGCCGAGGGTACGCTGTCCTGGGAAGAGGTCGAGTGTCAGGGCGCCTGCGTCAACGCACCGATGGTCATCATCTTTAAGGATGCCTACGAGGACCTGACGCCTGAGCGCCTCGAGGAGATCATCGACACGTTCGAGGCAGGCAAGGGAGACGAGGTCAAGGTTGGCCCGCAGATCGACCGTCACCTGTCGGCACCGATCGGTGGCGCGGTCACTCTGAACGACGATATCAAGCCGGTCCGCACCAATCTCGAGCCGCAACCGGAACCGCCTGTCGACGCCGCTTCCGTCCCTCCGGCCGATGCTGCTCATCCGAAGGATACGGCGCCGGAAACCGATCCCAAGCTGAAGACGCCGGTGACTGCGCCCAAGGCTGCCGAGGCAAATGCCAAGGCGACGGAAGACAAGCCGGCCGCCGATGCCCCGAAGGCAGAAACGAAGGCTGAAACGGTCAAGGCCACTCCTGCTGAAAAATCCGAAAAGCCGTCGCTGGAAGACAAGAACCGTCCGAAGGGCATCGAGAAGCCGGAAGCGATCGATGATCTCAAGCTGATCTCCGGCGTCGGTCCCAAGATCGAAGGCACGCTCCACGAACTCGGTATCTACACCTTCGCGCAAGTTGCCTCGTGGAAAAAAGCAGAGCGCGAATGGGTGGACGGGTACCTGAATTTCAAGGGTCGCATCGAGCGCGACGACTGGATCAAGCAGGCCAAGGCGCTCGCCAAGGGTGGCGAAGCCGAATACATTAAAGTCTTCGGCAAGAAACCGCGCTGAGGGAAGAGCAGATGGCGGAAGTCACCAATGATCTGATCTACGAGGTCTTGAAGTCGATGCAGGGACGTTTGTCCAACATCGAGCACAGGCTCGATGGAATGGATAATCGGCTGACCTCGCTGACGACGCAGATGAATGCCGTCCATGTGGATGTTGCAAACATCTATCAAACTCTTGGACGTTTGGACCAGCGCGTAACGCGTATCGAAAAGCGCCTCGACATAATCGAAGAACCGGCGGAATAGCCCATGCTTAAAGATCAGGATCGCATCTTCACCAACATATACGGTCTCAAGGACAAGTCCTTGAAGGGCGCGATGAGCCGTGGCCATTGGGACGGCACCAAGATCATCATCGAGAAGGGCCGCGACTGGATCATCAACGAGATGAAGGCATCCGGCCTTCGCGGTCGTGGTGGTGCAGGATTCCCGACGGGCCTGAAATGGTCCTTCATGCCTAAGGAATCGGATGGCCGTCCGCATTATCTCGTCGTCAACGCCGACGAATCCGAACCCGGCACCTGCAAGGACCGCGAAATTCTGCGCAACGATCCGCACACGCTGATCGAAGGCTGTGTCATCGCCGGTTTCGCCATGGGCGCCCATACGGCGTTCATCTATGTCCGCGGCGAATACATGCGCGAGCGTGAAGCCCTGCAGGCGGCGATCGACGAATGCTACGCGGCAGGCCTGCTCGGCAAGAACACGGTGCACGGTTGGGATTACGACATCGTCGTCCATCACGGAGCCGGCGCCTATATCTGCGGTGAGGAAACCGCGCTGCTCGAAAGCCTCGAAGGCAAGAAGGGCCAGCCGCGCATGAAGCCGCCGTTCCCGGCGAACATGGGCCTCTACGGCTGCCCGACCACGGTCAACAACGTCGAATCGATCTCGGTCGCCCCGACCATCCTGCGTCGCGGCGCTTCCTGGTTCTCCTCGATCGGCCGTGCCAACAATGTCGGCACCAAGCTGTTCATGGTCTCCGGCCATGTCGAGCGTCCCTGCACTTTCGAGGAGGCGATGGGTCTCTCCTTCCGCGAGATCATCGAACATCATTGCGGCGGCATCCGCGGCGGCTGGGATAACCTGCTTGCCGTCATCCCCGGCGGCGCATCCTGCCCGATCGTGCGTGGCGAAGACATGGCCGACGCGATCATGGACTTTGACGGCATGCGCGAGGTGAAGTCTTCCTTCGGCACCGGCGGCATGATCGTCATGGACAAGTCGACCGACGTCATCAAGGCGATCTGGCGCATCGCGGCCTTCTTCAAGCACGAGAGCTGCGGCCAGTGCACGCCGTGCCGTGAAGGCACCGGCTGGATGATGCGCCTGATGGAACGCATGGTGCGCGGTAACGCCCAGAAACGTGAAATCGACATGCTGTTCCAGGTTTCAAAACAGGTCGAAGGCCACACGATCTGCGCGCTTGGCGACGCTGCCGCCTGGCCGATCCAGGGCCTGATCCGCAATTTCCGCTCCGAGATCGAAGCTCGGATCGACCAGTATACATACAATGCGACGTCTGAAGGCGCCGTCATGGAGGCGGCCGAATAAGGCCTGCGGGACGCAGGATCTCGGTTGTTGAAATGAACTATTTCCGGGCCTTGGATGCCCGGGTTGAACACAGGACGTAAGTGATACGATGGCAAAGCTGAAGGTTGACGGCAACGAAATCGAAGTTCCTGACCATTTCACGCTGCTCCAGGCATGCGAGGAAGCGGGTGCCGAGATTCCGCGCTTTTGTTTCCACGAGCGTCTGTCCGTGGCTGGCAACTGCCGCATGTGCCTGATCGAGGTAAAGGGCGGTCCGCCGAAGCCGACGGCCTCCTGCGCCATGGGCGTGCGCGATATCCGCGGCGGCCCGAACGGCGAATTGCCGGAAATCTTCACCAACACGCCGATGGTCAAGAAGGCCCGCGAAGGCGTGATGGAATTCTTGCTGATCAACCATCCGCTGGATTGCCCGATCTGCGACCAGGGCGGCGAATGCGACCTGCAGGACCAGGCGATGGCCTTTGGTATCGACAGTTCGCGTTACGGTGAAAACAAGCGCGCCGTCGAAGACAAGTATATCGGCCCGCTGGTCAAGACCGTGATGAACCGCTGCATTCACTGCACGCGCTGCGTCCGCTTCACCACGGAAGTCGGCGGCATTTCCGAACTCGGCCTGATCGGCCGCGGCGAGGACGCCGAGATCACCACCTATCTCGAACAGGCCATGACCTCCGAACTGCAGGGCAACGTCGTTGACCTTTGCCCGGTCGGCGCATTGACCTCCAAGCCTTTCGCCTTCACCGCCCGTCCTTGGGAACTCGGCAAGACGGAATCGATCGACGTCATGGACGCCGTTGGTTCTGCCATCCGCGTCGATACCCGTGGCCGCGAAGTCATGCGCATCATGCCGCGCGTCAACGAGCAGGTGAACGAGGAGTGGATCTCCGACAAGACCCGCTTCATCTGGGATGGCCTGAAGACCCAGCGTCTCGATCGTCCTTACGTTCGCAAGGACGGCCGCCTGCAGCCGGCAAGCTGGAGCGAAGCGTTCGCTGCCGTGAAGACTGCCGTCTCTGCCGCTTCGAGTGACAAGATCGGCGCCATCGCCGGTGACCTTGCTTCCGTCGAGGAAATGTATGCGCTGAAGCAGCTTCTGACGTCGCTCGGATCGGAAAATCTCGACTGTCGCCAGGACGGGACGGCGCTTGATCCGTCGCTTGGTCGCTCAAGCTACCTCTTCAACCCGACGATCGAGGGCATCGAACAGGCCGGCGCTCTGCTCATCATCGGCGCCAACCCACGCCTCGAAGCCGCCGTCCTCAACGCCCGCATCCGCAAGCGCTTCCGCCGCGGCAACTTCCCGATCGGTGTAATCGGCGAAGTCAACGAACTGCGCTACGTTTATGAATATCTCGGTGCCGGCCCGGAAACGCTTGCCGACCTCGCATCGGGTGCCTCGGGCTTTGCCGACAAGCTCCGTTCTGCCAAGAACCCGATGATCATCGTAGGGCAGGGGGCTCTGTCCCGCCCGGATGGTCTGGCCGTTCTTCAGGCCGCAGCCCAGCTCGCAGGTTCCGTTGGCGCATTGACCGAAGAGTGGAACGGTTTCGCCGTCCTCCACACGGCGGCCTCGCGCGTCGGCGGGCTCGATCTCGGTTTCGTTCCGGGGCAGAAGGGTGCGGATGCCGCCACCATGCTGCGCTCCATGGATGTCCTCTTCCTGCTCGGCGCCGACGAGATGAACTTCTCGGCCAAATACGCCAAGACGACGATCTATATCGGCAGCCACGGTGATGCCGGCGCAATGAATGCCGACATCATCCTGCCGGGTGCCGCCTATACCGAAAAATCCGGCACCTGGGTCAATACCGAAGGCCGCGTCCAGATGGGCAACCGCGCCGGCTTCGCGCCGGGCGAGGCCCGCGAGGAATGGGCGATCCTGCGTGCGCTTTCCGATGTGCTCGGCAAGAAGCTGCCATTCGACAGCCTCCATGCCCTGCGCGCCAGGCTTTATCAGGACCATCCGCATTTCGCCGAAATCGACGAGATCGCTGCCGGTTCGGTCAACGACATCGCGACCCTTGGCACCAAGGCCGGCGAAATGACCAAGGGCGGCTTCTCTTCGCCGATCAAGGATTTCTACCTGACCAACCCGATTGCCCGTTCCTCTGCCGTCATGGCCGAGTGCTCGGCATTGGCCCGCAACAACTTCCAGGCTGCGGCGGAGTGATATGAATATGGATTCGTTTTTCTGGACCTACGTTTGGCCCGCACTGATCATGGTTGGTCAGTCGCTTCTGCTGCTCGTCTGCCTTCTGGTGTTAATCGCCTTCATCCTTCTGGCCGACCGCAAGGTCTGGGCAAACGTTCAGCTGCGCCGCGGTCCCAACGTCGTTGGTCCCTTCGGCCTGTTCCAGTCCTTTGCAGACCTTCTGAAGTTCGTCCTCAAGGAACCGATCATCCCGTCGGGTGCCGACAAGACCGTCTTCCTTCTGGCTCCACTGGTTTCCGTGACGTTGGCACTTGCCACATGGGCGGTCATCCCGGTCAATGATGGCTGGGCCGTCGCCAACATCAATGTCGGCATCCTTTATATCTTCGCGATCTCCTCGCTCGAAGTCTACGGCGTCATCATGGCCGGCTGGGCGTCGAACTCGAAATATCCCTTCCTCGGCGCGCTGCGTTCGGCGGCACAGATGGTGTCCTACGAAGTCTCGATCGGCATCGTCATCGTCACCGTTCTTCTCTGCGTCGGTTCGCTGAACCTTACCGACATCGTCTATGCACAGAAGACCGGTCTCGGCACCATGCTCGGCATGCCGAACTCCTTCCTCGACTGGCACTGGTTTTCGCTCTTCCCGATGTTCGTGATCTTCTTTATCTCGGGTTTGGCTGAAACCAACCGTCCGCCTTTCGACCTTCCGGAAGCAGAATCCGAACTCGTCGCCGGTTACATGGTCGAATATTCGTCGGCCCCATACATGATGCTGATGCTGTCGGAATATGCGGCGATCATGCTGATCTGCTCGCTGACGACGATCCTGTTCCTCGGAGGCTGGCTGCCGCCGGTCGATTTCTGGCTGATCAACTGGGTTCCGGGCATCGTCTGGTTCCTGCTGAAGGTCATCTTCGTCTTCTTCGGCTTCGCCATGGCCAAGGCCATGGTGCCGCGCTACCGCTACGACCAGCTGATGCGTCTGGGCTGGAAGGTCTTCCTGCCGCTGTCGCTCGGCATGCTGGTTATTGTTGCATTCGTACTGAAACTGACGGGATGGGCAGGCTGATCATGGCTGAACAAACCCGCAGCGTCACTGGAGTTTAAAGATGGCCGCACTCTCCCAAGCCGTCAATTCGCTCTTCCTGAAGGAGTTCGTCAGCGCGTTCTGCCTGGCGTTCAAATATCTCTTCTTCAGGCAGAAGGCGACGATCAACTACCCGTTCGAAAAGGGTCCGGTCTCTCCGCGCTTCCGCGGCGAGCATGCGCTTCGCCGTTATCCGAACGGGGAGGAGCGCTGCATTGCCTGCAAGCTGTGTGAGGCCATCTGTCCCGCTCAGGCGATCACCATCGAGGCAGGTCCGCGCCGCAATGACGGCACCCGCCGCACGGTGCGTTACGACATCGACATGGTGAAATGCATCTATTGCGGTTTCTGCCAGGAAGCCTGCCCGGTCGATGCGATCGTTGAAGGCCCGAATTTCGAATTTTCGACGGAAACCCGCGAAGAACTGTATTTCGACAAGGCCAAGCTTCTGGAAAACGGCGATCGCTGGGAGCGGGAGATCGCCCGCAATATCGCGATGGACGCACCTTACCGTTAAGGCTGTGTCTGCCGGCGGCTTCGTCGCCGGCGAAATGAGGTAAGTGCCGATGTCAAACAAGGCATCGGTCGGACGGGGCGGGCGCTAAGGCCCGATCTCGACGAGGGACGAGAAGGCACGACGATGGGTCTGCACGCACTATTCTTTTATCTGTTCGCGTTCGTCGCCGTGGCGTCGGCGTTCATGGTCATTTCGGCCAGGAACCCGGTCCATTCGGTTCTGTTCCTGATCGTGGTCTTCTTCAACGCGGCGGGCCTCTTCCTGCTGACGGGGGCGGAATTCATCGCGATGATCCTGCTGGTCGTCTATATCGGCGCGGTCGCGGTTCTCTTCCTCTTCGTCGTCATGATGCTCGATGTCGATTTCGCCGAACTGAAAGCCGGCGTGCTGCAATATGCGCCGATCGGCATGCTGGTCGGCCTGATCGTTGCCGCCGAACTGATCCTCGTGGTCGGCTCGAGCGTGCTTTCGCCGCAGGCCGCAAGTTCGATCACCATGCCGATCCCCGATCCGGCCGAACGCTCGAACACCGCCGCCCTCGGCGACGTGCTCTACACCCACTACGTCTATTATTTCCAGATCGCCGGCCTGGTGCTTCTTGTCGCAATGATCGGTGCGATCGTGCTGACGCTGCGTCACCGCCAGAACATCAAGCGCCAGGACATTTCGCGCCAGGTCGCCCGCACGCCGGAAACCGCCATCGAGGTGGTCAAGGTCAAGCCGGGCCAGGGCCTCTGAGGAAGCGGGAGCAAGGAACAGAAAAATGGAAATCGGTCTTTCCCACTACCTCACGGTCAGCGCCATCCTCTTCACGCTCGGCGTTTTCGGCATCTTCCTGAACCGCAAGAACGTCATCATCATCCTGATGTCGATCGAGCTTATCCTGCTCGCGGTCAATCTCAACATGGTCGCCTTCTCGTCGTTCCTCAACGACATCGTCGGCCAGGTCTTTGCTTTGTTCATTTTGACCGTCGCGGCTGCGGAAGCCGCCATCGGTCTTGCAATTCTTGTCGTCTTCTACCGCAACCGCGGCTCGATCGCCGTCGACGACGTCAATGTGATGAAGGGCTGATCGGGTCATGATCTACAAGCTTATCGTCTTTCTTCCTCTTGTCGGTTTTCTGATCGCAGGCCTGTTCGGCCGCCAGATCGGCGCCAAGGCATCTGAATTCGTCACCTGCGGCCTGATGGCGATCGTCGTCGTCCTGTCCTGGATCGTCTTCTTCCAGGTGGCGCTCGGTTCCCAGGAAACCATGAGCGTCGAAGTCCTGCGCTGGATTCAGTCCGGCAATATCGACGTCTTCTGGGCGCTGCGCATCGACACGCTGACGGCGGTCATGTTCGTCGTCGTCAACACGGTGTCCTTCCTCGTGCATGTCTATTCGATCGGCTACATGCACACCGATCCGCACCGCCCTCGCTTCTTCGCCTATCTGTCGCTCTTCACCTTCACGATGTTGATGCTCATCACGTCGGACAACCTGCTGCAGATGTTCTTTGGCTGGGAAGGCGTCGGTCTCGCATCCTATCTGCTGATCGGCTTCTGGTACGACCGCCCCTCGGCAAACGCTGCGGCGATGAAGGCCTTTATCGTCAACCGCGTCGGTGACTTCGGCTTCATGCTCGGCATCGCCGCCGTCTTCGTCATGTTCGGCTCGATCAATTTCGAAACTATTTTCGCCAATGCCGGCACCTATCTGCCGGCCGAAGGATCTCCGGATGCCGCCCGCGTCGTCTTCGACGTCTTCGGCCTGACGCTGACCCGCGAAGGTGCCGTGACGATCGCCTGCCTGCTGCTCTTCATGGGCGCGATGGGCAAGTCGGCGCAGTTCCTGCTGCACACCTGGCTGCCGGACGC
>DLSX01000228.1 GCA_002500765.1 Neorhizobium sp. UBA7851
TGCTGGCGTCGCTGTGGTCGTTCACCGCCTTCGCCATCATCCGCCTGCTGCTGGCGACGCTGGGGACGTTCACTTTCTGGCTGCTCGGCACGCTGCTGGCGTTCACCGCGCGGGCGCTCCGCGCCTTCTCCTTCGTCTGCCTGCGGCTTTAGGCGCTTCGGAATTTCCTCACCCTCCGCCGGAACCTGCTCCTGCACCCGGATGATGCCGGGCGTTGCTGGCTGCGCTGATCCGAGATCCATGCCGGATGGCAGGGCATAGGCGGGTTGCATCAATAATGGCAGGGACAAAACAGGCGCCGCCACGCTGGCGAACAATCTGGATTTCATCGACATGACATTTTCCTCTTCTGGCTTTCGTCCCTAGATGCTGGCGATGGCCTCGATCGGCCTGCCTCTTCGGGCATTTTTTCGCGGCACCACAACTGTATTTGTTCCAATTTGGTTCCCATTATGGCCGCCAGCAAAGGTCCGCATGATCGCGACGAAAGTCTGAACCGGCTTTGAACGGCACGTTCATCTGTCGCGCGTCGAAACGACCTAAAGCCCGAGGTTGCCGTAGAAAATGCCGTTGCAATTTTCCCGGCGCCGGTATCTATAAAAAACAAGGGCTCAAAATGCCCCTCACCGGCCGCGATAAAACAGGAAACGCAGCCGGATTGCCAACAGAGAGGACCATCATGCACATCTCCACCCGTTTGTTTGCGGCCGCGTCGATCGCAGCAATCTCGCTTTTCGCCGGCGCCGCATCGGCCCAGGAAAAGCTGGTTATCGGCACGGAAGGCGCCTACCCGCCCTTCAACGTCCTGGAATCCAACGGCGAACTTACCGGCTTCGACATCGACATCGCGAAGGCACTCTGCGTCCAGATGAAGACCGAATGCACCTTCGTAACCAATGACTGGGACGGTATCATCCCGGCGCTGCAGTCCAAGAAGTTCGACGCGATCATCGCGTCCATGTCGATCACGCCGGAACGCCAGCAGCAGATCACCTTCTCCAAGAAGTATTACAACACCCCGCCGGCAATCGCCGTACCGAAGGATTCAACCCTGACGGAAGCGACTGCTGACGCGCTGAAGGGCAAGGCCATCGGCGCACAGGGTTCGACCAGCCACTCGAACTATGTCGAAAAGCATTTCCCCGATGCCGAGGCCAAGCTCTATCCGACCGCCGACGAATACAAGCTCGACCTGATCAACGGCCGTATCGACGGCGTCGTCGACGATATCGTCGTTCTGACGGAATGGGTAAAGTCGGATGCCGGCGCCTGCTGCAAAATCCTGACCCCGCTGCCGGTCGATCCGGAAATCAACGGCCAGGGCGCAGGCATCGGCGTGCGCAAGGACGAACAGGCGCTTGCCGACAAGTTCACGGCCGCAATCGCCGCAATCCGCGCCGACGGCACCTACAAGAAGATCCAGGACAAGTATTTTGACTTCGACGTCTATGGCGGCGAACAGTAAGTCGATTTTGTCGTGAAAAAGCGGCGGAAGGGTCACCTTCCGCCGTTTTCATTTTTGTGAAGCACTTGTCCTCAAGAAATTTTCCATTTTAATTGGCATTTGAAAGCGGCACGACATAAGCCGCAGGGGAATATGAACCGGAACACGATCCTATGAGCGGATGGCTCTCCGCCCTCTTTAATACACTCGACCCGTTTTGCGGTCCTGTCGGCATTTTCACCTGGCTCGGCGGCAATGGGCTTGTCTCCTGTGGCGATACCGGCTGGGGTGACGAAATCGCCTTCGGCGTCAAGGTGACGATCACGCTCGCCCTGGCGACATTGCCGGTCGGCATCATCATCGGCTTCCTGATCGCGCTTGCCGCCCAGTCGGAAGAAAAGCTGCTGCGTCTCGCGGCCGGCATCTATACGACGATCTTTCGCGGCCTGCCCGAACTGTTGACGCTCTTCATCGTCTATTACGGTGCGCAGATGCTGATCCAGTCGATCGCGGCGACCCTCGGCTACGAGGGGCGTATCGAGATCAACGCATTCGTCGCCGGCATGGTGGCGCTTGCGGTTGTGTTCTCCTCCTATTCGTCGGAAGTGCTGCTGTCCGCCTTCCGCGCCATCCCGCGTGGCCAATATGAGGCCGGCGATGCACTTGGCCTGCGCCGCAGCAAGACGATGGTGCTGATCGTCCTGCCTCAGCTTGTGCGTATTGCACTCCCCGGCCTTACCAATCTCTGGCTGATCCTGCTGAAGGACACGTCCTATGTCTCCGTTATCGGCCTTGCCGATATCGTGCGCCAGACGGGCATTGCGGCGCGTGTCAGCAAGGAAGCCTTCTTCTTCTATTTCATCGCCTGCATGCTCTACCTGATCCTCGCTATGCTTTCCTCCTACGGCCTTGGCTACATCGAACGCTGGGCCAAGCGCTCGGAGGCTTCCAAATGAGCGTGACAAACGGAATGATCCCGCCGCGCCCGGCACCTCCAGTCCTGCACAAGCCCCTGACGGCAGCCAAGGTTGTCGGCCTCGGCGTGCTCGTCCTGTGGGTTCTGCTTGCCATTGCTTTGGTCGGCATGGTTTTCGAAGGATGGGATCCGGCCAAATTCGAGCGTTACGGACCACGTTACCTGAACGGTCTCTATACAACGATCACGCTGGTCGGCATTTCCATCGTGCTCGGTGCGATACTCTCGCTGCCGATCGCATTTGCCCGCATGTCGAAGAACCGCGTGCTGAATACGATCGCCTATGCCTATGTCTATGTCTTCCGCTCGACACCGCTTCTGGCACAGCTGTTCCTGATCTATTACGGTCTCGGCAGCTTCCGGCCGCAACTGGAATCCGTCGGCCTGTGGTGGTTCTTCCGCGAAGCCTGGTATTGCGGCCTCTTCTCGCTGACACTCAACACCGCGGCCTATCAGGCCGAGATCCTGCGGGGCGCGATCCAGAGCGTGCCGGTCGGCCAGCATGAGGGAGCGGCGGCGCTCGGGATTTCCAAGCGCGTCACCTTCTGGAAGATCGTCCTGCCGCAGGCATTGATCGTGGCGCTTCGCCCCTATGGCAACGAGATCATCCTGATGATCAAAGGTTCCGCCGTGGTCGCCATCGTTACCGTCTACGACCTGATGGGCGAAACGCGCTACGCCTTCTCGCGCACGTTCGATTACCAGACCTATCTGTGGGCGGCGATCTTCTACCTCACCATGGTCGAAGCTCTCCGGCATTTGTGGAACTTCATCGAACGCCGCCTGACCCGCCATCTGGTACGCTAGCAGCACTCACCGGATACCGATGATAATGCACTGAAATAAAACGACAATTCGAGAAAAAATCGACAATCGTCAATCTTCCTTTAAGCATGACGTGCTCCCATTTTCATCACGCAGGTATTGCGTCATGAAAAAAGGGAACAGTAGATGTCGGAACTCGAAATGATGCTGCGAGGCTATGGCCTCACCACCGCCCAGATCTTTTATCGCATGCCGGACCACCCTGCCTTCCTGCAGAGCTATGTCTGGCAGAATTACGATCTTGCACCGGACTTTCCAGAGATGAACGGCTTTTTGAAATTCTGGCAGGAAAAGCTGGAAGGCCCGATTCATTCCGTCCGCTACGTCCATCGCAAGCTGATATCGGCCGGCGAGTGGCGACAGGTGAAGGGCGAGATCATCCTTCACTGATTTCGCCTGCCGCAATCCTCGCAATTGCCAAACACTGCTGCGACACGTAAAGCGCTGGCAATAACGAGGATATGGCTATGGCGAAGATCGACGAAGAAGCATTGGCGGAAGCCTACAACCGCGCGCTGGCGCATGAAAAGGCCGGCGAAATCGATGCCGCGGTCGAAGCCTATCGCCAGGTGCTGGAAATCGACCCGGAAGATCATGGTGGCGCCGCCGTCCGTATCGCCTCCATGGGGCGCGGCGATGCGCCGCCGAAGGCACCCGACGCCTATGTCGAAACGCTGTTCGATCAGCATGCCGAAAGCTTCGAAGACATCCTCGTCGAACAGCTCGGTTATGCCGTGCCGGTTCTGGTGCGCCAACGCCTGCAGGACCTGAAGCTCGGCCCGTTCAAGCGCATGCTCGATCTCGGCTGCGGCACCGGCCTGACTGGCGGCACGCTGCGCGACATGGTCGACGATATCACCGGCATCGACATTTCCGAAAACATGGTCGAGATCGCCCACGAGAAGGATCTCTACGAGACGCTTTATGTCGCCGAGGTCGAGGACTTTCTCGAAGACAATGACGACGATGCCTTCGATCTCATCACCGCGACCGATGTCCTGCCGTATCTCGGCGCGCTCGAGCCATTGTTCTTCGGTGCGGCCGAAAACATGGTGGCCGGCGGCCTGTTCATCTTCTCGTCGGAATCTTTGGCCGCAGACGACGAGCGCACCTACACGGTCGGCCCGCACCAGCGTTTCATGCATTCGCCGGCCTATATCCGCGCGCGGCTTGCCGAGACCGGTTTCGAGCTTGTCGAAATGACCGACATCAACGTGCGCATGCAGGACGGCAATCCGAGCCCCGGCCATCTGGTCATCGCCAGGTTGAAGGGCTAGTTTCTTTTCAGAACCATGCGGAACTGGTGCTCACAAAGCCCCTCATCCGCCTGCCGGCACCTTCTCCCCGTTTTGACGGGGAGAAGGACACGAGCCGCAAAACTTGCGTCACTCGCCAACCTAGAGCGAGGCACGTCCCCTCGCCCCGCTTGCGGGGAGAGGGTTAGGGTGAGGGGCAATTCGCGATGGGACTACGATGAAACCGCAGCGCTACTTCCTAACCCAGGCCTATAACAACGCCTGGGCGAACCACCGGCTCCTGAAGGCCTGCGGATTGTTATCGGCACAAGACCTTGTATCGCCGCGCCAGAACTTCTTCCCATCGATCATCCACACGCTGAACCACATCCTGACCGTCGATTGGCTTTACATCGGCGCGCTGGAAGGACACTGTCCCGGCGCATCGGCCTTCGAACCGGAAATCCCCTTCCCAGCCTTTGCCGATCTGGATCGCGAGCAGCGCGTAACCGACCGCCGCCTCATCCAGCATTGTCGGGACCTGACGGACGAAGCACTCGGTGCCGAGGTGCGCATACCCCGCGACAGCCATATGCAGGTCGAACCGGCAAACCGTATCCTGCTGCATCTCTTCCAGCACCAGATACACCATCGCGGTCAGGTGCATGCGATGTTATCCGGCACCTCCGTCAAACCGCCGCAACTGGACGAATTCTTTCCATCAGACCCGGCAGAACAGGCGCTCAGAGCGCAGGATCTGGCTGAACTCGGGTTTACCGAAACCATGATCTGGAGTGATCGATAATGCTGTATTTCGTCATCAAGGCCCTGCACCAACTGTCCGACTTCCTGCTGATCGGCGGCATGCTGATCAATGCCTTCGTTATCTCGATGGTGCCGCCGCCGATCCGGGTCGGCGTGATCGTGGCGCTGCGCAAATACGATCGGACCGTGACCACGGCAGCGCTTGCTGGTGCCTGGATTTTCGGCCTTTGGCTTGCCTTTGGTTATATCGGCTTTGCCGGCAATGGCTGGCTGCATGCCAAGCTTCTGCTGGTCGTCATCCTTTCGGCCTTGCACGGCATGCAACAGGCCGCGATGCGCAAGATGGCCGCCGATCCCAAGCTTGAGCCAAACGCCTTCGTGCGTATCGGCATGCCGGTCATTCTGATCTGTCTCATAGCCGTCGTGGCGCTCGCCGTCATCAAGCCGTTCTGATACCGCTTTATTCACCTTGGCTTGCGGATCTGCCGCAAAACAGCCCGCTTTTCATCGTCGCAAGATGCAACACGAAAAACCGATGCGGAATCGGATACCGGCGATGATCCGGATTGGAGATGGTATATGACGGGGAATTCTGACAGGCTGCGTATTGCCGTGTTGTTCGGCGGGCGTTCGGCAGAACATGACGTATCGGTGCTTTCCGCCACCAATGTCATGAACGCCCTCGATCCGGAAAAATACGACGCAGTGCCGGTCTTCGTCAGCCGCGAGGGCCGATGGCTGCTCAGCACCTTTACGGGTGGCAGGCTTTCGAAGCCGGAAAGCGGCACCCAGGTTTGCCTGATCCCCGGCAGCAAGGGCCGTCTTCTTGCCCTTCCCGAAAGCGCTGCAGCTTACGAATTGCCACCCCTAGACATCGTGTTTCCCGTGCTGCACGGCCTGCATGGCGAGGACGGTGCGGTTCAGGGCATGGCGGAAGTCGCGCGTGTGCCACTCGCCGGCTGCGGCATTCTCGGCTCCGCCAATGCGCTCGACAAGGATATCGCCAAGCGACTGTTCAACGACGCCGGCATCCCTGCCGCACGCTCAGCGACGATCTATCAGGGCGACACACCGACTTTCCAGGAAATGGAACAGGCGCTCGGTCTGCCGATCTTCATCAAGCCCGCTCGCCAAGGCTCATCGGTCGGCGTCAGCAAGGTGTCGTCGAAAGACGATTACGAAGCGGCGCTTGCGGAAGGTTTTCGCCATGACAGCAAGCTTCTGGCCGAAGAATTCATCAGGGGTCGCGAGATCGAGTGTGCGGTGCTGGAGGCTCCAGACGGCAGCCTGTTCGTATCGAGGACCGGCGAAATAACGCCAGCCGATAGCCACGGCTTTTACTCCTATGATGCCAAGTATATCGATGAGGATGGTGCAGCGCTGAAAATCCCGGCCGACCTGCCGCAGGATGTCGAGGACGAGATCCGGGCACTGGCGATCACGGCGTTCCGGGCGCTCGGCTGTGACGGCATGGCGCGGGCGGATTTCTTTGTCACCGCCGATGGACGCATTCTCGTCAACGAGCTGAACACAATCCCCGGCTTTACCGATATCAGCATGTATTCCAAGGTGATGGGCGCAAGCGGTGTCAGCTATCCGCAAGTCATCGACCGCCTGGTCGACCATGGCATGGCGCGAGCAAGCCGATCGATCTGATCGGCCCAACCTTAGTTCAGCCCTTTCCGAGGATCGTATCGAGCAGTTTTCCTTCGATTTCCGCCAGCGCCGGATCGCCATGCCGGCGCGGTCGATCTCGTGGGATTTCCAGATCGAGACTGATCCGTCCTTCATCGAGAACGATCACCCGATCGGCCATGTGTACGGCCTCGCCCACGTCATGGGTGACGAGAACTGCGGTAAAGCCGAGTTCGCGCCAGACATCCGTCACCAGATCCTGCATGCCGAGGCGCGTCAGGGCATCGAGCGCGCCGAGCGGTTCGTCGAGCGCAAGCAGGCCGGGACGGCTGACCAGCGCCCGC
>DLSX01000020.1:0-19409 GCA_002500765.1 Neorhizobium sp. UBA7851
GATGGCCGGCAGGCCAGAGGGGGGTGTCGCGATGCAGACGGCTGAGCATCAATCCCCCTCATCCTCATAACCCACCAGATGCAGCGGCCTTGCCGGGATGTCCTGCAACTCGCACCAACGCACCAGCGCTTCCTCGCGACCATGAGTGACCCAGACCTGTTGCGGGGCGATGTCCGTGATGGTGGTGAGAAGTTCCGGCCAGTCGCAATGGTCGGAGACGACGAGCGGCAGTTCGACGCCGCCCTGTTTGGCGCGCTGGCGGACCATCATCCAGCCCGAAGCAAACGCGATCAGCGGTTCGTTGAAACGCCGCGCCCAGCGGTCCTGAAAGGCCGACGGCGGGCCGACGACGATGGCGCCGGCAAATTCAGTCGGCTTGCTTTTCTCGATCGTGGCCGGACGGATGTCCCCAAGATCGATCCCCTGCCCCTGATAATAATCGCAGAGCCGTGCCAGGGCTCCGTGGATATAGATCGGATCGGAATAACCATTGTCGCGGATCAGGCGGATGACGCGTTGCGCCTTGCCGAGCGCATAGGCGCCGACGAGATGGCTGCGCTCGGGAAACTGTTTCAGCGAGGTGAAGAGCTTTTCGATCTCGGTCTTCGGGTCCGGATGATGGAAGACCGGCAGGCCGAAGGTCGCTTCGGTGATGAAGACGTCGCATGGGATCGGCTCAAAGGGCGCACAGGTGGGATCGATGCCGCGCTTGTAATCGCCGGAAACGACGATGCGCATGCCGTCCTTCTCGATCAGGATCTGGGCCGAGCCGAGGACATGGCCCGCCGGCTTGAACATCACCTTGACGCCGTCGATGGTGATCTCCTCGCCCCATGCCGCGGCCTGTTCCGAACCGGCAAAATCCTCGCCGTAACGGATCGCCATGATGTCGAGCGTCTGACGGGTGGCGAGCACATGGCCATGGCCGGAGCGAGCATGATCGGAATGACCATGGGTGATCAGCGCCCGTTCGACGGGGCGGACCGGATCGACGTGGAAATTGCCGATGGGGCAGAACAGCCCGGCCGGGGTGGGATGAAGCAGAGCCTCTGGTTTCATGCCTATCAAGATAGGCGTGCCCCCCAGAGTTTCGAGGGGCAGAGTTTCGAGAGGATCAGGCGGCGGCCTTTTCCTCTTTCGGCTGCGCGGTTGTCTGCATCGTCGGCAACTGGATCGGCTTGAGGCACAGGGCGGCAACAAGACCGATCAGGGCAATTGCCGCCGCAACAAGGAAGAGCGGCGAAAAGACGTCGTGATAGACGGCCGCGACGGCCTGCTGTGATGCCTGCGGCAGCGTTGCGAGGATCTTTGGCGTCAGCGTTTCGATATCGGGCAGGCCCGGGATTTCGACCGGATGTGACTTCAGGCCCGTGCCGATGATGGCGCCGAAGAGCGAGATGGCGATCGAGGCGCCGCCCATGCGGATCAGCGCCACGGCACCGCTCGCCGCGCCGACATCGCCACGCGGGACGGCATTCTGCACGCCGATGATCGGCGCCTGCTGGCCGAAACCGACCGAGAGGCCCTGCAGGAACATGATCGTCGCAACCATGGCCAGCGAGACATCGTGACCGATCTGCGAGAAGCAGAACAGCATGATGACACTCATGGCGAGGCCGATCACGGTGAAGGGCTTGTAGCGACCGGTGATCGAGATAAGGCGGCCGGCGGAGATAGAGCCGGCGACAATGCCGCCGGTCAGCGCGATGAAGAACAGGCCGGCGGCCGACGGCGACAGACCGGTCGTCGTCTGCAGGAAGAGCGCATAATAGTTGACCAGACCGATACCGACCGAACCGGCGCAGAGCGAGATGATGAGGTAGAGCGAAAACGTACTATCGCGGAAGAGTTTCAGCGGCACGATCGGTTCCGGCACCCGGCTTTCGACGAAGACCCAGAGGCAGGCGCAGAGAATGCCGACCGCCAGCAGAGCGAGAGACGCCGGTGCGACGAGCGAGCCGAAAATCTGCCGGCTGTCGGCAAAGGCAACGAGGCAGGTGATCGTAGCCGCCAGAACTGCGGCACCGATGTAATCGATCTTTGGCTGACGGGTCGGGCGGCGATAGGGAAGCATCAGGATGAGGCCGGTCACGACGATAGCGCCGAGCGGCAGGTTGATGAGGAAGATCGAACGCCAGCCGAACAGATCGCTCATCGTGCCGCCGAGAACGGGGCCGAGACTACCCGATGCCATAATCATCAGGCTGGAATAGCTCTGGTATTTGGCCCGCTCGCGCGGCTCGAAGAGATCCGCATTGATCGAGAAGATCGACACCATGATGCCGCCGCCGCCAAGCCCCTGGAAGACGCGGGCCGCGATAAGACTGTCCATCGACCAGGCAAAACCACAGGCGAGCGAACCCAGCGTAAAGATGACGATTGCCGCCAGCATGACGTATTTGCGGCCGAAGAGATCGCCCAGCTTGCCATAGATCGGCATGACGGCGCTGGTGGCCAAGAGAAAGGCGGAACTGACCCAGCCGAAACGCTCCATCTGGCCGAACTCGCCGACGATGGTCGGCAGTGCCGTCGAGACAATCTGGTTGTCGAGCGTCGCCATGAACAGCGCCGCCATCAGGAAGCAGAAAACGATGAGCCGCTGCCGATGGCTGACGACAAGCGGCGCGACGGGAGATGTGAGGGGCGTCATGGCATATCCGTTGTGAGAGCCAATTTATGTGCCTTTGGCATATAAATGTCAATCGCACCTCAATGCAGACCGCAGATAATTCTTTCCCCGCCCCTGTTGCTCTGCTATTTTCCATCGCCATGACAGAGACAGTAACCGAGACCCGTTCCACCCAAGCCACAGCCGATATTGCCCATATCAGCGAGGTCATGGGGCGCATGCGCCTCCTGATCGGTCGACGGGTGATCAGCCGCACGCTGGTCGACAATCTCGCTCCGAGCCTGGAGATTTCACATCTGGACACATTGCGGGCGATGAACCGTATCGACGGCGAGGTCACGGTCGGCGCGATCGCCGACGTGATGCGGCTCGACCCGTCACGCGGGAGCCGGCTCGTGGCCGAACTGGTGGCGCAGGGGCTTCTTCGCCGCGATGCATCACAGGAAGACGGACGACGGTCGATCGTCGTGCGCACAGAACTCGGTGATCAGTTGATGACAGAGGTCGATGCGACCAAGCGGCGTCTGCTTGCCTCGATGCTCGACGGCTGGTCGCAAGAAGAGCTCAGCACCTTCGCCGTGCTGTTCGACAAGTTCGTCAGCAAGTTCGAGCAAACCTATCCGAACGAGAAGGCCCATGGCTCGGTCGCGTCACGCAGCCTGACAAGCGCGTAGTCGCTCACGCGCATACCGTCAGCCTGTCGCGACCGAGCTCCTTTGCCTCGTACATGGCATGGTCGGCGCGGGCGAGAAGCTCTTCCGCAAGCTCGCCATCCTCGGGATAAAACGCGACACCCATGCTGCAGGTAGCAACAATACTGGCTTCCTCGACCCGGACGGGCTCGGCAATAAGGGTGCGCAGCTTGTCCAGACGCCGCAGAACGCCGCTGCGATCGCCATCGGGATTTGAGAAGACGATGGCGAATTCATCGCCGCCCAACCTGACGATCAGATCGCTCGCGCGGATACAACGCGCCATCCTGTCCGCAAGCGCCTTGAGAACCGCATCACCGGCAGCATGACCGAAAGTGTCATTGATCGATTTGAAGCTGTCGAGGTCGATATAGGCCACCGTGATCTTGCGGTTTTCACGTTGCGCTTCGTGGAGGCTGCGATTGAACTGGCTCCAGAAGAGCGTGCGGTTGGGCAGGCCGGTCAGCGGATCATGATGCGCCAGATGACGGATACGCTGTTCGCTTTCGGCCCGCTCTATGGCAATGCCGGCAAGGTCGGTCGCAATCGCCATCAATTCCTGTTCAATCGCCGTAGGCTCGCGCCTTGTGGGGGAGTAGAGCGCGAAGGTACCGAGTATGCGCGTTTCGGCGCCGACAATCGGTGTCGACCAGCAGGAGCGGAAGCCAAACAGAGAACCAAGCTCGCGATAGGCCGCCCAAAGCGGATCGACCTGGACGTCTGCGACCGCGACGGGAGCACCCAGCCATGCCGCCGTACCGCATGAACCGCGACTGGGACCGATCTCGATCCCTTCGACGAGTTGGACATACGATGGAGAAAGACCGGGGGCTGCCCCTCCGGAAAAGCGTTTTCGATCCTCGCCGAGCAACATGACAGCGCCCTTCACATCGTGAAGCTGCGCCTCGATCAGCCGGACGACCGCGTTGAGAACAACATCCAGAGGCTGGCCACGCGCGATCATTTCAAGCAGACGCGCCTGACCGTGGCGCAACTCTTCCTGACGCTTCTTTTCGCTGATATCGCGAGAGATGCTGACCAGACCGACGATCTGTCCGGCAGAATTCCGCAAAGCGATCTTCGAGATAGACAGCCAGAATGTCTTGCCGTCATGGCGGACGAGATATTCGTCCTGCTTCTCCATGGCAGAGCCGCTTTCCATCACCAGCTGCTCCATCGCGAACAAGCGGTTCGCCGTGTCGCCAATGAAGACGTCGAAATCGGTTTTGCCGATCAGGCTGGAATAGTCGTCGATATCGGCCGCCCGGCAGGCTGCCTCGTTGGCGAAAACAAACCGGCTGCGGCGATCCTTGATCGAAATGAAATCGGGTAACTGATCCAGCACCCTGAGCGCCGTCAGCTCCTGCAGCGCTTCGGCAAGGTCCAGCGCACAGCCGCTGTCCATCACGCTGCGTCGCAAGCGATCACACGCATTCTCCAATGCTTCCCTCGGCGCTTCCGCCGTCATCTCATATGATACGGGAATTACCATGTCCGTCTCCAAGCCCCCGAAACGTCCAGAAATTGCATGCCCTACGCCATACACCTTAAAAAGCAATTCCTACCCCTTGCTTAATAAATCCGTGCAACAGCGGGTGTTGTTGAGATGATGGCAAAGTTTTTACCCGGATACGCAAATATTTGTGACGCAGATCGATCACAGATACTGCGATGGGAAACTTTTTATTGACGCGGCGGAGAAGTTGGATGATTTCGAGACGGCGACTGCTGGCGGGATTTGTCGTGACAGCCTCCACGACGGCGTTTGTCCGATCGACGGCCGCCCAATCGCCTGTCATTGCGAGTGGTGAGTTGCGCGGCTCGATCGACGCGAGCGGCCATGGCGTCACGCCTGGCGGTGGCGAGGTCTCGCGCCGCAATCTCGAGCGCCTGCTGGCCGACGCGGCGCGCAGGAACATGCCCGTTTACCTGCCTCCGGGTGATTACCCGATGTCGGGTCTCAATCTGCCCGATGGCACGCGCCTAACGGGGATTTCGGGAGCGACACGTCTTGTTCATTCCGGCAGCGGAGCTCTGTTGCAGACCGATGGTGCCCGGCGCATCGAGCTGTCCGGCGTCGTCATCGACGGTGCAGGTCACGTATCTGGCGGCGATACCCCGGCGATCGCTATTTTTCGTGGCGTGACGGATCTCGTCATCGAAAACTGCGAGGTGGTCAACGCCGGTGGGACGGGAGTACATCTCGAAGGGTGCGGCGGCAGGATTGCACGAAACACGATCTCACACGCCGCCGAATACGGGCTTTATGCCGTCAACAGCGCCGGTTTCTCGGTGACGGAGAATATCGTCTCCGATTGCGGCAATGGCGGCATTCTCATTCACCGCTTTGAGAAAGGCAGGGACGGGACGATCGTCTCCGGCAATCGCATCTTGCGCACCGGAGCAGGCAATGGCGGCACCGGTCAGTATGGCAATGCGATCAACCTTTACCGCGCCCATGACGTGATCGTTTCCGGCAACTATATTTCGGACTCCGCCTTCTCGGCCATTCGCGCCAACAGCGCGTCCAATGCCATGATCACCGGCAATCACTGCACGGCATCCGGCGAGACGGCCATCTATGCGGAATTTTCCTTCGAAGGTGCGATGATTTCGGGCAATCTGGTGGATGGCGCCGCCAACGGCATCTCGGTCGTCAACTTCAACGAGGGCGGGCGGCTTGCGACGGTCGCCAACAATATCGTCCGCAATCTGCGGCTGGTCGGCCCCTATACCGTCGAGGACCCTATCTTCGGCGTCGGGATCAGCGCCGAGGCGGACACGGCCGTGACGGGCAATGTGGTCGAGAAAGCGCCTTATGGCGGGCTCGCCTTCGGTTTCGGCCCCTATCTGCGCAACGTCACGGCCACCGGCAATATCGTGCGCGACGCAGGCGTGGGCTGTGTCGTGACCGTAGTGGAAGGCGCTGGAGACGCGATCATCGCCAACAACATCTTTCAGGGGGCAAAACGGGGCGCGATCGTCGGTTATCGTTGGCGTGATGCGTCGACCGGCGATCTTGCGAAAGGCGGCGCGGAGCGGTTTGCTCATCTGACGATCGAGGGCAATCGGGTGCGTTAGACGTCGGCGTCGAATTCGTCGTCAATAAAGCCGATGTCTCGACCCCGGTTAAATATACGGGCGATCAGCACGGTATTGCCGGTGACCCGGAAAGCGATCGTTGCGCGCCTCCTGTAGCCGACCAGCCGAAGGTCGGGATCGAGATCCGAACGGATGCCGCGTTGCGGAAAGTCTTCAAAGGAATGGCAGTAATCGATAAGCCTATCGACATAGCGCCTCGCAACACGCTCCCCTGCCCGCGGCACAAGGTAAGCCAGCAGTTCAGTGACATCCTCTTCTGCATCGTCAGAAAACAGAACCTCATATTTCATCGGCGATCAGCGACCAGACGGTCGATCCGCGCATGCAGGCGTTCGCGCGTTTCCTCAAGAGGGCGCGCCTTCACCCTGCCGGCATCCACCGCCTCTATCGTCGGCACGACCTCTTCCACCAGCCACTTTTCGATCGCCGCGTCGCGGGCGATCAGCGTGCGCAGGCCGTCGCGGATGACTTCGCTTTCGGATGCATATTCCCCCGATGCAACCTTGGCCTTGACCATTTCCGCCATTTCGATCGGAAGCGTGATGCTGAGGGACTGGGTGGTGCGCATGGGAAGCTCCTGGCGTTATCCGACACGATTAAATCCTATCGAAAACTTTCATGGACGTCCAACGCAGGATGATCTTCCGTTCGTCATCGAACCTGATTAGCTTCGCCACCAACTCATCAAGGAGATATCGATGCTGAAGATCTACGGGGTTTACCGTTCACGCGCGACGCGGCCGCTCTGGCTGATCGAGGAAATCGGCCTGCCGTTCGAGCTCGTGCCGATCATCCAGGCCTATCGCCTGCCGGATACGTCTGCCCCCGGCTGCCCGGTGCATACCCGCTCGGACGAATTTCTTGCCGTCAATCCGATGGGTTCGATCCCGTCGATGGACGACGACGGCTTCGTGCTGCACGAGTCGCTTGCCATCTCCCTTTATCTCGCCCGCAAATATGGCGGCGATCTTGGCCCGAAGGATATCGCGGAAGAGGCGCTGATGGTGCAGTGGTCGCTGTTTGCGGCAACCAGCATCGAGACCGATGCTTTGAAGATCCAGTCGACCAGGGGCGACACGCCGGAAGGGATTGCGGCGATCGATGACGCGGCCGACCGCCTCGTGCGCGCCTTCGACGTTCTGGAAAAGCATCTTGCAACGACGCATTATCTCGTCGGCGACCGCTTTACGGCGGCGGATATCAATGTGGTCGAAATCCTGCGTTATGCGCGCGGTTATCACGCCCTGTTCGATGCCCGCCCATCCCTGAAGGTCTGGTACGAGGCCTGCACCCATCGTCCGGGTTATCAGGCGATGTGGACCAAGCGGAATGCCGAACCCGCATGAGCCGCTGATCTAGAGCCTTTCCTGGTTAAATTGAGGCGTTCTGCCGAAGCCGGTTTTCGTCAGGGCAAAAGCGATTGGCGACGGGCATACCCAAAAGTACGTCCGAGCCGATCGCCTTTGATCCTGGCGGAAAGATGCCCGGCCCTTCGGGTTGGCTGAAACGGGCCGCCTGATCGTCCGGCAGGCTTGGCCGTATGCTTTGGCTACGACGCGCGCCTGCCGGACGACCATGCGACTCCGTTTGAGCCAACAGAACGTTTCAATTTAACCAGGAAAGGCTCTAGTCCGGCTGCAATTCCAGCAGCTCCTCCGTCAGCCACCGGTGAAAGGCCTTGACCTTCGGTGGCTGGCGCATCCCTGCAGGGGTTACGAAATAATGCCCCGCCTCGGTGGCGGCACGGATCGCAAGTGGCTCGACCAGCTTGCCCTCCTTCAGGGCATAGGCCGCAAGCGTCTGGAATGCCAGCATGACACCCTCTCCCGCAATGACCGCATCAAGGCAGAGGGACGCCTCGTTGAAGACATGCCGCACTTTTATCTGCCTGCCTTCAAGGCCTGCGGCGCGAAGCCAGACGTCCCATGAGAACATCGCCCGGCCGTCGATGATGGCGGGCATGTCGAGAATATCCTCGGGCTCGCGCAACCGGTCGGCCAGAGCGGGCGCACAGACAGGGAAAACCAGTTGAGGCAGCAGCAGGTCCGCATCGACACCCGGCCATTTGCCTGCCCCGACACGAATGCCGAGGTCCACCCCGTCGCTGACGAAATCCGCCAGGGCCGTCGTCGCATCGATGCGCAGGCGGATGTCGGGATGCAATGCCGTGAAACGGTCCAGCCGGTGCACGAGGAAACGGGCGGCGAAGACCGGCGCCACCGAGATCGTCAGCAGCTTTTCATCGCGCGGCCGACCAATCGCCACCGCCTCCGACAGGCTGCGAAAACCTTCCGTCAGGCGCGCAAGCATCGGCCTTGCGGTTTCCAGCGGCATCATGCCCTTCGGCAGGCGCTGAAAAACCGGATGTCCGAGTTGTGCTTCCGCCTTGATCACCTGTTGGCTGACGGCGCCGATCGAGACGCCGAGTTCCGTTGCCGCTGCCTGCAGCGAGCCGAGGCGGGCAACGGCTTCCAATGCCCGAAGACCATTCAGATGAACGAGGTTCAAATTGCTCATATAGAAAACCTATAACGAGAGCCTGATAATGTCGATTGTGGTGACGCCTGCCAAAACCCATATTCACCCTGCAAATGAAACCGCCATTTGCGAGGTGAAAGATGAACCCCCTCAAGATTTTCTTGAACTCGATAAAACGATCGCTGTCGGCCCGCTCGACAGTGGACACATCGCAACAAGACCCTCTCGACCACCCGGATATTCGTGTCATGGATCTGCTGCAGCTGGCAGATCTGCCTATGCCCTACCGCTCGACCGAAATGGCGTTAGACGCAGGAACCCGGCCTGACAACATACCGCTTGCGCGCTGCGCATAGTCCGTTTTCGACGCAGACCCTATCTAGCGATGCCGGCAGGCGCTATCAGGCGAACATGACGTCGGTGACGCGGACATCGCCGACATGCATGCCGTTCCAGTTTTTCATCTCCCTGTTGGCCATGGCCATCAGTTTCGTCTGGGTCTCGCCGCCATTTTCGAAATAGCGGGAAATCAGCGCATAGATCATCGCTTCGGCGGCGCGGGTCGTGCCGTCTTCGCATTTGACCGCCATGGCGAGGCCCTGATCGGGAAGCGCTGCCACGAAAACGCCTTCGGCACCGGTCTTCGCAAAAATCTTGCCCGGAGCAACCTCCATCAATCTGGTGCAGGCGCGGCCGGTGCCGGCAACGTAGAAGGGTTCGGCCATGCAGGCGTCGATCAGGCGCCGAGATGCCTTTGCGCGTGGTGCCGAAAGTCCCTCGCCGGTCAGCATTTTCGCGAAACCATGGGCCAGTCCCTTCAGCGGTACCGCATAGGTGGGGATGGAGCAGCCATCCGTACCGCAATTGTCGGCGCTAAGGACAGCGCCCGTCAGGCCCTGCATGACATCGCGGATTTCCCGCTGCAGCGGATGATCATAGCCGACATAATTCTCGACTGGCGCACCGGAATGAACGCAGGTGCAGACGAAGCCGGAATGTTTGCCCGAGCAGTTGTTGTGCAGCGCCGTCGGCCTGTCGATGGTTCGCGCCTGATGAATGAGGGTTGCCTGATCAGACGACCAGTGCGCGCCGCATTCGAGTGCCGAGACATCGCGACCGGCCTTTGCCAGCATGGATGCCGCCATCTCTACATGGCGATCCTCGCCCGAATGGGACGCACAGGCAAAGGCGAGTTCGGCACTGCCAAAACCATAGGCATCCGCCGCACCGCTTTCGACCAGCGGCAGCGCCTGCATGGCCTTGCAGGCGGAACGCGGGAACACGGCCGCTTCCGCATCACCAAAGGAAAATAGGGTCTTGCCGCTCCCATCGACCACCACACCCAGTCCTCTATGACGGCTCTCGACAGAAGAGCCGCGGGTCACTTCGACGGTAACGGGATTTTGCATGGTCAGTCCTGATTTTGCTGGATTCTATTGCGATCGGAACGAGTGGCGGCGTCATAGCTGGTTCGCGGAAGACTTGCACGGGAAATGCTAATGAAATCGGTAAAACGTCTGCTGGTTGTCATCTTCGTCATCTATCTCCTGCCGACCTTCGCTTCGGCGGGGCTTTGGGCGATGAAGGACCACCCGTCCGGCTGGAGCGCTGCACGCTGGACATCGGCGGGCATTCTTCCCAAGCCGGAAGAGAGCAACGATGCGGCGATCTATATTTTCTCGGCCATGACGGGCGGCCTGAAGGGGGCTGTCGCCAGCCATGCCTGGATCGTCACCAAGGAAAAGGGTGCGTCGACCTATACCCGCTACGACAAGGTGGGCTGGGGATCGCCGATCCGGCGCAATCACCGCGCAGCGGATGCCTATTGGTATTCCAACATGCCGGAGATGGTGGCTTCGGTCACCGGCTCGAAAGCCGAGCTGCTGATCCCGAAAATCGAAGGCGCGATTGCCGCCTACCCTTATGCCGAGCCCGGCGGTTACACGATCTGGCCCGGACCGAACTCGAACACGTTCGTCGCCTACGTGCTTCGCACCTTGCCAGAGATCGGCGCGGTTCTGCCGCCGCATGCGGTCGGCCGGGATTACCTGCCGGATGGCGAATTCGTTCATCTCGATGAGGACTGGCGCGACCTGCATGTGACGATCCGCGGACTGGCCGGTTTTTCGATCGGCAAGCGCAGCGGGCTGGAAGTACATTTCCTCGGCCTCGTCGCGGGCTTCGACCTTGCCCGCCCCGGGATCAAGATACCGGCAGTCGGGCGGATCGGCATCTGATTGCCTAAAACAGTCTCCAAAAGCAAAACGCCCGCGTGACGCGAGCGTTTTCATCGGAGAGCATGCCTGTTTTTCTGTCAGAGACCGTGGGCGGTCCGAGCGAAGCTGCGGATCTGGTATTGGGTAATCCCGAGATCTTCCAGTTCGCGCGTCGTCATCCGCTCCAGTTCGGCAACCGTCCGACGGTAGTTACGCCAATTCTTGAGAGTGCGTGTAACGTTCATGATGGTCCCCCTTTCCTGGGCTTTCGAAGCGGCGGCTCGTTGGTGGCGCCCTCTTGCTTCGATGCGTTGGTTATACGTTGGGAGACCTGCCTGGAGTAGCATTCAATCGGCACTACACCCCTGCGCAATGAGCAGGTATTTTTCTGATCTCGATCAAAGCAGAAGCGCAGAAAACAGGCATTGTAGGAGGAATTACGCCAAAAAATCATGCAGAAGCATGCCGAGCCTCGCTACCGAAGCATAGATGCTTGCGCTTGGTGGCAGAAAAGGAAAAGGGCCGCCGAGGCGACCCTTCCATGAAATCTGGTCCGTTCAACGAACCCGGCCCGTCTCTCGACAGTCCGAAGGAAGATGCAGTTCAGGCCGAGGGCTGCCCCGTCAAGACCGCCACCTTTCCATTGCCCGTTACGCAGACCGAAATCTCATTAGACATTGGATCACCTTCCTTTCACTACGTTGACGATGAGTAGAAGGTAGGTGTCATACGCATGTCTTGCAAGGCAAGTTATGTAACGCAGAGCGAATATATGTGCTTTGCAAAATCACCAGTCGGGGCTTAACATTCGCGAGCCTGATCAAATCGGCGATTCTCCGCGACGCTATTTTCCCCTTAGTTTTTCCTCGACTTGCCGCCTATCAGGCGGCCTCCGCGATCTCCAGGCGAACGGAAAGACCTGCTTCCGCGGCAAGCGTGATAAGCGCATCCAGGCTGAAATTGCCAACACGGCCTCGCAGAAGATCATTCAACCGCGGCTGTGTGATCCTGAGCCTACCTGCCGCTTCGGACTGAGTTACGTTCCAGCTTCTGACCTTTTGCTCGATGGCGATCAGAAGCGATGCACGCATCGACATATTGGCCGCCTCAACAGGACTGTCCTCAAGCGCATCCCAGACATTGTCGAAAGTCTGCTTCTTCATCTTTTTCTCCATCATATCTGCCTTAAACGAGCAGCAGCGAGATCAAGATCACGCTTCGCCGTTTGCTGGGTCTTCTTCTGGAATGCGTGAAGGACGTAGACGGCATCCTCGATCTTGGTGATGTAAATCACCCGAAACGCTCCGCTATCGTCCCTGATCCTGATCTCGCGGACACCGGAGCCAATCGCCGTCATCGGCTTCCAGTCATGAGGATCGAGCCCCAGTTGAAGCTTGTGCAACTGCACGCCAGCCTCTTTCCGTACCGGTTCCGGAAAAGCGCGCAATTGCTCCAAAGCATCGCCAAGAAAAAACCAGAGGCTTCATTCAAGGCATTATATCGAAATCGATATAAATGACAATCTCAACCGATCTTCAGCACAATCTTGCCGATATGGCTGCTGGTTTCCATCAGCTTATGCGCCTCCGCGACATCATCGAAATTCAGAACGGAATGGATCACCGGCGCGATCTCGCCCTTTTCCAGAAGCGGCCAGACCTCGGTGACGAGATCGTCGCGGATGGCGCGTTTCTCGTCGGGAGTGCGCGGCCGCATGGTCGAACCGGTCACCGTCAGGCGCTTGACCATGATCGGCCTCAGGTCGACCGTATCGGCCTTTGCGCCACCCAGAAACGCAATGATCGACAGGCAGCCATCCTTGGCCAGCACCGACAGGTTCTTGCCGAAATAGGCGGCGCCGATCATGTCGAGGACGACATCGACCCCCGTCCCTTCCGTTTCGGCCTTGATGACTTCGGCAAAATCCTCTGTCTTGTAATTTATCGCCCTCTTGGCGCCGAGCTTTTCGCAGGCGTCGCATTTTTCCTGCGAACCGGCCGTGGTGTAGACTGTCGCACCAAAAGCCTTGGCAAGCTGGATTGCCGTCGTGCCGATACCGCTCGATCCGCCATGGATGAGCACGCTCTCGCCCTCCGTCAGGCCTGCCATCTGGAAGAGATTGGCCCAGACGGTGAAGAAGGTCTCCGGCACGGCCGCCGCCTTGACCGCGTCATAGCCTCGCGGCCATGGCAGCGCCTGGCCGGCCGGGACAGCGCAATATTCGGCATAACCGCCACCATTGGCGAGGGCGCAGACCTTGTCACCAACCGTATGGTCCGAAACGCCTTCGCCGAGTGCAACAACTTCGCCGGCGATTTCCAGGCCAAGGATCGGGCTTGCATCCTTGGGGGCGGGGTAATTGCCCTGACGTTGCGCCACATCCGGGCGATTGACGCCCGCCGCCTCGACCTTCACCAGGATTTCGCCGGGGCGTGGCTTCGGCAATGGCCCGCGGGCAAGCACCATCACATCGGGGGCGCCGAAAGACGGCAGGTCGATGAAACGCATCTCATTCGGAAGCGGCGTGGGCGAAAGCGTCATGAGGGGAACTCCTGTCAGCATGAGAGCACTGACTTAGGACACGACCCCAACCTTAGAAAGGGACCGGTGGCTGTGGCCGGTCACTTTGTCTCGCCGAAGGAGGAGAAAACGAGCCCGCCTTCACTCTCCTTGGCGCTTGCCTTGATCGCGGCGATCTCGACGCTGATGCGGCCGATATCGTCGAGAAGGAGACCCTTGGGCAATTCGAGAACGCCGATGGAGCAACGCAGCAACGGGTAATCCCGCTCCAGCCCGGAGCGATCATGGCCGCGTATCCTGCCGGAGGCGCGCTCCTCTTCGGAATAAAGCTCGATGACATCGCCGTGGAAATCGGACAGCAGGCGCTCGAGGATTTCATCCAGCTCCTCGCGTGTCCAGTCGCGGACGCCGATGAAGAAGTCGTCACCGCCGATATGGCCGAGGAAATCGCCTTCCGAGAAGAAGTAACGCTTCATCAGTGCCGCAAACAGCGAGATCGCATGGTCGCCCTTCTGGAAGCCGTAATGGTCGTTGAACGGCTTGAAATTGTCGAAGTCGCAATAGCAGAAGAAACGGCTTTCCTCGTCGTCGCGGCCAGCCTCCTGCATGAAATCGCGCACCGCACGGTTGCCCGGCAGGCTGGTCAGCGGGTTCTGGTCCTGCGCGATCTTCAGCTGCTTTTCGTTGACCACCTTGATCAGCGATGCGGCTGAAACGACGCCGGCATACCGCATGTTTTCGGTAAGGATGACGCAGGCGCTGTTCTCCATGTTGGCGAACAGGCTCATCAGCTCTTCCGCCTCGGCATCCAGCCCAATGATCGGCGCGCGCTCGACGAAATGGGCGATCGAGCGTTCATAGACCTTGTTCTTAAGGAGATCGCGGCCGAAGGGCTGATAGATGAATTCCTTCAGGTGATATTCGTTGATGACCCCGCGCGGCTCGCCATTGGCGTTCAGGACCGGAAAGAACGCCTGGCGCGGATTGCGGCGGAAGAGTTCGAACACCGAGTCGATCACATCGTTCTCGAAAACCGTGGGCAGGTTCTCGATCTGCTTGCGGATCAAGATCTCGTCGAGCGACTGGCTGGAGCGGCGCGTGCGACCGATATCGGCCAGATGCGGGAAGGCCGACTGCAGCTCGGTGAGGAAGGTCGTCGGCCTGGCGATGAAATAACCCTGGACGAGATCGACGCCGTATTCACGGCAGGCGAGAAATTCGGCTTCCGTCTCGATGCCCTCGGCGATGACCCGGATACCGAGCGTATGGGCGATGTTGACGATATTCTTGACCAGATGGCGCTTGCGCGGCTTGTTGTCGATCTCCGAGACGAAGTGTCGGTCGATCTTCAGGTAATCGACCGGAAAGTCGCAGAGCAGTTTCATCTCGCCGTGGCCGACGCCGAAATCATCGATGGCGAGCTTGAAACCGGCCTTTCGCATCTCTGCAACCAGATCGGCGAATTCGGGCACGCTGGTATTGTCGAAGCGTTCGGAGAACTCGAAGCAGACCGAAGATGGCGCAATGCCCGCGGCGCGAAGGTGATGCAGCACCTTTTCGAGAAATTCATGGCCCTGTCGGATCAGGCGGACATCGAGGTTCAGGAAAAGTGTGGCCGAGGAATATTCGGGAAGCGTCGCGAACTTGGCAAGCGCGCGACCGGACATCATCTGTTCGAGCGCGAGAAGCTGCCCTGTCTGATGGGCCTCATCGAGGAGCGTCGGCGGAGAGGCAAAACCGATCCGCTCATGGCCGCGCAGCAGGGATTCGTAACCGAAGACCGAACCGGTGGCGACTTCCACAATCGGCTGGAAGGCGTTTTCCAGAACCAGTTTTCCAAGAGTAACAAGCTGATCGCCTGCATATCGCCGGATCACACCCGGTTCGAGAACAGCCGCAGACGACATACGCATTACTCCACTGCACGAGCGCTTTCAGAATGCTCGAAAATAGGCCTTAAATGACGTTGCGCAGGTTGCGTTGCGACCCGTCAATAATCCGTTGCTCCTCTATGAAAATCGTATGAAAGTTTTGTGACACACCCCCGGTATTTGCTTAAAATTCAATGAATTACGGGAATCAACCTGATATTCAGACAGATCTGGCGGCAAGCGCCGGCGCGACCATTGCCCACTCTGGATCATCAGATCGAGGCTGAGGAAAATACCGAGCACTGCCAAGCTGTTAACCGGCCGTCTAACGGATGGCGAGACAGGCGCGCGGAGATGACTCCGGCGGCATTCACGCGACCTGTTTTTGGGCTATTCGAATCTGCTGCGGCACTTGGTAGCGTCGATCGCGCGGATCAAGCGGCATGAATTCCTCGCGAAAATTTAACCGATCCCGACTGGTTTACGCCTGTCGACTAGCAACATCACCTCCGGCCTCCGCTTTTGGGACACCGCACTTCGCAATCCTTCCTTGATCGCGATGCGGATCGAAAATACTCCATGTGGATATGTTCTAGAAGATTACTCCAACTGCGCCGCGATGCTGCCCCTCACCCTAACCCTTTCCCCGCTTGCGGGGAGAGGGGACGTGCCAAATTCGACGCCCCGAAGGGATGTCGGCGTTGCAGCGTTGGTTCTTCTCCCCGTTTGCGGGGAGAAGGTACCGGCAGGCGGATGAGGGGCCTGGATTGCCGTCAGGTTCATCGGCGCATTCGTGAGCAATCACATGCGGCCAACACAGAAAACATGAAAGACCGCGATCATGTCCCGCCCTAATATCCTCATCATCATGGTCGACCAGTTGAACGGAACGCTGTTTCCCGACGGGCCGGCGGACTGGCTGCATGCGCCGCATCTGAAGGCGCTTGCGGCCCGCTCGGCGCGGTTTGCCAATAACTATACGTCCTCGCCGCTCTGCGCCCCTGCCCGCGCATCCTTCATGGCGGGGCAATTGCCGAGCCGGACGCGGGTGTATGACAACGCCGCCGAATATGTCTCGTCGATCCCGACCTATGCGCATCATCTGCGCCGCACCGGCTATTACACGGCGCTTTCGGGAAAGATGCATTTCGTCGGGCCGGACCAGTTGCATGGTTTCGAGGAGCGGTTGACCACCGACATCTATCCGGCCGATTTCGGCTGGACGCCGGATTACCGAAAGCCGGGCGAGCGGATCGACTGGTGGTATCACAATATGGGTTCGGTCACCGGCGCCGGTGTGGCCGAGATTTCCAACCAGATGGAATATGACGACGAGGTCGCCTTCCTCGCCAACCAGAAGCTCTATCATCTGGCGCGGGAGAATGACGACAAGGACCGCAGGCCCTGGGCGCTGACCGTGTCGTTCACGCATCCGCACGATCCGTATGTGGCGCGGAAAAAGTTCTGGGATCTGTACGAGGATTGCGAACACCTGCTGCCCGACGTGGGCATGCTGGAAGAACAGGACCCCCATTCGGAGCGCATCCTGAAATCCTGCGACTATGCGAGTTTTGCCATCACCGGCGAGCATGTGCGCCGGGCGCGGCAGGGCTATTTCGCCAATATTTCCTATATCGACGAGAAGGTCGGCGAGCTGATCGATACGCTGACGTGGACACGGATGCTGGACGACACGTTCATCCTGTTCTGCTCAGATCATGGCGACATGCTGGGCGAGCGGGGATTGTGGTTCAAGATGAATTTTTTCGAGGGTTCGGCGCGCGTGCCGTTGATGGTGGCGGGTCCAGGTATTGCCCCTGCTCTGCATCAAGCCCCGGTTTCCAATCTCGATGTGACGCCGACACTCTGCGACCTCGCCGGTATCTCGATGGCCGAGATCGCGCCCTGGACGGATGGCGAGAGCCTTAAGCCGGTGATCGACGGCGGGGTGCGCAGCTCGCCGGTACTGATGGAATATGCAGCGGAAGCCTCCTATGCGCCGCTGGTCGGCATTCGCGCGGGCAAATGGAAATACATCCATTGCGAGCTCGACCCCGAGCAACTTTTCGATCTGGAAGCCGATCCGAAGGAGCTGAAGAACCTCGCCGGTGATCCGGCTTATGCCGAAGTGATCGACGGTTTTCGCGCCAGGCGGGATGCCAAATGGGATCTGGCGGAATTCGATTCCGCCGTGCGCGAAAGCCAGGCCCGGCGCTGGGTAGTGTATGAGGCACTGCGCAACGGCGCCTATTATCCCTGGGATCATCAGCCTTTGCAGAAAGCCTCGGAGCGCTACATGCGCAACCACATGAACCTCGACAATCTTGAAGAGTCCAAGCGCTATCCGCGCGGAGAGTGAGAATGAAAGCACAGCCGAAAGCCAGCCACTTCATCGATGGCGAATATGTGGAAGATACAGCCGGAACCGTCATCGAAAGCCTTTACCCCGCCACCGGCGAGGTGATCGCAAGGCTGCACGCGGCAACGCCAGCAATCGTGGAAAAGGCAATCGCGGCGGCAAAATGGGCCCAGCCGGAATGGGCGGCATTAAGCCCGACCGCACGCGGCCGCATCCTGAAACGTGCCGCCGAGATCATGCGGGAGCGCAACCGCGAGCTTTCCGAACTCGAGACGCTCGATACCGGCAAGCCGATCCAGGAAACGATCGTTGCCGATCCGACTTCGGGTGCCGACAGTTTCGAGTTTTTCGGCGGCGTGATCGCGGCGGGCATGAACGGTCAATATATCCCGCTCGGCGGCGATTTCGCGATCACGAAGCGCGTGCCGCTCGGCGTGTGCGTCGGTATCGGCGCGTGGAACTATCCGCAGCAGATCGCCTGCTGGAAAAGTGCGCCGGCGCTCGCCGCCGGCAATGCGATGGTGTTCAAGCCCTCGGAAAACACACCGCTCGGGGCCTTGAAGATCGCCGAAATCCTGATCGAGGCCGGCCTGCCCAAGGGTTTGTTCAATGTCATACAGGGCGACGGCAAGACCGGGCCGCTTCTGGTGAACCATCCCGATGTCGCCAAGGTGTCGCTGACCGGCTCGGTGCCGACCGGCCGCAAGGTGGCGGCAGCGGCTGCCGGCCAACTCAAGCATGTGACGATGGAACTTGGCGGCAAGTCACCACTGATCGTGTTCGATGATGCCGATATCGACTCGGCCGTCGGCGGAGCGATGCTCGGTAATTTCTACTCGACCGGCCAGGTCTGCTCCAACGGCACCCGCGTCTTCGTGCAGCGCAAGGTGAAAGACCAGTTCTTGTCGCGGCTCAAGGCGCGGACGGAAAGGATCGCCATCGGCGAGCCGATGGATGAGGCGACGCAGATGGGACCGCTGATCTCCTTCGACCAGCGTCAGAAGGTGCTCTCCTATATCGACAAGGGTAAGGCCGAGGGCGCGACGCTTCTGACCGGCGGCGGCATCCCGAACGATGTGACCGGTGAGGGTTATTACATTCAGCCTACCGTTTTTTCCGACGTGACCGACGAAATGACCATCGCGCGCGAAGAGATCTTCGGGCCTGTGATGTGCGTGCTCGATTTCGACGACGAGGACGAGGTTATAGCACGCGCCAACGCCACCGAATTCGGCCTGTCTGCGGGCGTGTTCACCGCCGATCTTTCGCGCGGGCACCGGGTGGTGGATCAGCTGGAGGCCGGGACGTTGTGGATCAACACATACAATCTCTGCCCGGTGGAAATCCCTTTCGGCGGCTCAAAGCAGTCGGGCTTCGGACGGGAAAACTCGCTTGCGGCGCTGGAGCATTATTCCGAGCTGAAGACGGTTTATGTCGGAATGGGCAAGGTCGAGGCGCCGTATTGAGATGAATTTCGGTTCGGCCGGACGTTCGGCGATTAGCCACTCCTGGATTTGGAGTTGCCCCTCACCCTAGCCCTCT
>DLSX01000020.1:19427-31495 GCA_002500765.1 Neorhizobium sp. UBA7851
GGAGAAGGTGCCGGCAGGCGGATAAGGGGCATAGCCCAGCAGAGATATAGAGGCGCAATTCATGCAGGCAGATTTCGTCATCATAGGTTCCGGGTCGGCGGGTTCAGCCATGGCTTACCGGCTTTCCGAGGACGGCAAGCATTCGGTGATCGTCATCGAGGCGGGCGGGTCGGATTATGGGCCGTTCATTCAGATGCCGGGCGCGCTGGCATGGCCGATGAGCATGAAGCGCTACAACTGGGGTTATCTCTCCGAACCTGAGCCGCATCTCGACAACCGCCGCATTACCGCACCGCGCGGAAAGGTTCTGGGCGGATCCTCCTCGATCAACGGGCTCGTTTATGTGCGCGGCCATGCGGAGGATTACAACCGCTGGGAAGAGCTTGGCGCAAGCGGCTGGGCTTACGCGGACGTACTGCCCTATTTCAAGCGCATGGAGACGTCCCAGGGCGGCGAAGAGGGCTGGCGCGGCACCGATGGTCCTCTGCATGTGCAGCGCGGGCCGGTGAGCAATCCGCTGTTTCATGCCTTTATCCAGGCGGGTGCACAGGCCGGTTTCGAGACGACGGAGGATTATAACGGCTCGAAACAGGAAGGTTTCGGGCTGATGGAACAGACGATCCATCAGGGCCGCCGCTGGTCCGCCGCCAATGCCTATCTCAGGCCGGCGATGAAGCGGAAGAATGTCGAGATCGTCTATGGGCTTGCGCAGAAGGTCGTCATCGAGAACGGACGCGCGACCGGCGTCGAAGTGCTGCGGCGAGGCGTGCCGGAGGTCATCAAGGCCAATCGCGAGGTGATCGTCGCCGCCTCATCCTTCAACTCGCCGAAACTGCTGATGCTGTCGGGCATCGGACCTGCTGCGCATCTGAAGGAGATGGGCATTGAAGTAAAGGTGGACCGGCCTGGCGTCGGCGCCAATCTGCAGGATCATATGGAATTCTATTTCCAGCAGGTCTCGACCAAGCCGGTCTCGCTCTATTCCTGGCTGCCGTGGTTCTGGCAAGGCGTTGCCGGCGCGCAATGGGTGCTGTCCAAGGGCGGCCTCGGCGCATCGAACCAGTTCGAGGCCTGCGCCTTCTTGCGCTCCGAAGCAGGACTGAAACAGCCGGATATCCAGTATCACTTCCTGCCGGTGGCGATTTCCTATGACGGAAAGGCGGCAGCAAAGAGCCACGGTTTCCAGGCGCATGTGGGCTACAATCTGTCCAAATCACGCGGAAACGTGACGCTGCGTTCGTCCGATCCGAAGGACGATCCGGTCATCCGCTTCAACTACATGAGCCATGAAGAAGACTGGATCAAATTCCGCCATTGCGTGCGGCTGACCCGCGAGATCTTTTCGCAGAAGGCATTCGACGAGTATCGCGGACCTGAAATCCAGCCGGGGGAACATCTGCAATCGGACGAAGAGATAGACGGTTTTCTGCGGGCGCACCTGGAAAGCGCCTATCACCCCTGCGGCACCTGCCGAATGGGGAACGCCGACGACCCGATGGCTGTTGTCGATCCGGAATGCCGGGTGATCGGCGTGGAGGGGCTGCGGGTGGCCGACAGCTCGATCTTCCCGCATATCACCTATGGCAATCTCAACGGCCCTTCGATCATGACCGGGGAGAAGGCGGCGGATCATATTCTCGGAAAAACGCCCCTGCCCCGCAGCAATCAGGAACCCTGGGTCAATCCGAGGGCGGCGTTAGGCGACCGGTAGTCAGTGATAATCGTCTTCGCGCTGGTGGCGGATGGCGAGGATGGTGACTTGCGTCGCGTCCTCGATTTCATACAGCGCGACATAGCCTGAGGAACCGAACGGAATGACGAGCTCCCTTATGAAGGGCGTGCCTCCCGATGCCTTCCTCGCGGCGAAGGGAAATTCTCTCAATGTGTTAATCGTCCGGATGATAACTTCCACCGCTCTTTCAGCGGCATCGAAATCACGCTCCAGCAGAAATGCGTAATGCCGTTTGATATCGGCGCGAGCACTTTTGGCATAGCGGAGCCGAAAGGTCATTTGCGGAGTTCGGCACGCTTCGCTTCGAGCATTGCCCTTAACTCGTCGTGGACCTCGTCTGCGTCATAATACTCGCCGCTTCGCTTCGCCTCCTCGCGTGCCGCCAGGCCTCTTGCAATGAACTCCGCCTGTGTCTTTCGATAGTGGACCTGCTTTTTCAGCGCCTCCTCCATCAGGCCAGACAGTGTTTCACCGTCTTTCAGAACGCTTTCCGCGGCGGCGCGCAGTTCTGGCTCCACACGGAGCGAAGGGATGGTCGCAGTTTTCACGGCAGCACCTCATGCATTGCAATTGCGATGCATGATGCGCTTCGTCGACAGGATTTGCAAGCAGCTAGAGGAACCCGATCCACCTGCCGGCCACGACTGCGGCTATCCAGATGACGATCGAGAGCACGGCCGAGATACGCAGTGCAGCAGTGGGCTGGCCGCGATCCAGCACGCTAGCCCAGCCGGTGCTGCGATGGACGGCAAGAATGTTGGCAAACCCGATCCCGATCAGACCGAGCTTCCAGAGAAAGGCAGGGTTGGTCGCGTATTCCACCGGACGCACAGAGAAAAGACAGAGGCCGGTTGCCATCGCAAGTGCCAGCCCGAAACCGGCCAGTCGCGAGAGATAGGGAGCCACCAGTGGCAGGGGCAGAGGCTTTGCAAAGCCGATCAATCTGAGGTCCAGCGCAAGAATGGCGCCGAACAGAAGGCCGACGGACAGGATGTGGGCCGCATTGACGAGCAGATAGGTGGTCGACGAGGTGATGAGCAGGCGCGCCACGGGCGTTACGGCCAGCGGCTCGAGCCATACCGTCAGCCATTCCATGCCCGCCGCCTCAATTCGTCTTGATCCGTTCGGGATACATGTCGAAGTTCTTAGCCTCGACAGTGATGCGCACAGCCTTCATCAGTTTTTCGTTCTCGTCGGCGGATCTGTTGCCGAGCACGGTGATCGCGTCACCGACCTTGGCCGAACCTTCGGCAAAACCCGACCGCTCCGTCTGGCGCGGATTGCCAAGGTCGATCTGCCAGACCGTGCCATCAGCCATGACGGTGAGCGAAGGATGCGGCGGAGCAAAGGATATGGACTGGATGGTGCCTTCAAGCGTGGTCTGCTCCCCTTCCGCCCAGGCCCAGCCGTGATGGGCGGCGGCGGTGCCGGCGAGAGTTGCTGAAACAACAATCGCGGCGGAAACGGCGGCAATCGATCGGATGTTCATGCGTCACTCCTTTTCGGTTGTCGAAAGAGAAGATGTGCCATAGAGCGCGTCCTGACCATGGGTTTCACCGTTTCTTGAAGATCGTTTTTTTTAACTCACTTCCAGCTTCCGACGGCAAACACCACTTCTGGGCGCTTAACGCTGCCTTCCGGCTCCGATAGGGTCGCCTCACGTCTGATTCCTCGACATGGGACACGAACATGCTTCTGAGCTGGCAATTCTGGGCGGTGCTTTCGGCCGTCTTCGCGGCACTGACGGCGATCTTCGCCAAGGTGGGTATCGAGAACATCAATTCCGATTTCGCCACCTTCATCCGCACGATCGTGATCCTGCTCGTCATCGCGGCCATTCTGTCCATGCTTGGCGGCTGGCAGCCGGTCGGCGAAATCTCGCCGAAAACATGGACGTTCCTCGTTCTTTCCGGCATTGCCACCGGCGCATCCTGGCTTTGCTATTTCAGGGCGCTGAAGCTTGGCGACGCGGCCCGCGTTGCACCGATCGACAAGATGAGCGTCGTGATGGTCGCGGTGTTCGGCGTGCTTTTCCTCGGGGAGCGCCTCTCCTTGCCGAACTGGCTGGGTGTATGCCTGATCGCCTGCGGCGCGGTACTGGTCGCCTATCGCGGCTGACGTTTAGGCTCAGTCTTTCGCAACAGTTTCCGTCTTGTCCCACTGTCCATCGATGAAGCGCAGCGCGTCGATGATTGTCAGCTTCCAGACCGACCAGACATGATCGCCATCGGTGATGCGCAGCTCCGAAGGACGGCCACCGGCCTGCAGCGTCTCGTGCAGGGCAACCGCGCCGCGCCAGAGGAAAAAGCCGTCATCGTCACCGCAGGTGATGAAGGTCGCCGGCAGGTCCGTCTGTTCGGCTATGTGCTGGGCGACCAGCGTGAAGATGTTCTTTTCGTTGAACAGGCGTGCGTCGAAAGGTGTGCCGAAGGCACCGGAGAAATGATCACCCGTTGACGGCAACACCACACCGCTCGTGACTGTGGCGCGATCGACGCGATGGAAGAAGGCGCTGTCTTCGATGAGCTTGAGGTCGGCCGGTGTCTTGTCGAGATCGGAGGCTGGCACGTTCTGCCAGATGGCGCCCGAGAGGCTTGCCACCGCGCCGTAAAGATCTTCATGGGCGTAGGCCAGATGCAGCGCGCCGAAACCGCCCATGGAGAGGCCGGCAATCGCCCTGCCCTCGCGATCCTTGCGCACCGTCATGGTATTTTCGATTTCGTGGCGGAGGTCGGAGGTGATGGCAGTCTCGTAATCGCCCGGCCCATCGACGGCGGCGGAATTCACGTACCAGCTATTTTCCACGCCCGGCATGACCACGACGATCGGGCGGATGGTCTTTTCCGCAATCAGCCTGTCGAGCGTCGCCTCTATGTCACCCAGATCGCGCCAGCTGTTCTGGTTGCCGTCATGGCCGTGCAGCAGATAGAGAACCGGCCAGCCACCTTCCGGCGCTTCGCCATCAGGCTTGTAGACGTTGACCGGGAATTGGGTGTCGAGCGCGTTGCTGTGAAAGCTGGCATCCGTAATCGAGCCTGCATGTGCAGAAGCGGCCATGCCGGCGGCGGCGATGATGCACAGAACAAACCTCGACAAAAACGGCATTTCCAGCCCCCTCCTCAATCCTCGGACAGGGCTGGAACGTAGCCAAGCTCGCAGGGTTCCGGCAAGCAACCGGTCCTCGGTTACTTGGTAAAGATTTTCCAGCGTGTCGGGCGGAAGCGGGCTTCCGAGCCGAGCTCGACCGGCGCATGCAACGGCACCTCGACTTCCACATGGAAGGGATCGTGGCCGTTGTTGGCGATATCGATCTCGGCAATACGCGTGCCGGCCAAACGGCGACAGGCGGTGACCTTGCCGAACAGCGCGTCGCGGTCATCGGTCAGAACCACATCTTCCGGGCGGAAGAACAGGTCGCCGGCAGCATCCTTCTTTTCGGCAATGCCGATCGGCTCGCCCTGGAACAGCACCGTGCCGTTCTTCACCTCGACCGGCAGATGCGAGGACTCGCCGATGAAGGAAAAAACGAAGGGAGACTGCGGGCGGTCGTAGACGTCGTCGGCCGAGCCGACCTGCTCTATTCTGCCCTGGCTCATGACGACGACGCGGTCGGCGAGTTCCAGCGCCTCTTCCTGGTCATGGGTGACGAAAACGGTGGTGTGGCCGGTGCGGTCGTGGAATTCGCGCAGCCAGCGGCGCAGTTCCTTTCTGACCTTCGCATCCAGTGCGCCAAAAGGTTCGTCGAGAAGAAGAATGCGCGGTTCGATCGCCATGGCGCGGGCAAGCGCCACACGCTGGCGCTGGCCGCCCGAAAGCTGGTTGGGATAACGGTTTTCCAGGCCGGAGAGCTGCACCATGTCCAACAGATCAGAGACGCGCTTCTTGATCTCGCTTTTCGGCGGGCGGGAGGCTGCGGGGCGAACCTTGAGGCCGAAGCCGATATTCTGCGCCACCGTCATGTGGCGGAACAGGGCGTAATGCTGGAACACGAAGCCGACATTGCGCTCCTGCACCGAATGGCGCGAGGCATCTTCCTCACCGAAGAAGATCTGGCCGGCGGTCGGGAAATCCAGGCCGGCAACCAGCCGCAGCAGCGTCGTCTTGCCGGAACCGGATGGGCCGAGCAGCGCGATCAGTTCACCCGACGCGATGTTGAGCGACACGTCGTTCAGCGCGGCGAACCGGTCGAATTCCTTGCGGATATTGTTGATTTTGACTTCCATGCGCGGGGTATCCTAGTGCCGGCCGCCGGCAGCGCCGGCACCGAACCGAAGTTCGAGAAAGGTTTTCAATGCGAGCGTGACGAGTGCCAGAAGAGCCAGCAGGGATGCCACGGCAAAGGCGGCGACCATGTTGTACTCATTATAGAGTATCTCGACATGCAGCGGCATGGTGTTGGTAAGGCCGCGGATACGGCCGGAGACGACCGAAACGGCGCCGAACTCACCCATGGCGCGAGCGTTACAGAGAAGCACGCCGTAAAGCAGGCCCCATTTGATATTGGGCAGCGTCACATACCAGAAGGTCTGCCAGCCAGACGCGCCGAGAGAGAGCGCCGCCTCCTCATCCCCGGTGCCCTGATCCTGCATCAGCGGGATCAGTTCCCGTGCGACGAAGGGAAAGGTGACGAAGACGGTTGCGAGCACGATGCCGGGCACGGCGAACAGGATCTCGATGCCGTAGCTCTTCAACCAAGGGCCGAGCAGGCTTCCCGAACCGAAAAGAAGGACATAGACCAGACCCGAGATGACCGGCGAGATCGAGAACGGCAGATCGATCAGGGTGATCAGGAAGGCCTTGCCCTTGAATTCGAACTTGGCGATCGCCCAGGAGGCGGCAAGGCCGAAGGCCAGATTGAGCGGCACGGCGATCGCTGCGACCGTCAGTGTCAGCTGGATGGCTGCCCAGGCATCGGGCTCCAGCAACGCTTCCTCATAGGTGACCCATCCTTCGCGGAAGGCCTCGTAAAAGACCGAGACGAGCGGCAGGAACAGGAAGAAGGCGAGGAAGACGAGTGAAATCGCGACGAGGACAAGCTTGGTCGAGAAGCTTTCATCGGCAGGGTTGCGGAAGGAGGTGCGACGGTTCTCAGACATCGGCTTTCCTCCCTGTCATTGCAGGGCGCGGCTGCCCCTCATCCGGCTGCCGCCACCTTCTCCCCGTCATGACGGGGAGAAGGGATATGCCGCGAGATCTCCGCTTCTCTCGAGCGCCGAGCAAGGCACGTCCCCTCTCCCCGCCTGCGGGGAGAGGGTTAGGGTGAGGGGCCGCAACCGGATGCAGTTCGATCATCTCACGCATTGCCATACCTCCTGCGGCTCCAGGCCTGGATGAGGTTGATGACCAGAAGCATGGCAAAGGAGATCAGAAGCATGATCGTGGCGATTGCGGTCGCGCCGGCATAATTGAACTCCTCCAGGCGGATGACGATCAGCAGCGGTGCGATTTCAGAAACGTAAGGGATGTTGCCGGCGATGAAGATGACCGAGCCGTATTCCCCGACGCCACGGGCAAAGGCGAGCGCAAAACCGGTCAAGAGCGCCGGCGTGAGGCCGGGCAGAAGCACGTTGAAAATCGTCTGGAAACGGTTGGCGCCGAGCGTGGCCGCCGCCTCTTCCACTTCCTTGTCGATCTCTTCCATGATCGGCTGCACGGTGCGCACCACGAAGGGAAGACCGATGAAGATCAGCGCGATGACGATACCGATCGGCGTGAACGCGATACGGAAGGGCATGAACAGCGAGCCGATCCAGCCATTCGGGGCATAAAGCGAGGCAAAGGCGATGCCTGCCACCGCTGTCGGCAGGGCAAAGGGCAGATCGACCATGGCATCGATCAGCCGGCGTCCGGGAAAGCGATAACGGGTGAGCACCCAGGCGAGCAGCGTGCCGAAGACGACGTTGACCAATGCTGCGATGAAGGCCGTGCCGAAGGAGACGTAAAGCGCCCTGATCGTCCGTTCATCGGAAAGGATGGCGAAAAAGCCGGACCAGCCGAGCTCGGCCGTACGCCAGAGCAGGCCGGCAATGGGTATGAGGATAATGAGCGACAGGTAGGCGAGCGAAAAGCCGAGCGTCAACCCGAAACCCGGGATGATGCTCGGCTGCTTCAATCTCCAGCCCGCCGTGGAAGCGGTGGCGGATGCGGTCATGCTTGGTTCCGAATTCTGAGTTCAGGCCCGACATGGCTACGGTGCGGAATAAAACTACCGCACCGTGCCGTCAGTGTCACTTGATGGCTTTGCTTGTCATGCCCTTACTTGGCGCCGGGCTTGTAGATCTGGTCGAAGATACCGCCGTCACCGAAATGCTCGGGCTGGGCCTTCTTCCAGCCACCGAAGAGCGGGTCGTCGATGGTGACGAGCTTGATCGGCGGCAGCTGCTTCAGGAGTTCCGGTGCGACCACTTCTGGCTTTGACGGACGATAGAAGTGCTTGGCCGCGATGTTCTGGCCTTCATCGGAATAGAGATATTGCAGATAGGCTTCCGCCACGTTGCGGGTGCCCTTGGCGTCGACATTGGCATCGACGACGGCAACCGGCGGTTCGGCGAGGATGGAGATCGGCGGAACGACGATATCGAAAGCGTCCTTGCCGAATTCCTCGCCGGCCAGATAGGCCTCGTTTTCCCAGGCGAGCAGAACGTCGCCGATCTGGCGCTGGGCGAAGGTTACCGTGGAGCCACGAGCGCCGGTATCGAGAACCGGGGCTCGCTTGTAGAGATCTCCGATATAGGCCTTGATCTTGTCCTGGTCGCCCTTGAACTCCTCATTGGCCCAGGCCCAGGCGGCCAGATAGTTCCAGCGGGCGCCGCCAGAGGTTTTCGGGTTCGGGGTGACGATCTGTATATCGCCCTTCACCAGATCGCCCCAGTTCTTGATGCCCTTCGGATTGCCCTTGCGGACGAGGAAGACGATCGTCGAGGTGTAGGGCGAAGCGTTGTTGGGCAGACGGCTGCGCCAGTCTTCCTTGATCTTGCCGGTCTTCTGGATGGCGTTGATGTCGCTTTCCAGCGCCAGCGTCACGACATCGGCCTCGAGACCGTCGATCACCGCGCGGGCCTGCGCGCCGGAGCCGCCATGCGACTGTCGGATGGCGACATCCTCGCCCCCTTCGGCCTTCCAATGCTTGGCGAATGCCGCGTTGAAATCCTTGTAGAGCTCGCGTGTCGGATCGTAGGACACGTTGAGAAGCTGGGTCGCGGCAAAGGCCGGTGCAATGCTTCCTGCAGCGAGTGTCACGCCGAGCGCGAGCACTGCAAGCCGCTTTCCAATCCCATCGGTGAAGTTCAGCATAGGTCTCTCCTGTGATCCCTCGATCTGTAGTCCGGGCTAAACTCTATCGGTCAGGTCGTCTTAGTCAATTCACGGCGAAAAGAAGGCAAAACTGTTTCCCTTGGCGGGGTTCAGGCGACAAAGAATGGGTTCCGTGAGCATCGGTTCACAGAACGGCAGCATCGGGAAAACGCCGAACGGCAAAAACGCAATCCGGCTGGAATTCGTTCCGGAGAGCCGATTTCAGCACGATTGAGCCTCACGTTTCAGGAAAATCTCCGTATGCCCAACCGCTTCGTGTATCGGGCGAAAGGGTGGACAGAAGTCGAAGCCGAAGGCGCGATAGACCGCGATCGCATCGGTCATGTAGATCGTGGTGTGCGCCAGAAGCCTGCTCTTGTGGCGGATTTCGACAGCCGTGATAACCGCCCGCATCAATGCACCGCCGATGCCCTTTCGGCGAAATTCGGGGGTGACAAAGAACTTGTGAAGTTCGTCGGCGGTATCATCGAAGACGGAGAAGGCAAGGCATCCCGCTGGCCGGCCATCCCACCTGGCCAACAGCATACGCGCCCCCGGCTGCTCGTAGCGGCGGGCAAGGCTCGCGGCGACCCCGCCATGATGGAAATCCATCGCCAGATGCGGATCGATGGCATGGCTCTCGGCCATGGCGACGTCCCATTCCGCCAGCTCCCGGCAAAGCGCCGCGACGATCTCGAAATCCTCCGGCGATTTTGCAATGGAGACTGAGAACATGCCGCGCCCCTCGATAACGAGAGTACATTAGCATCACGACCATCGCCGACATAGCTCAGAGGTGGCGGTTGACATCCATCCGTCGATGCAGAACGCGGATAATCTCAATCCCGTAAGAACGGGCTCGATAAAAAACGAAATGGGAGCCGACCGGATATTTGCGATATCCCCGCCTCACATCGACCTCGCGCCCCTTCACGTCACCGCCAGCGAGTTGAGCAAAAGTCCTGAGCAAATCCGCGTGGTATTTCCCTGCCTGTTCCCACGACCATTTTTCAACAGTGAAGGACCAGATGTCTTCCAGATCGCTTTGTGCGAGCGGAGAAATTCGAAATTCTGTTTTCTCGTCAGCGCCCATGCTTTTCGCGCATGCGCTTGAGGAATGCCTCGTTGTCGAAAGGCTGAGGTTCCCCGGATTCCTCACCGGCAATCAGCGCCTCCTGCAGGGCCTTTACGCGTGCCTCGTGCTCTTCAAGCAGGCGCAGCCCCGCGCGCACGACATCGCTGGCCGAGCCGTACCGCCCGCTTTCAACCTGGCGGTCGATGAAGCCGACGAAATGATCACCAAGGGAAATGGACGTGTTACGAGCCATGGGGCACCTCCGCGAATGAAGATACCAAAATTTGGTACACTGACCAAGCCTTGAGTTTACGCCGTCAGCAGTTCGCGCACCTGGGCGGGCTTCTGCGTCCCCTCACCCGCACCTTCGATCGCATCGGCGATCGTGGTGTTGAACAGGACTTCGCGGGTGGCATCGGCGACGCGGGCGAAGACGTGGCGGATTTCGCAGAGATGTTCGCCGTCGCAGTCATCGCATTTGCGGTAGGCTGTCTGGGAGAGGCAGGGAAGCGGCGCGATCGGGCCATCCACCAGCCGTAGCACCTCGCCAAAGGAGATCGCGTCGGCGGACTTGAGCAGCAGATATCCACCCTGCTTGCCGCGGCGGCTCATGACAATGCCGGAGCGCTTCAGGTCGAGCAGGATCTGTTCCAGAAATTTCTTCGGGATGGACTGCTGGACCGCGATCTCCGAAATCAACATCGGCTCATCCGGGTCGGCCTGCGCCAGAGCGGCCAAGGCTCGGAGCGCATATTTCGCTTTCTGGGATATCATCACGCAACCATCAACAGCAACGCCGCCGCGAGGCCGATTAGAACCTCACGTCGTCGCCTTACACTTCGTATTCCTTGCGCCCGCGGACAGCCTGAAAGCGACATCCGCAGTCGCCTTTGCGCACACGACCATGCCGCATTGCACACTCCACTTTGAAGTAGCGCAAACATGCAAAAATTACAAACCTATGCGGGCATTTGCTGCCGCAAAAACAGTCACGTTTGGTTAAGGCGGCAGGTTTTCTGTGTAGGCCGGGCTTTGGAGAGATATTTGCTCAACTGAACCGACGGAAGAAACGGGTTTTCCTGTCATCGCCTCCTGCAAGTCGCAATACTACAGCACTTGCTGATGAAAGAAGAACCATGACCTCGCATGATGTGATTGCGCGTAACGCGTATGGAGAGGGTGCAGAGATCCTCGCCGCAGAACTGAACGGCAGGCTTGCAAATCTCGACCTCCCCGGTCGTCTTTCCGCCGCTACCGAACTTGGCCATGCCGTCTTTACCACCTCGCTTGGAATTGAAGACCAGGTCATTACCGCCGCTATCGGCATGCATCGCCTTCCGATCGAGGTTTCGACGCTGGAAACCGGGCGTCTGTTCAAGGAAACGGTCGCGCTGATTGCCGAGACGGAAGAGCGCTACGATATTTCGATCCGCCGCTTTCGACCGGAGCAGGACGATATCGACGCCTATGCGGAGAAATATGGCGTCAACGGCTTTTACGACAGTGTCGAAGCCCGTCACGCATGCTGTCATGTGCGCAAGCTGATCCCGCTCGCCAAGGCGCTTTCGAGAGCGCAGGTATGGGTGACCGGCTTGCGCCGCGGCCAGTCCGGCAATCGCGCATCGACGCCATTTGCCGAATACGATGCCGAGCGTGGCCTCATCAAGGTTAACCCGCTGGCCGATTGGGATATCGACAAGATCACCGCCCATGTGGCGGCCGGGGACATTCCGGTCAATCCGCTGCATGCCCGCGGTTATCCGTCCATCGGCTGCGAGCCCTGTACCCGCGCCATCAAGCCCGGCGAGCCCGAGCGTGCCGGACGATGGTGGTGGGAAAACGACGAGAAACGCGAATGCGGACTGCATGTCCCGGAAAGCCACGGCTCCGCGAACGCCGATCAATCCACGCCAATCAACGGCCGAATGTGAATGGGGCTGCCCCTCACGATCTGAGCGGGCTCCCCCC
>DLSX01000020.1:31542-42475 GCA_002500765.1 Neorhizobium sp. UBA7851
TGCCGGCAGGCGGATGAGGGGCACCCCCGCACTCGAAGCCACCAATTTTGTGTTTGTCTGAAGACCATCTGGAGACCGAAATGTCCCTGTCTGCACAGGAAACGGAAATCAAGAACCCACCCGTTTCCCGCCCGCCGCTCGATCCGCACCTCAAGGCTCTCGAAAACGAAGCGATCCATATTTTTCGCGAGGTCGCGGCCGAGTTCGAAAACCCGGTCATGCTTTATTCGATCGGCAAGGATTCCTCCGTTCTGCTGCACCTCGCCCGCAAGGCGTTTTTCCCCGGCCGCGTCCCCTTCCCGCTTCTGCATGTCGACACGACGTGGAAGTTCAAGGAGATGATCGAGTTCCGCGATCAGATCGCGGAAAAATACGATCTCGATCTCGTGGTTCATACCAACAAGCGCGGCGCCGAAGAAAACATCACCCCGTTCACCCGCGGATCGGCCTTCTATACCGACGTGATGAAGACGGAAGCGCTGAAACAGGCTCTGGACGCCGGCGGCTACGACGCGGCATTCGGCGGTGCGCGACGTGACGAGGAAGCCTCCCGCGCCAAGGAACGCATCTATTCCTTCCGTACGCCGGACCACAAATGGGACCCGCGCAACCAGCGGCCGGAATTGTGGAACATCTATAACGGCATGATCAAAAAGGGCGAGAGCGTCCGCGCCTTTCCGCTGTCCAACTGGACCGAGGTCGATATCTGGCGCTACATCCAGGCGGAAGACATCCCGCTCGTGCCGCTCTATTACGCGGCGACACGCCCTTACGTGGAGCGCGACGGGATGATGATCCTGGCGGAGGACCCACGGCTGGAACTTCTGCCCGGCGAAGAGATCCAGCACGGCTCGATCCGCTTCCGCACGCTCGGCTGCTTCCCGCTGACGGGCGCGATCCGCTCGACCGCCTCCAATCTGGAAGAGGTGATCGCCGAACTGGAAATCGCCACCGTCTCCGAACGCCAGGGCCGCGCGATCGACCGCGACCAGTCCGGCTCGATGGAAAAGAAGAAGCGCGAGGGATATTTCTGAGATGAGCGCCACAGCAACTGCAAATGCCGCTTCGGCAAACGTCATCCCCTTCGCCGAGAGCGCCGCCCGCGTTTCGCGCGACACACGCCCGCTTCGCCTGATCACCTGCGGCTCCGTCGATGACGGAAAGTCGACGCTGATCGGCCGGCTGCTCTGGGATACCAAGGCGGTCAAGGAAGACCAGGCGGCGACGCTTGCACGTGACAGTGGCGCTCAGAACGATCTCGGCCTGCCCGATTTCGCGCTGTTGCTCGACGGTCTTCAGGCGGAACGCGAACAGGGCATCACGATCGATGTCGCCTATCGCTATTTCTCCACCGACCGGCGGTCGTTCATCGTCGCCGACACGCCCGGCCATGAGCAATATACCCGCAACATGGTGACCGGCGCCTCGACCGCCGATCTCGCCATCCTTTTGGCGGACGCCCGCGCCGGACTGCTCGAACAGACCCGCCGTCATGCGACGATCGCGGCGCTGATGGGCATCAGACAGTTCGTGCTCGCTGTCAACAAGATCGACCTGGTTGGCTACGACAAGGCTGTGTTCGAAAAGATCTCACATGAGTTTCGCGAATTCGCGCTGGCACTCGGCGTGCGGCAGATCACCGCGATCCCGATGTCGGCGCTGAAGGGTGAGAATGTCGTTCTGTCGGGCGCATCGGGTATGCCCTGGTATGAAGGCCCGACATTGATCGAGGCGCTGGAGCTTGCGACGAGCCGCTCCACCCAGGCCGGCGGCTTCCGCCTTCCCGTGCAGCGCGTCGTGCGCCCCGGCGAGAGTTTTCGCGGATATCAGGGCACCGTTGCCGGCGGTTCGATCAAGCCGGGCGATTCGGTCGCGATCCTGCCATCGGGCACCGTTGCCAATGTGAAGCAGATCGTCACCTTCGATCTGGTACGCAACGCCGCCGTTGCAGGGGATGCGATCACGCTCGTCCTCGACCGGCAGGTGGATGTGGCGCGCGGCGACCTGATCGTGTCGATCGACGGCCAGCCGATGACCGGCACATCCTTCGATGCGCAGCTCGTCGCATTGCAGCCGGGCGGCCTCGAGCCGGGCAAACGCTACTGGCTGAAAAGCGGGTCACGCCGCCAGCGCGTGGTGATCGAACCCATCTCACAGCTCGACCTGCAGACCGGGCAGTGGAAACCGCATGCGTCGATGCTTTCGATGAATGCAATCGGCAAGGTTCATCTGTCGTTTGAAGAACAGGCGGTCTTCGACGCCTATGAGCAGAACCGTTCGACCGGCGCCTTCATCCTGATCGATCCGGATACGCTGAACACGGTTGCGGGCGGCATGGTGACAGCCAAGCGCGGCGATCTCGGCGGCATCCACCGCGGCCGAGATGGCGAGCAACGCGTCGTGCTGTCCCTTCCCGCAGATCTGGCCGAACAGTTGATGGCCAGCGACCTCTTCGCCAGCCGCCGCGACGAAACGGAAATCAGACGGATGACCTCGGCGGAGGCCGCTGAGATCTTTTCCGGCGCGGGAAGCGATATCTGAGGGAAATAACGGAGGCGGCTCAGGCCGCCTTCTTCTTGTGCGATCGCGACTAAGGAAACCAAGGTATCCAGAAACGAAAAAAGCCCGCGTATGCGGGCCTTTTCAACTGGTCGGAGTGGCAAGATTCGAACTTGCGACCCCCACGTCCCGAACGTGGTGCGCTACCAGACTGCGCTACACTCCGTGACCAGTGGCGCCTCTATAGAACAGCATTTTTCCTTCGACAAGCACCGTTTTCGAAAAAAATGTGACAAGGTGAATTTCGTTTGTCGCACCATGGCATGAGCCTGCGGCAGGGGCCGGTTTCGCGGAGAGTAACACGACGCGGAAGTCCGGGGACTTGTCAGCCCGTCGCAAATCCGTTGCAAAAAAGCGGCGGTTTCGGATTTTGATGCAATGGCCAATCTCTAATGGCGTGACGCGGCTGGAAAATCTGCTAGCTGAAAGATGAAAGGCCCTTCTTTCGGGGCAGACCCATCATACCAAGCTCACACACAAGGATTTTCACGGATCATGAGCCGCCGCCTCATCGCATCGACCGCCCTTCTCGCGCTTGCGCTTTCCAGCTGCACGACCGTCACCCTTTCCGACAGCCCGATCTCCAAGCGCTGGGTCGGCCGCTCCGCCGGCGAGTTCTTTGCCAAATACAATCCGCCGCTCGATGACGTCGCATCGGGTTCGAGCACCATTTACAGCTGGCGCGGCGGCTACAAGCGCATCAAGCTGGAGAACGGCAAGAGCGCCAGCGTCAGCTGCTCGGCCAAGCTCACCGTCTCTTCCGATTACACGATCCGCAATATCGAAATCACGTCCGACCGCCCCGGCGCAACCGGACCGAGCTATTGCCAGGAACTGCTGGCCGGCGCGTAACGGCGTCAGCCCCTATGGAGCGTCGGGCTTTTCGGCCGGCGCTCCCTGTCAAACCCGCGCAGCGGCAGCAAAATCGGCCAACGCTCTCGCTCCGCCATCATTTCCGGTAGCATAAACTGCCGATTTGACATAATTTAGCGGCAGTTACCGCCCGTTTCACCAACCAGGGTTTCCAGACGCGTTTGTCCTATCTAGCAACTCACACTCGTGTCGTCAGCGCATTGGTGATGCGCGAAATGTCGACGCGCTTTGGAGCCAAGCCGGGCGGATATCTCTGGGCCTTTCTCGACCCCGTCAGCCATATCGTCTTCCTGTCGGTCATCTTCATGGCGATCGCCCATATGCCGCCGCTCGGCACCAGCTTTCCGCTGTTTTTCGCCACCGGTTATATCGGCTTCCAGTTCTATCAGGCGATGGCGGGTTATCTGAACAGCGCCGTCAGCGGCAACAAGGCTCTGCTCAGCTATCCGAACGTCGCGCCGATCGATACGGTTGCCGCGCGTTACATGCTGCAGATCGTGACGACAACGATCGTCGCCATCGTCGTTCTCGGCTATATCGTCCTCACGGTGCGCCATCCGGTTTCGATCCATCTACCGCCGATCCTGGAAGCGATCGCCGCGGCGAGCCTGATCGCGCTTGGCATCGGGCTTGCCAATACCGTGCTGTTCATCATGTACCCGATCTACGAAAAGCTCTACGGCATCATCACCCGCCCGCTTTTCCTGGTTTCCGGGGTATTCTTCCTGCCGGACTCATTGCCGCCGATCGCCAGGGATGTGATACTTTTTAACCCTTTGGCGCATATCGTCATGCAATTCAGGACCGGATTTTATCCGCAATACCGGGCTTCCGGATATGACGGATTCTATGTCTGGTGCGTTGCAGCCGGCCTCATGTTCCTGGGGCTCGTGCTGTTTACGTCGTGCAGAGCAAGGCTGAGAGACCGATGATCCGATTGGAACGCGCCACCAAAGAGGTGCGCATGAAGGGTGTGAGGAAAATGATCATCGACGACGTGTCGGTGACCTTTCCGCGCGGCAAGAGCATCGGGCTTCTGGGGCGCAACGGCGCCGGCAAGTCGACGCTGCTACAGATCATCGCAGGCACACTCGAACTCGATCGCGGCCGCATCATCCGGCAGGGAAAGATTTCCTGGCCGCTCGGCTTTCAGGGCAGTTTCCAGGGCAATCTTTCCGGCGAACAGAATGTCCGCTTCGTTGCCCGCATCTATGGCGTGGATACGGACGAACTGGTTGCCTATGTTGCGGAATTCGCCGAACTGGGGCAATTCTATCATGCGCCGGTCAGAACCTATTCTTCGGGGATGAAAGCAAGGCTGGCATTCGGCGTCAGCATGGGGATAAATTTCGACTACTATCTGGTCGACGAAATCACCGCCGTGGGCGACACCAACTTTAAGCGGAAATCGCAGCAGACCTTCAAGGAGAAGCTGAGCAATTCCGACGTGATCATGGTATCCCACAGCACCGGAACGCTGCGCGACTATTGCCAGACCGGCATCGTTCTGGAAAATGGACAGATGACCTACTACGATGACATCAACGAGGCCATCGCCGTGCATGAAAGCAATATGAAGAGGCACTGACTTTGAACCAGACGGCTCCAAACACCGTATCAGGCAATCAAGTTGCTCAGCCCCTGGAACGGCCGGTCGCCCAGCCGAGCAGAAATCTGCGCCTCCTGGAATCGCTGCTCGAGCAGCGCGCACCCGCGCCGGTTCCGGTCGAACAGCCGGGCGCCCCGGAGATAACGGTCGCCCCCAAGTCCGAGACACCGGCAAAGCGCGGCTGGCTGGGGACGCTGAAGAGGCGGCATATGGCGATTGTCGGCGGCTTCCTCGCACTCGTTGCAGTCCCGTCCGTCGTCAGCACCGGTTATATGGGCTTCATCGCGGCCGACCAGTATCACAGCTTCTCGTCCTTCTCGGTCCGCAGCATCGAGGCGGCACCGTCGAGCGACCTGCTCGGCATGTTCAGCCAAAGTTCGGCCGGCAGCACGCTTTCGGACTCCTATGTGCTCGTCGACTTCATCCTCAGCGAGCGCATGGTGCAGATGGTCGACGAGGCTTTCGGTCTCGATGCCATCTTTGCACGCCAGGGACTGGATTTCTTTTACGGCATCAGCCCGGACATGCCGATCGAAGACAAGCTCGCCTATTGGCGCAGCATGATCACGGTGAATTTCGACCAGACGTCGGGGATCATGGACCTTCAGGTGAAGGCGTTCAGCCCGGACATGTCGCAGAAGGTCGCCGATTTCGTCATCGCGCAGAGCGAAAGGCTGATCAACGACCTGTCGCTGACCGCCCGAAACGAGGTGCTGAGGACGGCGCGGGACGAAGTGCAGACCGCGGAAGACCGCCTGACCCAGACCCGCGCTTCGCTCAGAAGCTATCGCGACGCTTCGCAGGAAGCCGACCCGATCGAAGGTGCCAAGCTTGCTGCACAGCTGATCGGCTCGCTGGAAGAACAGCTGGTCAAGCTCAGGACCGAGCTTTCGACCGCACTCAACCAGATGAGCGCAAACACGCCGCGCGTGCGAGTGATCCGTTCGCAGATTTCCAGCCTGGAAAACCAGATCGCGCAGGAACGCCAGCGTTTCGGCAGCGGCGTTTCCGGCAAGGGTGGTCGTTCAAGCGGCCAGGCAACCGATGTCGCCGGCCGTATCGCGCTCTACGAATCCATCCAGACGCAGAACGAGTTTGCCGAGCGCGCCTATACCGCCTCGCTTGCCTCGCTCGAAAAGGCCCGCGTCGAGGCCGGCGCAAAACAGCGGTATCTCGCCGTATTCATCAAGCCGACCCTGTCGCAGATGGCCCAATATCCGTACCGGCTGCTGAACCCGATCCTGGTGACACTGGCAGGGCTGCTGCTCTGGGGTGTCGCCGTGATGATCTTCTACAATATTCGCGACCGGCACTGACCGGCGACATCTGCCGGTGGCTTGGGAAAGAGATCCCAACCACCGGCGGTGTCCTTATCGTCTCGAGACGAGGCACGCTCTTGAACTACCTGATTACCCATATCCGCATCGTCTCCGCCTTCGTGATCCGCGAAATCGCGACCCGGTACGGCCGAAGCCCGGGTGGCTATGTGTGGGCGCTGCTGGAGCCGGTGGCCTTCATCGGGCTGATGTCGGTGCTGATCGGATCGATCGGAAGAATGCCGGCATTGGGGACGAGTTTTACCCTGTTTTACGCCACCGGTTATCTCGCCTTCAGCATGTACAAGGGCATGGAAGGGTATCTCGTCTCTGCCGTCAGCGGCAACAAGGCCCTGATGAGCTATCCCAAGGTGTCGCCCTTCGATGCCGTGGTGGCGCGGTTCATCCTGCAGGCGATGACATCCTGCGTGGTGGCCTTTGTCATTCTCTATGCGGCGACGTGGACGACCAACCAGCCGGTCATCATCCAATGGTCCTATATCGTCGAAGCGATCGCCTTTGCCTGGATCATGGCGCTTGGGGTTGCGCTCGGCAATACGGTGCTGTTCTTCAAGTTTCCGCTCTATCAGAAGATCTTCGAGATAGTCACGCGCCCTCTGTTTATTCTGTCGGGCGTATTCTACGTGCCCTCGCATATGCCGCATCCGTTCTCGGATGTGCTGCTGGCAAATCCCATAACGCAGGTCGTCGTGCTGTTCCGCGAAGGTTTTTATGTGCAGCACGGAGATACCGGGCTCGACATGCCCTTTCTTATCACGACATCGGCCAGCCTTCTGTTCGTCGGCATGTTTCTGTTCACGGTTTTCCCGGTCGCGCGCGCGCGCGAGTGATCACGTCCAGGATTTCCGGACGCAAAACCGCTTCCCAACTTTGCGCGCAATGCGTCAGGATTTACGCAGGAAGATCGTCCTGATCAGTCCCATGGCGGATCTGCGATGCGCCTGCATGCGGTAGTTGACGACACGTTTTGCCCGCTCGGAAGACAACAGGAACGTCAGGATGAAGAACAGCGTCATCGACAGCTTGATCTTGGCGGAATACGGATAGATCCACAGAAGCGACAGCAGGAAGAGAAACTGACGCAAGCCGACACGAACACTGTTGGCGATGGCCAGATAGAAGCTCCTCTCCTGATAGAAATAGGCGCGATCCGTGGTGACCAATCGGGAGCCGATACCCTTCTCGTTCAACAGCCGGCGCAAGTGCTCAAGCCGGTTCTCGAAGCGCTCGGCCTCGCGCTTGAGCGGCACCGGGTTCAACTCCCTGCTGAAACAGGAATCATTGCGATCATGCACGCGATAGAGACCGAGCGGCTTGGAGAGACTGATGATATCGCCCATGAAAGGCGCCACGAACAGGATGACGCCATCGACCGCACGTTCGTAATCGGCATCCTTTATGAACTGGCAGACATCCCGGCGAAACACGTTTCCGGATGTGGGGGGGCTCGTATAGTCCCCGGTTCTCAAGACATGGTCGGCCAGTTCCCGCCCCCGGGAATCGGAAAGCGGCGGGATCGGTCCACTGATGATCCGCCGCTGCGCATCCATTCGGATCAGTGGAAACTGGAGCTTGGCCACATCCGCATCGAGGCGGGAGAGGATTTCGGTCAATGAGCCGGGCAGCAATTCGTCATCGGCATCGAGAAACAGGACAAACGGCGCCGTCGTCTCCTGCAGACCACGCAGGCAGGCGAGCCTTTGCCCGCCATTTTCGGTGCGGTAGGCCCGCACGCCCGTCCGGCGGATTTCAACCCATGAATTATCGGTGGAGCCGTCATCTATGACGACCAGCTCGCAATCCCTGCGCCCCTGCTTCATGACGCTTTCTATGGCGTCACCGACATAATCCGCATAGTTCCAGCAGGTCACGATGACCGCCAGCCTGGGAGTGTGCGCGCGTCTTTTTCTCACGGAAACACTGCTGCCGGGATCCGCCACTAAAGTCCGCAGGGGTTTCAAGGCAGCATCGTCACTCATGATCGTTGCCTGTTGATGACATAACCAACCAGATTGGCGCCGGCCCTGCGCAATTGCAGTTCGGCAAGCCCGACCGCTTCGCGCGTGGTACGGCCCCAGCGCGTGACAATCACGACCACATCAGCCTGAGAGGCCAATGCCAAGGCATCCAGTGAACCATCCAGGGCCGGCAGGTCGACAATGACGTCTCCCTTCTGCCGGGCCGCCTCGATGATCTCGCGGATGCGCGGATGGCGGAAATTGGCATAGACATTGGTCACCTCGTCACGAGACAGGACCGGCAGGATCGCGATCCCATCCCGCTGCTCGAAAACCATTTCCGCGATCTCGGCATTCGAAATCGCGGCATCTGCAAGCGAAGCAAGAGGGCCGCCCGAAACACCGCGGGTCTGCTCGCCACACCAGAATACGGTCACCGGTCGCCCGCTCCGTTTCAGCATGTCGGCAAGATTGAGCGTGAGGGCGGATCCGCCCACATCTCTGGAACAGCCCGCCAGCGCAATCACGGCATTCCTCTCGCCCTTCTTGTGGGTGTGGGAGATGTCGATCAAGGTGCGGAAGTCGCGGATCGCGACCGAATGGCGCTGCATCCGCTGCCCCGCCCCTACCCGCGTCGCCAGTTGCAGCCTGCCTCCTACTTCAGGAATCTGCGCCATGCAGGGCAGCGAGGTTTCAACTTCAAGGTCTTTCGGGCCACGAACCCTTCGATCGAACGCGATGCTCACCGCCAGCGCCGCCATGCCGGCAAACAGGCCCAATACGCCACCGAATGCAACGATGAGCGACGTCCGAGGACTGGAGGGCGCAAGCGGAGGCAATGCCGCACCGGTGATCTTGGCATCCGCATCAGGCGTTGCAGCCTTTGGCAGCGTGCCTTCCTTCATCGCCTCGGTCGCGGCCTCAATCTGCGCCGACAATACGTCAAGCCGGCCCTGCAGCGTTTCCGTTCCGGCGCTGGCGATCTGCTCCTTCGAGGTGACGGATTGCAGGATATAACCCGAGATGATGGCATTGGCGACACGCGCCGGCTGCGCAGGATCCGTCGACCAATATCCCACGGCAACGACATAGGACTGGCCGACGCGGCGGGCAGACACGCGTTCGACGAAATTGGCAAAGGCGATGCGCTTGAGATTGTCCTCCGGGCTCTGCGTGAGGGTGGAGATGTCGTCTTCAGACGGTTGCCCCGCAAAGGTCGAGCGAACCAGATCGATCGCACCGAGAATGGCCGATTTCAGGACGCCGGCGGGCTGGGGAGCAAGTTCGGGGCTTTCATAAAGTTTCAGGCTTTCGAAAACGGCCGACAGAAGCCGTTCCGACAGGATGATCTGCAATTCGCTCTCGGCGCTGTTCAGATCGAGCCCCTGCTGCAATACCGAGGTCGTGGCATTGGCAAACTGGCGCGGCTCAAGCAGCATGGTCGCCGTTGCATCATAGGTGCGCGGCAGCGACTGCGCGTAGAGAACCGCCACGACAATGCCGGAAAACATGCAGGCAAGCAGCCGGATCTTGTATTGCCAGGCAAGCGCAAAGACCAGTTTCAGGAACATGACGGGGCCATCGACCCTGTTGTCTTTCGGACCGTTATCCAGCGGCCAGATGCGCGACGCTCGCTCGACGGGACCTGGTCTGTCAAAGGTCATCGTGCGACACCTCCGCCAAGGCGTTCGATATTGGATGGCGGAACCTCCAGGGAGGCTGCCCTTTCCGGCGTGATCTTGCCGCGCAGAAGGTCACGCAAGGCGGTCAGATTTCCCTTCACCCGACCCCGGCGATCGATAAACGGCTCCGGTGACAAGGACTTCGCAAAATTCATCGACATGTTGCGCCAGATCTGGCCGATCGCCTGTTTGGTCGTCATCGTACCCTTCCGACGTAGATAAATGGGATTGATTACCTGCGAATATCCGAGACGCTGGCCGCTGACCCGGCCGACCTTCACCCCCATGTGAACACCATAGGCCTCCGCGCATTTGACCAGATCGCCGCCTTTTTTCGCCAGCGACGCGCCGAAATCGCGATCCTCCAGCCAGCCATAAAGAACAAGGCGTTCATCGAAGCGATGATCGCCTATGGCTGAAACCCTGTATGCCATGTTGCAGCCGTAAGGGCTGAAAGGCCGCTCCCAGGCCGGACCGGTGTTCGCCGGCGCCTGATCGACAAGCCGGACGGCCTCTTCGAACGGAATGCCTGGGCCCTTGATGCCATCAACCACCACCCGACCGGTGAAACCGACAATGCTGCTCTCGTCCGAAAAGGCGCGGGCAGCGGTCGCAAGCCAGTTCGGATCGGCGACGAAATCGTCGTCCAGAAACACGAGAACGTCAATTCCAGCCGGCAGGTGATCGAGGACGGTGTTTCGCTGCGACGGCAAGCCCGGCTTTCCGCAGATGATGTCAACACGCCCGCCATCGACCAGATCCCCCGCATCGCTGCGATCGACACAGGACAGGATCACCCGTTCCGGAGCCAGTGTCTGCGTTGCCAGGAGATGGCGGAGCGTCCGAGAGACGACGGCCGGACGGCCGCGGGTGGCAATGGCGACCGCCACCTTTGCAAGCGGCGGCGCGGCCGGC
>DLSX01000040.1:0-10104 GCA_002500765.1 Neorhizobium sp. UBA7851
AGGGCTGCCGTCGGTGGCTGTGGCCCGGAAAAATGCGGCGGCGCCTCGGTCACGCGCGGGCCGCTCGGCAACACCCGGATACGTCACGGTTCCTTCGACCGGCCGTGATGAGGATAGCCCGGCTGCCGAACACCGGCCGGGCTATCTGATCTTATTGTGTAAGCGCGAGATCGAAGACGTGATGATGGATATGGCCATCGAACATTTCCAGCAGCCCCTTGGTCATCTCCCGGCTTTCGTAACGGACCGGGGATTCCAAGGCTGCGGCAAGCGCTTCGCGGCTGTCATAGGCGGTCCACAGCACCATCGGGAAGGGCGGAGCGCCCTCGTCCCGTTCAACGGCGTAAAGAACCTTGACCTCGCGAATGCCCGGAAAAGCCAGCCACATCGGCATCAGCTTTTCCGCGACGTAAGTCTTGAAGGCGTCTTCCTTGCCGGCATGGATCGAGCCTTCGAAAAAGGCCTGACGAATGATCATGATCCGATGCCCTCAGTTGACCGTGGTCGGCGGCTTTTCGCCGGCGAAATAGGCGGCGAGGTTTTTTAGAACCATGTCGCCCATGCCGAGACGCGTCTCGACCGTGGCACTGCCCACATGCGGCAGAAGCACGGTGTTCGGGACAGTAAAGAATTCCTCGCGGATATTAGGCTCGTTGACGAAGACGTCGAGACCGGCGCCGGCGATCGTGCCGGCGGTCAGCGCGGCGAGCAGCGCATCTTCATCGACAACCGTGCCGCGGGCGATATTGATGAGATAACCCTTGGGGCCGAGCGCTTCGAGCATTTCGGCGTTGACGATATTATGCGTTTCGGCATTCGCAGAGATCACCACGCACAGAACATCACTGTCTTTCGCCAGCTCGATCGGTGTTGCGCAAGCCTTCCAGCTCGTGTCCTTGACCGGCGAGCGGTTCCAGTAACGAACATCCATGCCGAAGGCTTCCGCCTTGCGGCCGACGGCCTTGCCGATCTGGCCGAGGCCGAGAATGCCCAGCCGCTTGCCCTTGGGGCTGGTGGCCAGCGGGAAACCGCCCTTCTTCCAGTTGCCGCTACGGACATAGGTGTCACCGGCGACGACCTGGCGAAGAACGGCGAGCATCAGGGCGATACCGACATCGGCGACATCGTCGGTCAGGACGCCGAGCGTGGTGGCGACATCGATATTGCGTTCGCGGGCGAATTTCAGATCGATCCTGTCGGTGCCGACGCCATTCACCGCAACGACGCCGAGGTTCGGCAGCTTCTCGATCCACTCGTTGGAAATGCCGCCGCCGCCGCCGGTCGCAGCCGCGCGGATGCGCGGCAGGGCTTCTTCGATCATCTGTTTCTGGCTTGCGTCATAGGCGCGATGCACGGTGTAGAGCGCATCGAGCTGTTCCTCGATCGGCTTCATCATCGGTTCGAGAAGCAGGAGGTCCGGTTTCATCTGCAATATCCTTGTAATGCGTGGATCAGGAGATCTGGCCGAGGAAGTTCTTCAGACGCTCGTTCTTCGGATTGTCGAAGAACGTATCCGGCGGCCCCATTTCCAAAATCTCACCGCGATCCATGAAGATCACCCGATCGGCCACCTGACGCGCGAATCCCATCTCGTGGGTTACGCAGAGCATGGTCATGCCTTCCTTGGCAAGGTCGATCATAGTGTCCAGCACTTCCTTGACCATTTCCGGGTCGAGCGCGGATGTCGGCTCATCGAACAGCATGATCTTGGGGTTCATGCAGAGCGCGCGGGCGATCGCCACACGCTGCTGCTGGCCACCCGAAAGCTGCGCCGGATATTTCTCGGCCTGTTCGGGAATACGGACGCGCTCCAGGAAACGACGCGCGGTCTTATCAGCCTCGGCCTTGGAAATGCCGCGCACCTTCATCGGGGCGAGCGTGCAGTTTTCAAGCACCGTCATGTGCGGGAAGAGGTTGAAGCTCTGGAACACCATGCCGGTTTCCTGGCGCACCAGATCGACATTCTTGCCGCCGGCAGTCAGGTCGTGACCATCGACAACGATGCGGCCCTGCTGGATCACTTCCAGCTGGTTGATGCAGCGGATGAGCGTCGATTTGCCCGAACCGGATGGACCACAGATGACGATACGCTCGCCGCGGGTCACTTCGAGATTAACGTTATTGAGGGCGTGGAAGGCGCCATACCACTTGTTGACACCTTCCATATGCACGGCCAGATCGGAAGTCCCGCGCACGGCCGCCGCGTTTGCGTTCGCTTTTGCCTCGGTCATGCGAGGAACTCCTTTACGTCTGGCTTACTTCTTGGCTTCCGATACGAATTCCGGCAGCGCCGAACCGAGCCACTTTTCGTGGATCTTGTTGAGTTCGCCGTCAGCCTTGGCCTTTTCGACGAAGGCGTTGACGGCGGTCAGCAGTTCGGCGGAACCCTTGCGCACGGCGATGCCCTGAACCTGCTGGCTCAGTTGCAGTTTCTGGTCGAAACGGCCCGGAGCGGCCTGCTCGATCTGGGTCGCGACGACGTTGGAGACGCCGATCAGCTCGACCTGACCAGAGAGCAGTGCCTGAACGGCGCTGGCATCGTCATCGAAACGCTGGATCTTGGCATCCTTCGGAGCCACCTTGGTGACGGCCGTATCCTGGGTCGAGGCGCGGGCGACGCCGATCGTCTTGCCTGACAGGTCTTCCGGCTTGGAGACGGCCGTATCGGATGCGCCGAAGACGCCGATCGAAATGCCGGCATAGGGCTGCGAGAAGTCGACGTTCTTGGCGCGCTCTTCGGTAATGCCGAGCGAGGCGACGAGCAGGTCGACCTGGTTGCTCTGCAGGTAAGGAATGCGGTTCGGGCCGGTGACCGGAACGATCTGGACCTTTACACCCCATTCCGTGCCGAGCAGCTTGGCCACATCGGCGTCATAGCCGTCCGGCTCGTTCGACGTATTCATGATACCAAATGGCGGGAAATCCACCATCATGCCGATCTTGATCGTACCGGCCTGCTTGATGCTCTCTACCGTCTGCGCGGAAGCGAGCGGGGCGGATGCGCCGATCAGAAGTGCCGCACCGATGCCGGCCATTGCCATGCGTCTCGAAATATTCATGTTCCTACCCTTTCTTGTCCACCGGCTTCCTCCCGCCGGCAAAGGACCGGTCAACGCGTTGTCGACCGGGAAAACTTCACTTCCATGCGACGTGCGAGCAGCGACAGCGGCCAGCACAGGACGAAATAGACTGCAGCCACGGTGCCGAACACCATGAAGGGGCTGAATGTCGCATTGTTGATGATCTGACCCTGACGGGTGAGTTCGGTAAAGCCGATGATGGCTGCGAGCGACGTGCCCTTGATCAGCTGCACCAGGAAACCGACGGTCGGCGCAACCGCGATACGGCTTGCCTGCGGCAGGATGATGTAGCGCATCCGGTTGATGTAGCGCAGGCCCAGTGCCGTGGCCGCCTCACGCTGGCCGGGCGGGATCGCCTCGATGCAGCCGCGCCAGATCTCACCCAGGAACGCACTGGCATGCAGCGTCAGTGCAACGGCTGCCGCGATCCACGGATTGATGGCAAAGCCCAGGATGTTCATGCCGAAGAACACCAGGAAGAGCTGCATCAGAAGCGGCGTGCCCTGGAAGACGCGGATGAAACCGGTGGCCAGCAGCCTCGGCCATTTCGCATCGGACACGCGGGCAAGCGCGATCAAAAGCCCACCGACACCGCCGCCGGCAAAGGCGATTGCGGAAAGCGCAATCGTCCACTGCGCCGCCATGACGATGATCCAGAATTCGTTTATGCCAAAAGGTCTGATAAGCATGGTTCAGCCTCCCCCTCAGCGGTTCAACGGATATCGGAAGGCGGCCTTCTCGATCATAGAGAAGATCGCGGAGAACCCGATCGACATGATGAGATACATGGCCGTGATGACGATATAGACCTCGAAGCTGGCAAAGGTCGCGGACTGCAGGTCGTTGCCGGCAGCCGCCAGATCGTCGGCCGAGATCGCCGAAACGACGCTGGAGGTCAGCATCAGATAGATGAACTGGCTGGTCAGCGCCGGATAGACGGTCCTGAGCGCCGGCTTCATGATGATGTAGCGGAAGATCTGCAGCTTGGAGAGGCCGAGCGCGGTGCCGGCCTCGACCTGGCCCTTCTGGATCGACTCGATGCCGGCGCGGATGATTTCCGTGCCGTAGGCGCCGAAATTGACGGCCAGAGCAACCAGTGCGGCGCTATTGGGCGAAAGCCGGATGCCGAGCGCCGGCAGGCCGAAGAAGATGAAGAAGATCTGCACCAGGAAAGGCGTGTTGCGGATGATCTCGATATAGGCATCGATCACCCAGCGCAGCGGCGCAACCCGAGAGGTCTTGCCGGCGGCACAGAGGATCGACAGGATCAGGCCGATCACCATCGCCGCGCAGGACAGCTGTACCGTTACCCAGGCGCCGAACAGGAGCTTGTCAAAACCTGCCAATACAGGCTCGAAATTGAAATTGTACAAGGGCTCCTCCGCGCTCGCAGGCCGCACCTCCATGCGACTATTTAGATCGATCTAATTGCCTTGCCGCAAGACGTCAACCCGCATTTTCTGTTCGTCCCCCGTCTGCACCTGCCGATAGGCACTGGATTGACGAATATGCAGCCGCGGCGCATTCACAAGTTTGCGAGGGGCCAGATCCGGCTTCTCCAGACGGTCCAGAAGCAGCCTTGCTGCCCCCTCTCCTATTGCTTCGGGAAATGTGGCAACGGATGTGAGACGCGGACGCATTGCTTCGGCATCGGCGACATCGTCGAAGCCGACCAAGGAGAAATCGCGGCCGATCGTTATGCCAAGATCGTACAGGCCGGCGGAAAGCCCCAGAGCGACGACATCGTTGAAGCAGACCACGGCACTTGACCGGCGGGGACCGGAGACGAACAGCGGGGCCGCCTCCGCAACTGCCGCAATCTGGGTCGGGACGCGGATAATGTTGCCGGGATCCAGCCCCCGCGCGCTCATTGCCTCGCGAAAACCGTCGACCCGCTCCTGATAGGCCGAGTGAACCGGCCCATGCAGGGCAAAGGCGATATCACGATGTCCCAACCCCGCCAGATGGTCGACCGCCTGGCGCATCCCGAATGCATAATCGACGCCGGCATAATCGCAGTCGTCCGAAACGCGGCGCAGCACCTGGACAAGCGGCAGGTCCCATTCCACCATCCGCTCAACCAGCGACATCCCCGTTTCTGCCGCGGGACACAGAATGACGCCGTCGACGCCATGTTCCCGCATACGCGTGAGCAACGTCTCCTGACGGGCGACGAGATCGCCGCTATTGACCAGGATCACCACCATTCCGGCTGCATCGATGATCCGATCGATGCCGGCCAGCAATTCGGTGAAGAACGGATTGATGAGATTGGGTATCACCACGCCGATCGTCAGGCTTCTATCGGCCCGCAGCCGTGCAGCGCCCATATTGTAGACGTAGCCGAGTTCCTGCATCGCCGCTTCGACCTTGGTACGGGTCTCGCTGCTGACCAGCGGGCTCTTGCGGATGACGAGCGACGCCGTGGCGCGCGATACGCTTGCATGGCGGGCGACATCAAGCAGCGTGACGCGGTTTTTCTTTCGGCTTTCGGAAAAGTTAGGCATGCGTCGTCCTCCCGAGCCGAAGCAGTATTGCGCCTATAGATTGACCGTCATCTGACGTTGGTCAATCCTTTGGCGAGCAGGAAAATCGATTGCCGACAGCTTATGGTGGAAATGCGCCGCTCGAGCGTCTAGCGCTCGAGCGCCACCGTTTTGATAACCGCAAAGACCGGGTTTCCGATGACGAGTTTCAGCCGTTCGACGGAAAGCATGGTGATGCGGGCGAGAAGGACGTCATCGCCCGAACGGATATGAATACGCGCCATCCCTTCCGCGTCTGGCACGATGGCAGATACATGGCCGTCGATAATGTTGAGCGCACTCAGGCCTTCCGGGCGGATCGTTGCGACCATAACGTCCCGTTCGGGGATATGCACGCGCACATTCTGCCCCGCGACAAGCCTGGCGGTCGGCACTGTCATGACTGCTGAAGAAAGGCTGACGGTGGAAAGCCCGTGCGCCGGATCGACCGTGTGCACCGTGCCGGAAAGCACGGCACCGGCCTCCCGCCGGTCGGTGGACGGCAGAGACAGGATTTCGGACGGCGTCCCGGTCGCCTCGACCCGGCCATCCTTCATCATCACGACCTTGTCGGCGAGCTGCGCCACTTCGGCGACCGAATGGCTGACATAGACGATCGGCGTTGCCATCTCGTCGCGCAACCTCTGCAGATAAGGGAGAATTTCGGCCTTGCGGGCTTCGTCGAGCGCCGCGAGCGGCTCGTCCATCAAGAGCAGGCGCGGCGCCGACAGAAGCGCACGGCCGATTGCCACACGCTGCTTTTCCCCGCCGGAGAGCCCCCCCGGCCGCCGATCGAGCAGGGCGTCGATACCGAGCATCTCGATGATACGGTCGAACTCCGCGGCCTGAGCATTCTTCGGTGCGAACCAGCGGCCATAGGTGAGGTTCTGGCGGACCGAAAGATGCGGGAAAAGCCGTCCTTCCTGAAAGACGTAACCGAAATGACGCCTGTGCTTGGGCACGAAGATGCGTTTTTCGGTATCCACCAGCACTTCGCCGTCGATCACCAGCCGCCCATGATCGGGCCTCGCCAGCCCGGCGATGATCCGCACCATCGAGGTCTTGCCGGAGCCCGAGCGACCGAACAGAGCGGTCACGCCGCTTTCGGACGAAAAGCCGGCATCGAGCGAAAAGGCTCCGAGTTTCTGTCTGGCTTCGACGAGAAGGGTCATTCGGGGCTCACCCTCTTTCCAACCATATGGGCCAGCAGTTCCGACGCAAGCAATGCAGCAAAGGAGATGACGATCGCCACTATGGTCAGGCGCATGGCGCCGAGATCACCGCCCGGCACCTGGGTGAAGGTGTAGATTGCGGCGGACAGGGTCTGCGTCTCGCCCGGGATATTCGAAACGAAGGTGATCGTTGCGCCGAACTCGCCCATGGCCTTGGCAAAGGCAAGGATCATGCCGGCGATGATGCCGGGTAGGTTAAGCGGCAGGGTGACGGTGAGAAACACCCAGGCGGGGCTTGCGCCCAACGTCCCGGCAGCCTCTTCCAGCTTGCGATCGACGGATTCGATCGACAGGCGGATGGAGCGCACCATCAGCGGGAACCCCATCACGCCGCAGGCAAGGGCCGCGCCCGTCCAGCGGAAGGAAAGCACGATGCCGAGATATTCGTTGAGGAAGGCGCCGATGACGCCGCGACGGCCGAACAGCACGAGCAGGATAAAGCCGGTGACGACCGGCGGCAGGATCAGCGGCAGATGGACGATGCCGTTGAGGATCGACTTGCCCCAGAATTTGCCGCGCGCCAGGAGATAGGCGGTAACGATGCCGAATGGCAGGCTGACGATCATGGCAATGCCGGAGACCCATAGGCTGAGCCTGATCGCCACCCATTCCTCGTCGCTCAACGTCATCCAGTCCAACGGCCAACTCCACATAAAAACGGCTTCCGCCGAGGCGGAAGCCGCATCATCATTTTCGATCTCTTACTTGAGAACCGTGAAGCCTTCCTTCTCGAAGAAGGGAGCGGCCTTGGCGGACTTCAGATATTCGAGATAGGCGGCAGCATCCGTTGCCTTGGATTCGGACAGGATGGCGATCGGGTAGATGATCGGCGCATGGCTTTCCTCCGGGAAAGTGCCGACGACGGCAACGCCCGGATCGGCAGCGGCGTCGGTTGCATAAACGATACCGTAAGGCGCTTCACCGCGGGACACGAGCGCCAGTGCAGCGCGCACGCTTTCGGCGCCGGCAACGCTCTTTTCGACCGATGCCCAGGCGCCGAGCTTCTCAAGTGCGGCCTTGCCGTATTTGCCGGCAGGAACGCTATCCGGCGCGCCCATGGCAAGCTTGCCGCCATTCAGCAGACCTGCCAGATCAAAGCCTTGGCTGATGTCGACCGGCTTTGCATTTTCCTTCGGGGCAACTAGCACGATGCGGTTGCCGAGCCAGTTGGACTTGGTGTCTTCCTTGACCAGCTTCTTGTCGGACACGTATTTCATCCAGTCGAGGTCGGCCGAGATGAAGATATCCGCCGGTGCGCCGGCTTCGATCTGCTTGGCAAGCGCCGAGCTTGCGGCATAAGACGCGGTGACTTCCTTGCCGGCTTCCGCGCTCCAGGCCTTGTTGGCCGCATCAAGCGCATTCTTCATGCTCGCTGCGGCAAAAACGGTGACCTTTTCCTGCGCCGCAGCCGGCGTCACGGCCGATCCCATGACGACAAAGGCCATGGCGGCTGCTGTCACCGCCTTGTTGATCCAGCGACGATCGACAAACTTCATTGTGAGACTCCCTCAACCTGCGAAATATTGAGCGGAATATATCGATAGCCATCACTTTGGCCAGCGTTATATTTGAAGGAATATAATGAAACCTTCGATGATTGTTGTCGATTGCAACAGCAGGCCGCTGTTTCGCAGAGGAGGCCGTCTCGTGCCTCAATCGGCAACGACCACATCGAGCCTTGCCTGAGAAAAGGAAGCGGCCAGGAAATCCGGAGGATTGGCGTCGGTAACCAGATGCGAGAACTCGCCCGGCGTGCCAATGGTCGCGACCGCTTTCCTGTCGAACTTGGACCGATCGCCGACAAGCACGGACCTGCCGGACCGGCGCATGGCCGCCTGCTTGACGGCGATTTTTTCGAGATCGTAATCGAGCGCCGAGCCATCCGGTGCGAAGCCCGAAAAGCCGATAAAGGCGTAGTCGAAATGGATGAGCTCGATGCCGGCAAGCGTGGTCGCGCCGACGAGAGATCCATCCGCGCCGCGCAACGACCCGCCGAAGACGTGAAGCTGGATTTTAGGGTCGGCAGCCAGAAGCATTGCGCAAGCCAGGCTGTTGGTGAAGGCATGCAGCCGGATGTTCATGTCCTTCAGCGCGGCAGCGACCGCTTCAACTGTCGTGCCCACATCGAGGAAAACCGCCGACCCTTCCGGAACGAGACGCGCTGCCGCAAGGCCGATCAACTCCTTTGCCGCCGCCGCCCGCATGGTCTTTTCGGCATAACCGAGACGAACCGTGGCATCCATTGGCCCGGCACCGCCGTGAAAGCGCTGCAGAAGCCGCAGCTTGTCCAACTGGATGATATCCCGCCGGATCGATTGTACCGAGACATCGAAACGCTGTGACAGCGTTTCCAGAGTGGCATAACCGGTCTCACCGACCGTCTGCAGGATTTCCTTCTGTCGGGATGTCAACTCGCTGGACTGGGGCATGAAATCTCTTGTCATAAATCTTCCATTGATGTCACTTATATTACGCATCCATGACAATTTGACGAACGTCTTCGCAAACAAGAGAGCCAGAATGAATATGCCAGCATTGCAGTGGAACGCACGAGAAAAACACCTGGTTTCCGCTGGAAAAATCTTCGATCCATCCCGTCTCGAATGGCGGACGGGCGACACGGATCAGGAGGAAGGCACACCGGCATCCCCGCTCGAGGCATTGAAACTTCTGGCCGCAAACGGAGCCCTCAAGCGCGTTCCGGTCGGCATTATCGGGCCGCGCGAGGCGACTGCCGAGCAGCGGAAGATTGCTCATGAACTTGGCGCGGCAATGGCGGACCATGGCCTGCAGCTGCTGTGCGGCGGCAAAAACGGCGTGATGGAAGCCGCCTGCGAGGGCCATGCCGCGCATGGCGGCATTCCTGTCGGCATCCTGCCGGATGAAGAATGGCAGGCGGCCAATCCTTTCGTCGGCATTCCGATCGCGACAGGCATCGGCCCGGCACGCAACGCAGTCATCGCGCGGGCCTGCATCGCGCTGATTGCCGTCGGCGGCGGCGTCGGCACCTTGTCGGAAATGGCGCTCGGCCTGCAGTTCAACCGGCTGGTGCTTGCCATGGCGGGAGCGCCCCATGTCAATGGCGTTCCGACCATGGCCGATATCGAGGAAACGCTTGATCAGGTTGCCCGCAGGATTCTGTTTGTTGTGTAAGCTTTCTTACCTGCGTCATAAAACTATCATCTGATGGAGATAGAGAGGCGGCCGTAGCCAACACGTAGATAGCGGAACGCCGCCGTGCCCATTGTCGCCATCGCCTATTTCCTC
>DLSX01000040.1:10197-11313 GCA_002500765.1 Neorhizobium sp. UBA7851
AACACGCTTCTGCCGACGGGCTTCACCTGGCGGTGGTATGAGGAAGTCGCGGCGGATCCGAGTTTTCGTCGCGCTTTCGTTACCAGCCTGCAGATCGTCGGCATCACCTGCGCGCTGAATATCCTGATCGGCCTTCCTCTTGCCTATGCGATCCAGGTCGGCGCCAAAGGCGGCGTGCGGCTGGCGGCCCGCCTCGTGACGCTGCTGCCGGTCGCGGTGCCGGACCTCGTTTTAGCCTTCGGCTTCATTCTGGTGTTTTCCTCCGATCAGTTGCCCTGGCTCGGCAGCTTCTGGCTTCTGGCGGCCGGGCACCTGGTGCTCACCCTGCCATACACGGTGACTGCGCTGGTTGCCGATATGGAGCAGTTGCGGCTCGACGAATACGAACATGCGGCGGCAACGCTCGGCGCACCGTTTCTCGCCAGAATCCGCGACATCGTCTTCCCGCTTCTGGGGCCAAGCCTCGTTTCGTCGATGCTGACGGTCGCGGCGCTTTCGATCGGCGAGTTCCAGCTGTCGAACCTGATCGCCGGTTTTCTCTCACGGCCTTATCCGGTCGTGCTGCTGCAGGCCTTTTATGGCGCCACCGGCTTTGCCTGCGCGGCCACCATCGTCCTGCTTCTCCTCGCCACGCTCGCGTCGCTCGCCAGCAGCCTCACGTCCAGATTGTCCAAGACCAAGAAAGAAGCAGCGGCATGACGCTCAGATACGAAAACGTCAGCTTCACCTATCCAGGCGCAAAAACCGGCATCTTCGACATCTCGCTGGAGATCGGCAAGGGTGAGCTTCTGGCGATCATCGGCGCTTCCGGTTCGGGCAAATCGACCATTCTCAAGCTGCTTGCCGGTTTTGTCAGTCCCGACAAAGGCAATATCGTCATCGACGAAAAGGATGTCAGCGCCCTTTCGCCGGAAGCCCGCCGGCTCGGCGTCGTTTTCCAGAACTATGCGCTCTTTCCGCATATGCGGCTGTGGGAGAATGTCGCCTATCCGCTCAAGGTGCGCGGCGTTTCAAAGACGGAAAGGCGCAATCGCGCGGTGGAAATGCTCGAGCGCGTCGGCATGAAAAGCCGCGCCGACGACCTGCCGGCAGCACTTTCCGGCGGCCAGCAGCAGC
>DLSX01000077.1 GCA_002500765.1 Neorhizobium sp. UBA7851
GGTGCCGGGGAGGCTGCAGGGGTGTCGGCGGGCGCAGGCGAGGCAGGAGCGGATGCCTGCGGCTCGGCCTTGGCCGTTTCCTGAGGCTTGTTGCCTTCGGTCACGGCATCCTTCACCGCGTCGCCGGCGGCATTGATCGCGGCTGCGACTGGCTTGCTTTCCTGGTTGATCCTCGGCATGACAACGAAGATCATCAGCAGCGAAGCAATTGCAAGTACAATCAGGGCGAGCCAGCCGGCACGGTTCTTCATAGTCTGTTGCCTCATAGGGCCTGTGTTTCCGCTACTTTACCGATTAGCCCTTTCCTCTCTTCTTAACAAGCTTTTCACATCATAAAGCCTTGCTCTAGCGGGATTTTCCCGTCAATTCTGCTCGGGCGACCTCCAACTGTCGCACCCTTTGAATGCCCAATGGAGAAAACTGTGCCAATACGATCCATCTGCGTCTACTGCGGCTCCCAGCCCGGCCGTGACCCCGCCTATATCGCTGCCGGTCGCGCACTTGGAAAATCGATTGCCGCGCATGGCCTGCGGCTCGTCTATGGCGGCGGCACCAAGGGCATCATGGGCGCGGTTGCGGCTGGCGTCCTGTCGAACGGCGGAGAAGTTACCGGCATCATTCCGGAATTTCTCGTTGACATGGAAGCGACGCGCCATTCGCTCGGCCAGTTGAACGAACTGATCGTCACCAGGGACATGCATGAGCGCAAGCACAAGATGTTCGAGCGGTCCGACGCTTTTGTCACGCTTCCCGGTGGTATCGGCACGCTGGAGGAGATCGTCGAGATCATGACCTGGGGGCAGCTCGGCCGCCACGAAAAGCCGATGGTCTTCGCCAATATAGGCGGATTCTGGGATCCGATGCTGTCGCTGGTCAATCACATGCGCGCAGAAGGCTTCATCCACCGCGCCCATCTCGTCCAGCCGATGGTGATCTCGAACGTGGACGACATCGTTCCGGCAATTCTGGAGCGCGACGAGGTCACCGCGTCTTCCAAGGGTGAAGAGGCGGTTATTTCAAAGCTGTGAGTGCACGGTCGTCATGCTCGGGCTTGTCCCGAGCATCTGCTGCATATCGGCTTTTGCGGCGTGGATGGATCCTCGGGACAAGCCCGAGGATGACGGAAAAATAAGTCGAGCATGACGACGAAGGTCGATTTCAATCGACGATGAAAAGCTTTGCGCCTGTTGTTGTCGAGGAACGGTGCGGCTCGGCATTGTCGGCCACCTGATAGCTCATGCCGGGTTTCAGCACGAACACCCGACCGTCGGCGAGTTCGGTCGTCATTTCGCCTTCAAGGCACAGAAGAATATGACCCTTCTCGCACCAGTGGTCGGCCAGATAACCCGGCGAATGTTCGACCATCCGAACTCTTATGCCGCCGAAATACTGTGTCCGCCAGGTCGAATGGCCCGTGTCGCCCTTGTGCACGGTGGGCTCGATGCTCGACCAGTCGGTCGTGCCGAAGGGGATATCTGACATCTGCATGGAAGTTTGTCCCTGAAATCGGAAATCAGCGGCCGCGCAACTGGCGCAGCATGGCGATGGTGTAGAGCGCCAGCGCTGCCCAGATCAAGACGAAACTGACAAGCTTTATCGGGCTCAACGGCTCGCCGAAGGCGAAGATTGCAATCAGAAAGATCATCGTCGGCGCGATATACTGCATGATGCCGATGGTCGACAGCTTGAGCAGTTTTGCTCCATTGGCATAGATCATCAGCGGTCCGGCGGTGACGATACCGGAAAGCGCCAGCATGCCCATGTCGAAACCGGTTCCGCCGAGAAAATGCCCCTGTCCGGTGGCTTCCAGCCAGATCACATAGGGCAGCATCGGAATGCTGATCAGAAGCACTTCGAGAAAGAACCCCTGGTTGGGGCCGATCGGCAGCGTCTTGCGCAAAAGTGCGTAAATGCCCCAGGTGACGGTGAGTGCCAGCGAAACCCACGGAAGTCCGCCGGCACCCCAGGCAAGGATGGCGACAGCGACGACCGCAAGCCCGATCGCCGCGATCTGCAGCGGCGCGAGCTTTTCCTTCAGGATCACGGCGGCCAGGAAGATGCTGAACAGCGGATTGATGAAATAGCCGAGAGCGGCATCGAGCGCATGTCCGGCGGCAACCGCCCAGACATAGACGCCCCAGTTGAGGGTGATGAGCGTTGCGGTGGCGCAGGCCATGCCGAGCATGCGCGGGTTGCGCAACGCTGCCCGGACATCTTTCAGCCGTCCGAGAATGACGAGCACGATGCCGGCCACCGGTACGGACCAGATAGCCCGGTGCGCCAGCACCTCCATCGCCGGAAGATGGCCTACCGCCTTCAGATAGAAGGGGAGAAAGCCCCACATGAAATAAGCCGTCAGGCCGAAGGCGAAACCGCGCGGCGTGTCTTCGTTGAGGGCAGCCGGAGGATTGGCGGGAGACGCAGCGTTTTGGGTGGCCATGGGGGTGTTTCCGGCATTCTGTTGTAATTGTCATCTGTACTTATCATGGCGCAATTACAGGATCGTGCCTTCGGCTACCAATTCATTTCTTTGAACCTTGCATTGAGGCCAGTCATTCATCCTGCCACTATGGCGGGAATATACAGTGGATCCCCGACCATCAGGAGAGGACGGCCATAGTGAATGACAGGCCGGAGAATGACCGAATGAATTTCGAAAGTGAACCAGCTCATCGCCGTTTCTATGCGCTTCAATTGCTTGCCAAGGCCGGGATCGACAGCAATGACAGGCTGTTGGCGGCTTTCGCCCATGTGGCACGCGAGGACTATGTCGGCCCGCCGCCCTGGATATTCGACGATGTCTCCGGCGCCGGATACCGCGCGGTGGCTTCGACCGATCCCATCGTGCTCTATCAGGACGTGCTTGTCGGCCTCCTGACGGAAAAAGGCATCAACAACGGATCGCCCTCGCTGCATGCGGCAGCCTTCGACACGTTCAAGATTCGTAAGGGCGAGACTGTCGTGCATATGGGGGCCGGCGCCGGTTATTATACGGCGATCATGGCGGAACTCGTCGGGCCGTCCGGCCGCGTGATTGCGGTGGAATACGATGTCTCGCTTGCGCAGAGGGCAAAGGCCAATCTCGCCTCATACACCAATGTCGAGGTGGTCAATGGCGATGCGTTCGATTGGCCGAGAGAAGAGGCCGATGTCATTTACGCCAATTTCGCTCTCGACCATCCGCCCGAGGCCTGGATCGAAAAACTGGCACCTCATGGTCGCCTGATCTTTCCGCTCGGCATTCCGGCGCTCGAAGACAGCGGCCGTTTCGGCTTTCCCCGCCACGCCGGCTACCTGATGATCGACCGTCAGGCTCGGGGTTTTGGCGCCCGTTTCCTGCAGATCGTTTCCTTCATCTGGGGCGAGAGCGGCAAGCCGGTGCCGGCCGGGCGGCATGCCGGGCTGGAGGCCGCCTTTTGGGCACGCGGCCTGCGCAAGGTGAGAAGCCTGCGCTGGAAGACGCGGCCGGCAGGCGAGGAATGGTACGGCG
>DLSX01000109.1 GCA_002500765.1 Neorhizobium sp. UBA7851
GTCGTCGCACCGCGCATGAAGGCCGCCGAAAACTGGCTCCATTTCGCCATGCCCATGTCGGTTGCCATCATTTCCGGCGTCGGCGTCATTGGGGCAGGCGGGGTCGCGGCGGGTACCGCCGAAGCAGCAGCTGCAGCGACAGGCTGGGATGTGGCTGGAGCGGCACTGGCAGCGATACTGGCCGCCCCCGGTCCAGGTGTGGCGACCGGCCCTGCCGTCGTTGTAACTGAGGCGCTCGTGGTTGCCTGTCCGACTTCGATTGCCACGGCCCTGCCGCTTCGTGCCGCGAAATCGAGGATCTGCTCAACGTCCGCAGTGCTCTGGCCGGGATGGACGATGATCTTGAGCGGCGCGTCGTCGGCCATGGCGGAGGCGCCTTGGGTGGCCGTGATCGCGAAGGTAAGGAATGCAATGCGGAGGAATGCGAAAATCATGTTCATGGCCAACGCCCTCAACGACGCTGTCGCCTTCCGTACAGACCGGTGCGACAATCCGTACCTGCGATTTATATCAGCAAGATGGGCCGGCGCGAATGGGGACTTTTACGAGGCCTATATCGACGCGACGGCCTGGTTTCGCCCGCGTGACTTGGCTTGGTAGAGATATTCGTCGGCACCTTTCAGACAATCGTCCGGATCGAAGCCGGGACTGCACATCAGCGCTCCGATACTGGCCGAGAGCGGAATACGGGCGCCGGATGAGGAGCGCAGATCGATTGCCTGTATCGCCTGCCGGATCTCCTCGCAGCGCCGCACCAGCGCCTTCGATGTCAGCCCCACCTGGAAAAGCGCGAATTCCTCCCCGCCCAGGCGGCCGGAAATATCAAGCGGTTCCGTCCGGTGGGTCGCCAGCAACTTGCCCATCAGCCGCAGGGCCTCGTCGCCGGTCGCGTGCCCGTGCCGGTCATTGATCGACTTGAAGTGGTCGAGATCGAGCAACATCAAGCCGCCCGTTACTCCCTGCTGGCTGAGATCGGCCAGTTCGTCGAGAAATGCCGTGCGGTTGAGCAGGCCGGTCAACCCGTCATGGCGGGCAAGCCGCTTCAGGTCTTCATAGGCGATGGCAAGCTTTTCCAGCGCTTCCGTCGTCTCCGCCTTGGCGCGCCGGATCCGGTCTGCCTGCCAAAGATGCAGGATCGAGGCCGGAATCGAGATCACGAAAGGGCAGACGATCGTCATGATCAGCCCGGCGCCGGCCACTTTTCCGCCGAGATGCGGCACGATCGCGAAAGACAGTGAAAGCGAGGCAAGCGTGGCCAAGATTCCGATCAGCACCGATTTCAGCAAAATAATGCCCATGGCCCGTCCTCAAACCAATCAAATATAGCGATGTGATTAGGGGTCGGAATTTTAACGAGGGCTGAATGAAACGATTAAAGATCGGACCTAATCTTGCTGTTTGTCAGAATTGGTGAGCAATGATCGATATATATACGTAAATCCTCACGTTGCGGTGAACGCATTCCTCAACCCCTGTCGCGTCAAATCCGCGGCAGATATGTCTGGTAATCGAAGTCGCTAACCGTGCGCAGATAGGTGATCGCCTCCTTGCGCTTCGTATCGCCATAGAGTTTCCGATACCGCTCGCCGAACACATCCGCGATGAACGGCGAGGCGGAAAAATCCTCGACGGCGGTGAGGAAATCATGTGTCAGCCGCTTCGTGCCTGCCGGCGGCTCCTGTCCCGGCTCGGTCGCCAAACCCGGATCGAGCGTCTCGTCGAGCCCCATCAGCATGCCGCCCAAAATGGCGGTGAGCAGCAGATAGGGGTTGGCATCCGCACCCGCGACCCGGTGCTCGACACGGGCGGCAGGTCCATTGGTATCCGGTATGCGCACCGCCGTGCCGCGATGGCCGAAACCCCAGTCGATATCGACCGGCGCAAACGAACCCGGCTGGAAACGGCGATAGGAATTGGCAAAGGGCGCAAAGATCAGCTGCGCATCGCGCATCGTCTTCAGCATGCCCGCCGTCACAGACTTCAGCTTCACCGGATCGCCGCCCTCGGCATCGAGAATGTTGTTGCCGTCGCGGTCGATGATGCTGGCATGCACATGCAGGCCGGATCCGGCCTGATCGCCATAGGGCTTGGCCATGCAGGTGGATTTCATCCCGAACTTGCGTGCCGCCTGTTCGGCAATGCGCTTGAGATAGATGCAGTCGTCGGCGGCAGCCAGGGCGTCTGCCCGATGCAGAAGATTGATCTCGAACTGGCCGGGGCCGAATTCCGCCGTTGTCGCGTCTGCCGGAATGTCCTGAAGCTTCGCCCAGTGGCGCACCGTCTGCAGATACTCGTCCAGCGCATCGACGGCGCCCATGTCATAGAGCTGGAACCCGTTCGGCTCTCCGCGATACATCAGCCTCGCCGGCGGGCGAGGGCGGCCGGTCTCGCGCCAGTCGTCCTGCACCACGTAAAATTCGAGTTCCGTCGCCACGACCGGCGTCAGGCCGCGCTCATCGAAACGCTTCAAAAGACCGGCGAGAATTGCACGCGGATCCATGAAGCTCGGTGAGCCGTCCATTTCGTGCATCGTCGCCAGAACCTGGGTCGAACCCTCCGGTCCCCAGGGCATCGGTGCCTTACTGCGCTCGTCGGGAATACACTGACCGTCGGGGTCGCCGATGGAAAGCGAAAGGCCGGTAATGTCGTCGTTGTCGTCGCCCCAGATATCGAGCGACTGGGTGGAGGAGGGCAGCCGCACTGTCCCGTCCCACACTTTCTTTTCTTTCGATTTCGGAATGCGTTTGCCGCGCAGATCCCCGTTCATGCCGACGAGCAGGATTTCGGTGTGGGGCTCAATGCGATCGGTCATGAAGCATCATCTCTAAGGTTGCGGAACCTCGTTCGTAGCCGATAAGAATTGGTCGCACAATCTTCAGGAGAGCGACGCGATGAACGACAAGCCGGCCATTTCCAGTCTCCCCGTTTCCAATCTTCAGGCCATCGACGCCGCCCACCATCTGCATCCCTTCTCTGACATGAAGGAGTTGAATGCCAAGGGCACGCGCATCATCGAACGCGCCGAGGGCGTCCATATCTACGATTCCACGGGCAAGAAATATCTCGATGCCTTTGCCGGGCTGTGGTGCGTCAATGTCGGTTACGGCCGCAAGTCGATTGCCGAAGCAGCCTATCGGCAGATGCAGGAACTGCCCTATTACAACACCTTCTTCGGCACCACGACGCCGCCGGCAACGCTGCTTGCCCAGAAGATCGCCTCGAAGACCGGCGGTAGGATGAACCACGTCTTCTTCACCAATTCCGGCTCGGAAGCGACCGACACCTGGTTCCGCATCGCCCGCGTCTACTGGAAGGCGCTTGGGCTACCGGAAAAGACGCAGGTGATTGCGCGAAAGAACGCCTATCACGGCTCCACCGTCGCCGGTGCTTCGCTCGGCGGCATGAAACACATGCATGAACAGGGCAACCTGCCGATCGAAGGTGTCCACCATATCGGCCAGCCCTATTGGTATGCCGATGGCGGCGATCTGACGCCTGCCGAATTCGGCCTGAAAATGGCGCGCGAGCTGGACGCCAAGATCGACGAGCTGGGCGAGGATCGTGTTGCCGCTTTCGTCGCCGAACCCATTCAGGGCGCCGGCGGCGTCATCATTCCGCCCGACACCTACTGGCCGGAAATCGCCCGCATCTGCAAGGCGCGCAACATTCTCTTGATCTCGGATGAAGTCATCTGCGGTTTCGGCCGTCTCGGCTCATGGTTCGGCTACCAGCATTTCCGCGTCGAACCGGATCTCGCGCCGATCGCCAAGGGCCTGTCCTCCGGTTACCTGCCGATCGGCGGCGTGCTGGTGAGTGATCGTGTGGCAGAGGTGATGATCCGTGAATTCGGTGATTTCGCCCACGGCTACACCTATTCCGGCCATCCGGTCGCCGCCGCCGCGGCGCTGGAAAACCTGCGCATCATCGAAGAGGAGGGACTGGTCGACCGGGTTCGCGACGATATCGGCCCGTATTTCGCTTCCGCCTGGAAAAGCCTCGAAGATCACGCGGTCGTCGGGCATGCGGAAAGCATCGGCCTGATGGGCGGGCTTCAACTCGCGGCGGACAAATCCACCCGCCGCCGTTATGCAAAGCCCGACGATGTCGGCACTCTGGTGCGCAATCACTGCGTCGAGAACGGCCTGATCATGCGCGCCACCGGCGACCGCATGCTGGCCTCGCCGGCGTTGACGATTACGCGATCCGAAATCGACGAGGTGATCGGTAAACTGGGCAAAGCCCTCGATCACCTGCGCGAGACGGTGAAGGAATAGGGTTTAGCGGGGCATGTCCATCACCGCGTAACCGAAGCGGTACTGGTCTGCCGGCCGGCCCCATTGATAGGGATAACCGACGATCGCCATGTCCTGCGGCGTGGCGGTGATGCCCTGATCGAGAAGGTAAGCGGAGAACTGCTTGTCGAAGGCAACCGGCATGCTGCCATCCTTCGTGCGCCAGACGAAGACCACCCGGTCGAAATCGGCAAGCGACCGGTTTTTCATTCCCGGTGGTGGCGGCTCCGCGGCGACCGGCTGTTCGGGCAGGCTGAAATGCAGGTTGCCGGCAAGCTGTCTGTCCGAGGCGACGACGAGTGTGTTGGCGCCCGCCGCCTTTTCCGCAACGGTCTTCGACAGAGCCGCAAACGGAATGTTGACATAGCCGTAATTGCCGTTGATGCGGCCCATATTGGCGCGAAGCGCCAGCGCCACGGGTATCAGCAGCATGATGACGATCGCCACGCCCCAGAGCCGCTTGAAACTGACTTCGACCGGGATTTTCGCAGCATCCACCTTGAGTGCGAGATAGAGCGGAGTGGCCAGCAGAAGCGGTGTCAGCCAGCGGTCACGTACATTCTCGAAACCGGCAAACAGGATCATCAGCACGATCAATACGAGCGAAAGCACGAGAATGCGGCCGACAAGCCGCGTCCAGCGGCTATGGGCGCTGACGATCGCTTTCAGGTGTTCGCGATAGACGGCCGCAAAGACGATCAGGGTGAGGGCGGTGAAGCTGAAAAAGCCGATCGTCAGCGAGCCGAGGCCGCTGGCAATCCCGCCGATCAGGCCCGCATCGTCGCCGCCGAGCTTCTTGAGCGTGCTCTGGCTTGCATCGCCGAAATTGTCAACGAGCCACAGCGCATGCGGCGTCACGATCGCCAGTGCCAGGATCCCGGCGGGTATCAGCTTCCAGGAAAGCATGGTGCGGCGCATCTCGCGATCCATCAGCACGGCAAGCCCGGCTGCGATCGGCAGGACGGCAAAATTGTATTTCGTGATCCCGCCGATGCCGGTGGCGATGCCAAACAGAAGAAAAGCCTCGAACGACGGCCGCGAAAGCACCCTGAGCAGGGTAAAGAGAAACAGGCACGCGCCGAAAATGGCGGCCACCGTGTGCGAAAGGTCGCGTTGCGCCTCGAAGGAAACCTGCGGAATGGTCAGGAGGCCCAGTGCTGCAATCACAGCAAGCCGCTTGTCTTCCAGCACCTGCCGTGCGGCGAGGTAATAGAACATGTAGGACAGGAAAAGCATCAGTGCTTTCAGTCCCGAAAGCGTCACGATCGAGATGCCGAATATCTGGATCGCGCCATGCTGCAGCCAGTTATAGAAAGGCGGTTGTGCGCCATAACCGGGCAGGAGCCATTGCGAAACATAGACCTGCTCGGACTCGTCGAGTTCCAGCCCGTGCGGAAGAATGAAGCGCACCGCGACCTGGACGATGAAATAGGCGGCAAGCACCAGCAACAAGGTCTGCCCGGCGCCGAGCCGGTCGGCTAAGGCTGATGCGCCATGCGCCCGTGTTGGCGAGGAAATCTTCGGCAAATCTATCTCCGGCATTCTGCCCTGACGGCCCGTCAGTTTTGATCCGACGGATATGCGATCCAGGCGTAGTTGAACTGTTCCGTGTCACGACCGCCCGAGAACGGGTAGGCGACCGCCATCGTTTTGGGGATGAGCGCGGCTGTGTCAATGCCGTTGGACCGCAGAAATTCTCCAAGCGCGGGGGGCAGGGCAGGCCCCTTGGCGCCGCTCCAGATCACCAGTCCGCGGCCTTGCGGCGAAAGGAACGAGGCGGACCGGGCAAAGCCGGGTTGTGCTATTCCGGTTTGCGGGGCATTGATCCGCGCCGCAGCCGCCAGCGTCATGCCATCGGCGGCGATGAATTCCGGCGGATTATTCTCCTCAGCCAGCACCTGGCGAACGAAAGGCACTGCAGGAAAACTGTCCTTCTGGTAACGGCCGTGAAGTGGTGCAAGCACATTGCCGGCCGTCAGGTAAAGCAGGAAGCCGAAGGTGAGCAATGCGGTCGGCAGCGCCAGGATTGCGACCCCTTGGGGGCGTCGTGCAAAGCCGCCGGACGCTTCGATCTTCAGACAGAGATAGAGCGGCAGGATCAGCAGGAAGGGAGACAGCCATTTCTGGCTGATTTTCGTCGCACCCATACCGACCGAAATGACGCCGACGGTCAGCAGACAGAGCAGAAACATTCGGCCCGTCATGCGGGTCCAGAGCGTTTCCGCCCCTCTGCTGGCCCAAAGCTCGCGACCAAAGGCAATGGCCATGAAAATTATGAGCGGCAGCGCACCTTCGATGGCAGAGGTGGCGAGAGACAGCAGGCCCATCAGGCGATCGACGATGAAATTCCCGGAGGAATCATCGCGCATCTCCCCGATCGTATCGCTGGTGGCCACTTCGAGATTGTTCAGGAACCAGAGTGCATGCGGCAGACAGACGAGCCCGGCAATTAGGATCGTCACGACCAGCCGACGATCGAACAGCCGGCGACGCAGCTCGGCGTCAGGCAATATGGCGAGGATTGCGGCGATCGGAACGACGACGAAATTGTATTTCGAGATCACCCCGATACCGATCGCAAATCCGGTCAGCGCATATCGCCAGAGTGCCGGACGTTTCAGAGCGCCGAGAAAACCGTAGAGAAACAGGGAAACGCAGAAAAGCAGTGCGACCGCATGACTGAGATCACGCTGCGACAGAACCGAGATCGCCGGCAAGGCCAGCACGCCAAGCATGGCCGCCGCCGCAACCTCTTTACGATCGCTGACCTGTCTCACCGCAAGACCGATGAACACGCAGCTGAGAAACAGAAGGCTGTTCTTCAGCAGTGTCAGCGCAAGGACCGAAGGGCCGATGAGCTGGATCACGCCGTATTGGAGCCAGTTGTAGAATGGTGGCTGCCGCCCGTAACCCAGAAGCAGGTATTGCGACATGAAGATCTGCTCGGATTCGTCCGCCTGCAAACCCTCCGTGCGCAATACCCTCAGCACGATCGCGGCCAGGCAATAGGCCGCAATCAGCCAGAGCACACGCTCCGGTTTCCGGGTCAGGGCATCACGCAGCCGGTGCAGCATCAGCCTGATAGACTTCTCTGACGATGTAGCTGAGGGCCGTATCTTCACGGTAATAGGTGCGGGCAATCATTTCGCCCAGAATACCGGTAGTGATCATCTGCACCGACGACAGGAACAGCATGACGCCGATCAGAAATAGCGGGCGTGTGCCGATGTCATTGCCCATGATGAACTTGTCGATGAACAGGTAGAACAGGATCAGCGCCGAGACCGCACCGAGACCGAGGCCGAGCGAGCCGAAGAAATGCCCCGGCCGCGCCTTGAACCGCATGAAGAACATCACCGACAGAAGGTCGAGAATGACGCGGAATGTGCGGGAAATCCCGTATTTGGAAACGCCGTGCTGGCGGGCATGGTGGGTCACCGGCATTTCGCCGATCCGCGAGCTCGGCACAACGCCTGCAACCCAGGCCGGAATGAAACGGTGCATTTCGCCCATCAGCTTGACCTGCTTGATCACCGCCGAACGGTAGATCTTCAGCGAGCAGCCATAGTCGTGAAGGCGCACGCCGGTAATGCGGCCGATCAGCCGGTTGGCGATGAAGGACGGAACCTTGCGAAGGATGAGGCCATCCTGGCGGTTCTTGCGCCAGCCGACGAGCAGGTCGAGTTCGCGGCGTTCCAGCTCCGCGACCATGTTGGGAATATCCTTTGGGTCGTTCTGCAAGTCGCCATCGAGCGTGGCGATCAGCCGGCCTTCTGCCTGGTTGATACCGGCCTGCATGGCGGCCGTCTGGCCGAAATTGCGCTGCAGCGCGACGATCTTGAGGTCGAGGCCCGGGCGATCGAGTGCCGTGCGTGCATTGGCAATTGTCGCATCCGTGCTGCCGTCATCGACGAGGATCAGTTCCCAGCTTTTCGTATAATCGGCCATGGAGGCAACGATGCGCTCGATCAGCGGGGTGACGCTGTCCTCTTCGTTGAAAAGCGGTACGACCAGCGACAGCTCGATCGGGTTGGGCGTCTCGATGAGGCGGGTCACCGACTCTGTTGTTGTACGCACCGTATGTTTCTCCTAGAAGTGCGAGCCTAACGGGCGGCGTCATAAGGCGCGGCATCGTCGTAAAGACCCGAATTTATCGCATTGGGGCCACCTGATATATGAAGAATTATTCCGTTGCCAGCCAGAGAGCGTGGATAATTCGTAACGCCATGACGCTGCTGACGCTCGTGATCGTCGCATTTTACGCGCTGTTCATTCAATGGGTCTGGGGCTGGGAAAGCGTGCTGGCTTTATGGGAAAGCGCCGGCCTCGGTTCTGCGCTTGTCGCTCTTGCGGCGCTGCTCGGTACCTATGTCCTGCGCACCTGGCGCATTTACGACTATTTTCCAGCAGAGACGGTTGGCCGCTTCGGAACGCTTCTGCGTCTGACGCAGGTGCATAATCTCCTCAACATCATGCTGCCTTTCCGCTCCGGCGAGGCGAGCTTTCCGCTGTTGATGAAACGCGAATTCGATCTGTCGCTGGCCAGAAGCACGGCCGCACTCTTCGTCATGCGGCTTTTCGACCTGCATGCACTGCTGGCCGCCGCCGGTATCGGCCTGGTCATGCAGCATCCGGCATTATGGGCTTGGGTGCTCTGGTCCGTCTTTCTCATTCTGCCGGCTGTCGGCTTCGCGCTGCGCGGTTTAGGTTTGCGGCTGGCAAGAAAAATCCTGCCTGCAAAAGCCGACAAGCTGCTGGCCGAAGTGGAGGCCGGTCTGCCCGTCGATACCAATGCCTTTGCGCGGGCTTGGGGCGCGACGCTGATCAACTGGTTCACCAAGATCGCGGTCCTGGCCTGGGTTCTCGGCCTGCTCGGCGGCTTTTCGATCGCGCAAGGGTTCGGCGGTGCACTCGGCGGCGAGCTGTCTTCCGTCCTGCCGGTTCATGCCCCGGCAGGCGTCGGCACCTATCCGGCCGGCATCAGCGCCGGCGCCATCGCCTTCGGGGCGGCGGCGACAGGCCCGGCTCTGGAAGAGCTCGGTCAGGCAGCCATCAACACCCACCTCCTCGTCATCGTCTCCTCGCTCATCGGCACCGCGCTGTCGCTGTTTGCGGCAAGGGGGAGGGGGTAGATTGGCAGAGGGTCAGATCAGCTGGAGTCCGAGGTGTTTCTCCATCGGGAGGTAGTCCTTGTCGCGCTGTAGCAACTGGTGGCCGTTTTCGATGCAATAGGTGCCGATGATGAGATCGGGGGCCTTGCTCGTGGTAAAACCGCGTGAGCGTAGCGTCCTGTAGTTCGATGCCGCTTTGATTGCCAAGGTGGGAGAAAGCATAGAAACCACAGGGAAATCTCGAAGATTTTGCTCTATCCAACGAGCTTGATGGAGATCCCGCGCCCCCTGCAGAACTTCCATCAGGATGATATCCCCGATCAGAACAAGCCCACGCGGTATCAGTGATCTCAGTGTCGAGGCTGCCTCGGTATCATCTTTTCGAAAGAGCGAAATCCAGACGGAACTGTCAGCGACAATCATTCGCCCTCCTGAAAACCCCAGTTAGCATACCTGCTGGAATTGCTTCGTGAGGTTTCCAAGTCGCCGTCCCAACCGATGCCTTCCAGATTGTCGATCGCGCGCAACTGCTTCTTGATGCGCACAAAATCTCTCAGTGCCTGGTCTACCGCGGCCTTCTTGGTCGGCAAGCCGCCAAGTTCCATGGCTTCGGCGATCAGTTCGTCATCCAATTCGATATTGGTACGCATGTCAGCCTCATGGTGTATGGATCGAGAAAATCATACACCATGATGGGGGTGTTCACAATGTCACTGGAACGCCGTCTCGTAGAAGCTTCTGAGCTTGCGAGAGTGCAGTGTCTCGGTCGGCATGGCGGCGAGTTTCTGTACGGCGCGGATACCGATCTGCAGATGCTGGCTGACCTGGGTGCGGTAGAAGGCGGTTGCCATGCCGGGAAGCTTCAGTTCGCCATGCAGCGGCCGGTCGGAAACGCACAAAAGCGTCCCGTAGGGCACGCGGAAACGGAACCCGTTAGCGGCGATCGTCGCCGATTCCATGTCGAGTGCGATGGCGCGTGACTGGGACAGCCGCTTCACCGGCCCGCGCTGGTCGCGCAGTTCCCAGTTGCGGTTGTCGATCGTCGCCACCGTGCCGGTACGCATGATTCGCTTCAGCTCGAAACCTTCGTAGCCGGTCACTTCCTCGACGGCGCTTTCCAGCGCCTGCTGCACTTCCGCCAGTGCCGGGATCGGCACCCAGACCGGCAGATCGTCGTCCAGAACGTGGTCCTCGCGCACATAGGCATGGGCGAGGACATAGTCGCCGAGGCGCTGGCTGTTTCTCAAGCCGGCGCAATGGCCGACCATCAGCCAGGCATGTGGGCGCAGCACGGCGATATGGTCTGTGGCCGTCTTCGCATTGGAGGGGCCGACGCCGATATTGACGAGCGTGATGCCGGAATGGTCGTCCTTCTTGAGGTGATAGGCCGGCATCTGCGGCATGCGGGTGATCGGAGTGGTCTCCGGCGCGTCGCGGCCGGCAAGCGTCACGACATTGCCGGGCTCGACGAAGGCCGTATAACCGCCGCCGCCTTCCGCCATCAGCTTGCGGGCCCAGGCGGCAAATTCGTCGATATAGAACTGATAGTTGGTGAACAGCACGAAATTCTGGAAATGCTCGGCCCCCGTCGCGGTATAATGGCTGAGCCGTGCCAGAGAATAATCGATGCGCTGTGCGGTAAAGGGCGCAAGCGGACCCGGCTCTCCCGCCGGCGCTTCGTACTCGCCGTTGGCGATCAGATCGTCGGTATTGTTGAGGTCCGGCGTATCGAACAGATCACGCATCGGGATGTCGGCCATCACATTGCTGACCGACGCCTCCACATGCGCGCCCTCGCCAAAAGCGAAATGCAGCGGAATGGGGGTCGCAGATTCGGACACGGTGACCGGGATATTGTGGTTTCGCATCAGAAGATCGAGTTGCTCGATCAGGTAATGGCGAAACAGTTTCGGCCGCGTCACCGTCGTCGTATAGATGCCTGGCGCTGCGACATGGCCGTAGGAAAGCCGCGAGTCGGCATGGCCGAAGGACGTCGTCTCGATCGACACCTGCGGATAGAAGGCGCGATAACGACCGGTAATGTTGCCGCTCTTGGCAAGTGCGCCGAAACTGTCGATCAGGAACTTCGTGTTGCGCTCGTAAAGCGCCGTCAGCGCGTCGACTGCCTGTTCGGCATTGTCGAAAACCTGCGGTTCAAACGCATCCGGGCTGATGAAGGAAAGCGGCGAAAGGGAAGAGATTCGTGTGTCCATGAGACATTATAAGGAGAACTCCATGACAATCAAACGGCGATCATCATCCCTCTTTTCGCCATGATGGCGCGTCTCCCGGCCCGGTTCACAGCGTGGCGACGCATTCGCCGCTGTTGGAATAGACGCACAGGCTGCCGGTGCTGATGTTGAACCCGAGCGGGCGCTTCGACGGGTGCGTGGCGAGTGCGGCGAAAGACAAGGCAAACACCGTCATCATCAGGGTCAGAATGGTCAGGCGGCGTGCGATGGTCGTCATGATCTCGGCTCCCATTGTGACCAGGCTTGTTTGCTTCCTGGCCGAATGGGGGCAGAATAATGGCGCGCTCCTGTATGAAGGCTGAGAACCCGTTTCATCTGTCGTTCAGGGTGATTAACGGGGCTTCGACCGTGATGGCAAGGAAAAAGCCGGCGCGGATGGCCGGCTTCAAGCGCAAGAAAACCCTTGTCAGAGCCGCGTCCATGTCTGCGATTTGCACAGAACCTTGAGCACGCAGCCCTTCATCTTCAGCGTATTACCCGCCACGGAGCCGGAGCCGCTATAGGTCTTGTCGTTGTCCGGGTCGGTAATCTCGCCGGAATATTCGACGCCGGTGCCGGACATCTTGCCGATCTGCTTGCCGGCATGTTTTCCGGTCTTCAGCGTCACGCAATAGGCTGATCCGCATTTGCCGATCTCGGCGGTAGCCCCGCTCTGTGTTTTCCAGCTGCCCTCGATCGGCTCGGCCGCATGGCCCGCCACGGCACTTATCAGCAATGCCGCAGCCACGGCAAAAGTCTTCAGCATGAGATCCCTCCTCAGATCGTCATTTCCCTGGATTGCGGGAACCCTCCTGCACCCGAAATCCGACACCTAAATTAGCTTACTGGTACGTAAAGGTAAAGTTGGCAATCGGCAGGAAATTCCCTGCATATGCGCGGTCCTCTGTCCTCGTCTTGGCGGCATCTTTTCCGCATTCCTCAAAACGGAAGCGTAAGACATGCTGAACAAAGGGTTTCGATCCAATTCTTAACGCCCGGTAAACGAAAGCGGAAAACCCTTAACGCGCAGGGGATGTAGTGCTTAACGAAAACTCAAATTTACGAAGCATTTGAACTTTGTTTTCCGCAAGTTAAGCATTCTTTTTAGTCGGATTTTCGAACCTTGGGATCATATTGGTCTCATCAAACGAGCGGGAAAAACCGCCGACCCCGATGGATCGAAAAAGCCGCATGAGACGGTGGATCCGGAGGGGATGATGAACAGGGCAGAAAAGAAAACCAGGTCTTTAAACAGGGATCAAAACCGATGGCACGCTTTGAAATTTCGACGACTGAAACGGCCACCATGGGTGGCGATGCTCGCGCAGAAGTCTTCTGCGATATGGGCCTTATGTATGCAACGGGCCGCGGGGTCGAAATCGACCTCGTCTCCGCCCACAAATGGCTGAACATTGCCGCCATCAAGGGCTCCGACCGCGCCGCCGAACTGCGCGCCGATCTTGCCCCGCAATTGACCAAGATGCAGCTTGCCGAAGCCCTGCGCGCCGCGCGCGAGTGGATGACGGTGCACTGAACCGGAATTTTCATCCGCCCCGCAAGAGGGCGGAACAATAAGAAACAATGGAGGCGCGCGTCCGCATTGGGCGTGGCGACAGTTTGAACCGCGACCGGCAGAAACAAGGCCGGCGCGGTTTTCTGCTTTTCCAGGAAAGGCCCTATTCTTCGCCGTCGAAGGTTTTCCGCGCCTTGCAGACGGCGTCGTGATTTTCCACCGCCCAGATCCACACATTGCAAAAGGCCGCGCCAAGCGTCAGACCGAGTGGCGACAGCCGGTATTCCACCTTCGGCGGCACCGATGGATAAAGCGTGCGGATCACCAGGCCGTCGCGCTCCATCCGGCGCAACGTCTGGGTCAGCATCTTCTGGCTGATGCCCTCCACATGCCGGGCGAGTTCCGAAAACCGCAGCGTTCCCTCATCCCAGAGCGTATCGAGGATAACCACGGTCCATTTGTCGGCAAAGCCCGATATCATCTCCCGCACCATGTCTTCGACGCCTGGCGCGACGTCTTTGGGGTAGTCGCGCGCCTTATAGGACTGCGCACGAAAAAGTTCCTCGGCCGTGAACACGGATTCGTTCGGTTTTCCCATTTCTTTCCCACAGGTGCCTACGATACTTCGAGGTGCCTACTTTCCAAAAGAGAGTTAGTCAACAACTGTAAGCCCGTACCGTCGATCGCGATCCGCGCAGGACGGTGCAGAAGCCGCGTCGTCACATGACGATAAGGCGATGCCGAAAAATGCAGGCGTGACGAACCGGGAAAGCGTTTTTCCGGAACGCTCCCGGCTGCCCTGAAAACACTGGCTCTCGAAGCAACTTGGGAAAGCTCATCATGGACGATAATTCCAAAAAGTCAGTACTCTCGCGCAGGACGGTTCTTTCCGCCGCCGCAATCGCTCCGGCGGTCGTTGCCGCTGCCGCGGCTGCGTCCGGCACAGCGCGGGCTCAACAGTTCCAGACGGCGGACAGGGTGGCGATCGTCACCGGTTCCTCGCGCGGCATTGGCGCGGCAACCGCCAAGCGCCTTGCGGCCGACGGGTTCAAGGTCGTGGTCAACTGCCGGGTCAATCATGATCTTGCAACCGCTGTCGTGCAGGATATCGAAAAGGCCGGTGGCCAGGCCGTCTGGGAGCAGGCCGATATTCGCGAACCTACGGCGGTGCGTCGCCTGTTCGATGTCGCCGAGCGTGAATTCGGCGGCGTCGATGTGGCCGTCGCCAATGCCGGGATCATGAACCTCGCCCCGTTCCGCGACATGTCGGACGAGGATTTCGATACGATGATGGATACCAACGTCAAGGGCAGCTTCTACACGCTGCGCGAAGCGGCCCGGCGCCTGCGCGACGGCGGGCGGATCATCGCCACCCCATNNGCCACCTCATCGAGCATCGTGCAGCTTCGCTCGCCGACCTACGGGCCTTACGCCGCCAGCAAGGGGTCGATGGAAATCTTCGCCAACATTCTCGCCAAGGAACTCGCCGGCCGAAAGATCTCCGTCAATGCGATAGCGCCGGGCCTCGTCGCGACCTCGCTCTTCCTCGATGGCAAGACGGACGAGCAGGTCGCGGGTTTTGCCCAGCGTACGCCGCATGGCCGCATCGGCGAGCCATCGGATATCGCCGCCATGGTTGCCTTCCTCTGCAGCCCGGACGGCTGGTGGGTCAACGGCCAGACGCTTTATACCAACGGCGGCGTCGTCTGATATCGGCCGGCCTGCAGGCTGAAATGAAAAGGCCGGGCGCTTTCGTGCCCGGCCTTTGTGTTAGAGAGACTTCAGCACAAGAGGCAACGCCTCCTCCAGAAGCTGCATGTCGGCCTGCTTGCCGGCGCTGATGCGGATGCAGCGGTTGAGCGGCTCGACGCCCGGCATGCGGATGAAGACGCCATGCTGAAGCAGGCCGTCGACAATCGCACGCGCGTAAGCCGCATCGCGCCCGCAATCGATCGCGACGAAATTGGTGGCCGAGGGCAGGGCGCTCAGCCCGCTGGCAGCCGCGATC
>DLSX01000069.1 GCA_002500765.1 Neorhizobium sp. UBA7851
AGGAAGCCGGCAATGCCGAACAGCAGACCGCCCCGCCAGCCGCCAAAGCCGCCGAGCGCTTCGGCCAGCGCGATGGCGACAAGCGCAAAGCCGATAGCGGCAAGCACGTCGGCCGCAGCCGTGTAGATGAACCGCTCGAAACCGTCGGCAGGCGACCAGGCCTCTTCGTCATGGCTATGATCGGCAGCGGCCGGAGTAGCGGTACCAGCAGCAGGTGCTGCCTTGTGACTATGCCCGGCTTCTTCGCCGCCGGCATTCTCATAGGTTTCCGCCTGCAGGATCAGCGGCACGGTGGAAAAGCTCTGCATCACGGTCATCAGAAGGCCGGACAAAAGCCCGGCGACCACCGCCGTGAAGACGATGTTACGAAATAGCGACATTTGGAAAATCCCCTCGGTGGCTGGCGGTCTTAGTGGCAGGGAAAGGCCAGCGAATGGCGCGTATCGTGGGCGGCGTTATGCACGACTTCCAGATGCGAGAAGCCGACGAAACCGACCATGAACAGGCCGAGAAGGGCCGACATGCCGAGAGGAATGATTTTTGATGCGGAAACGCTGGCTGCGGCTGCAGCGGAATTCGTAACCATGGACTTCGTCTTTCTGCCCTCCACCCGAGGGCTGTTACAATTGCCGAATGTCTCTGGCAGGTCTCCTGGCTCGCGGATCGGGCGCCTTCACCCGCCTTCCCAGATCAATCCGTCGAAGGATTGCTCCAGTGGCTTGACGACCGGATGGCCGTTTTGGGCGAAGGCTTTCCGCTTACAGTTGCGGGGGCAGCCGCGGGTTTGACGAAAGATCGTCGCACCGCATTCCCTTGAGTAACCCTTCCGGGCACCAAAGACAGGTCCACTATAGTCAATTCGGTTGCATCGGCAATCGCCTTTGCGACATTGACAGCCTGACCGCAGAACGCTTACTTGAGCGTCACGACGGTCCCTTGCCGGCAACGGCAAGGGCTAAGAGAGAATGCGGTGCGGACCGATAAAACGGTCCAATGCCGCGGCTGCCCCCGCAACTGTGTGCGGCGAGCCATCACGCCAGAGACGCCACTGGAGAGGTCCGGCCACGGATCCTTCTGGGAAGGCAGGCGGATGGTGACGACCCGCGAGCCAGGAGACCTGCCGTTTCAAAATCATGCTTTTCCGGGCGGGGTGCTCCGGCAAAGGCTTTACTCATCACTGCAGGATGGCTTGGCCGTCCTGTTCCGCACCCCACTTGAGTAAACCCGGCGGTAGTGCGGCCTGATGACCAATGATGCGCGAAAAGACGAAATCGGAACGACCACCGGCGAAAACGCCGGCGACGTCGACGTGACGATCTTCGTCTGCACCAATTGCCGCGAGGCGACAGACAGCCAGGCCCGCCCCGGTATCGGCCTGATCGAGGCACTGAAACTGGCTACAGAGGGCAAACCGCTCGCCGTCAAGCCGGTCACCTGCCTTGCCAATTGCGACAAGAGCCCGAGCGCCGCCTTCAACCACCGCTCCGGCTGGTCCTATGTCTTTGGCCACCTCTCCACCGACAATGTCGACGACATCGTCACCGGAGCGATGATGCTGGCCGAGGACGAGCGCGGTTTCCTGCCCCTTCGCGGTCGTCCCATGTGCCTGCGCGGCAAGGGCATGACAGCCCGTATTCCACCCTTTCATCACCACGAGGACATGCCTTCATGAGCGAGAACTCCGCCCCTAAGTTCGATAAGGTTCCCTGCACCGTCGTCACCGGCTTTCTTGGCGCCGGCAAGACGACGCTGATCCGCAACCTGATCGAAAAGCTGGACGGCAAGCGGCTGGCGATCATCGTCAACGAATTCGGTGATGTCGGAATCGATGGCGAAGTGCTGAAAGGCTGCGGCATCGAGAGTTGCCCGGACGACAACATCATCGAACTGGCCAATGGCTGCATCTGCTGCACGGTGGCGGACGATTTCGTACCGGCGATCGACCAGATTCTCGCCCGCGAGCCGCGCGTCGACCATATCCTGATCGAAACCTCCGGCCTGGCCCTGCCGAAGCCGCTCGTGCAGGCCTTCCAGTGGCCGGCCGTCAAGGCACGCGTGACTGTGGACGGCGTCATTGCCGTGGTCGACGGCGTGGCGCTGGCCGAAGGCCGTGTCGCCGATGACCACGATGCTCTCGAAGCCCAGCGCCAGACCGACAGCTCGATCGATCACGATGATCCGGTCGAGGAAGTCTTCGAGGATCAGGTCGCCTGCGCCGACATGATAGTGCTGACCAAGACCGACCTTCTTGACCAGGCCTCGCTTGCCGCCGCCAAGGGCCGCGTTCAGGCGCATCTGCCGCGTGCGGTCAAGATCGTGCCGGCTGCAAATGGCGCAGTTGATCCGGGCGTTCTGATCGGCCTCGGCCTTGCCGTCGAGGACGATATCGAGAACCGCAAGACCCATCACGACGACGAACTGGACCACGATCACGACGATTTCGACAGTTTTGTTATCGATCTGCCGGCCGTAACCGACCCGGAAGCGCTGGCTGCCCGTATCTCGGCGACGGCGGAAGCCGAAAACGTGCTGCGCATCAAGGGCTTTGTCGACGTCGCGAACAAGCCGATGCGACTGCAGGTTCAGGCCGTAGGATCGCGCGTGAACCATTATTTCGACCGCGCCTGGGCACAAGGCGAGACCCGCCAGAGCCGCCTCGTCGTGATCGGCGAAAAGGGCATTGACCGCGCCGCAATCGAGAAGATGCTGGCAGCATAAGAGCCGAGCAAGGCAATTCCAGGAAAAGTGCCAAGCGGTTTTCCGTCCGGAATTGCGACAGACAAAGGAAAAGGATGCACATACTCGCCACCACATCGTCGTCACTCGACGACCTGATCGAACCGGTAGACCTCAACCAGTCTCCGGCCGATGTGGTGGTGATGTCCTTTTCCGGCAGCGATCTGAACGGGATCGCGGCGGCTTGGGACGGTGGTCGTGATAAGCGGACTGAGGGGGGTGATACCTCACACGATGACAATCCCCCATCGCTGACCCTCACCAATCTCTCCGACCTGCGCCATCCGATGTCCGCCGATCTTTGGCTAGAGAAAACCGCAGCCAATGCGAAGGTCATCCTCGTGCGCATTCTCGGCGGCTACGACCGTTGGGCCTATGGCGTCGAGGAACTTTCGCGGCTGGCGAAGCGGAAGAAGATCGCGCTCGCGATGCTGCCCGGCGAATGCAGCATGCGCGACGAGCGGCTGGCTGCCGCCTCGACGGTTTCCGAGGCAAATCTTGCCGGCATGCTTGCCTGTTTTCGCGAGGGCGGGCCGGACAATATGCGGCGTCTGGTGCAGCGGCTTGCAGCGCTGGCAAACGGCGATACCACTGAGCTTGCGCCCGCAATGGCCATGCCGAAGGCCGGTTTTTATAGTCCCGGAAGAGGGATCGTCGATCTAAAAGATCTGACGGCCGGATTTTCGCCGGATGCGCCATGCCTGCCGATCCTGTTTTACCGGTCCATGCTGCTCGCAAATGACGCAGCCCCGATCGATGCACTTTTCGAAGCGCTTAAGGCTCGCGGCTTTGCCCCCGTGCCGGTCTTCGTCAGCGGCCTGAAGGATACTGAGGCGATAAGTTTTGTCGAACAGGCGATAACCGAGCTTCGGCCAGCCGCAATCCTGACGACCACCGCCTTTGCCAGCGGCACGGACGACAGGAACGAGACGATTTTCGATAGGTCGGGCATTCCCGTCTTCCAGATCGTTGTCGCCACCACGCGGCGCGAAGGCTGGATCGAGGGCAGCCGCGGCTTGAACCCTGCCGACCTTGCCATGCATGTCGTGCTGCCGGAACTCGATGGCCGCATTCTGGCAGGCGTGATTTCTTTCAAACAGGGCAGTGGCTCGGCCGAACTCGTCAACAGCCCCGAGCCTGACCGCGTCGATCAGGTGGCGGAGCGGATCGCAGCCTTTCTGCTGATGAAGATGACGGCGCGGGCGGAGCGCAAGATCGTCGTCCTGATGCCGGATTATCCGAGCGCACCCGGCCGCACCGGTTACGCAGTCGGGCTGGATGTGCCGCAAAGCGTGCTCTCCATGCTGCGCGAGCTCTCGCTCGCCGGTTATTCGGTCAGCGATATTCCGGACACGCCCCGCAACCTGCTTGATCGTCTTGATCGGAAGACTTGCTCCCTGCCACTCAACGACTATGTAGCGGCACCCGGCGCAAACGAAGCATGGGGCGATGCGAAAGGCGACGCGGATCTGGAAGATGGTGCATACCGCTTCCGCGCCGCACAGTTCGGCAACATCACCGTGGCGCTGGCGCCGGATCGCGGCCGCAACGCCGATCGTCGCGCCGACTATCACAGCCCTGACTTAGCCCCACGCCATGCGCTGATCGCCTTCGGACAATGGATGCGCCACAAGCTCGGCGCCCATGCGATCGTGCATGTCGGCGCGCATGGCACGCTCGAATGGCTGCCGGGCAAGACGGTGGCGCTGTCGAAGGATTGTTTCCCCGAACTGGTGACCGGCAGCCTGCCGGTGATCTATCCCTTCATCGTTTCCAATCCCGGCGAGGCGGCAGTCGCCAAGCGGCGCATTTCCGCCGTGACAATCGGCCATCTGCCCCCGGTTCTGACCGGCGCGGGCCTGTCCGACGATGAGAAGAGGCTGGAACTGCTGGTCGACGAATATGCCCAGGCCGACGGCCTCGACCGCCGCCGCCGTGACCGNNGCGGCCCGTGACACCTCTATTGCCACCGATGCCGGTGTTTCCCGTAACGACGACCCGGATACGGCATTGGCGCGGATCGATGCCTTTCTCTGCGATCTCAAGGATTTTGCCATCAAGGACGGGCAGCATGTTTTCGGCGAAGTTGCCGAGGGTGATGATGATCCGCTGCGCATTGCCAGCGCCGATAAGGAGAGACAGGCGCTGCTGGATGCACTCGATGGCAGGCATCTCCGGCCCGGCCCTTCCGGCGCACCGGCGCGCGGCCGTCGCGATGTGATGCCGACCGGGCGAAACCTTTACGCCAGCGATCCGCGCACCCTGCCGACGCCAACTGCCTTTGAGCTTGGCAAACGCGCCGCCGACGAAATTCTGCGCCGCTATCTTCAGGACCATGGCGACTGGCCGAAAAGCCTCGTTTTCGATCTCTGGGGCAGCGCTTCGCTTCGAAGCGGCGGCGAGGAAGTGGCGCAGGTTCTGGCGCTGATGGGCGCAAGGCCGGTTCAGGACATGGTGACCGGCCGTGTGACCGGCATCGAAGTTCTGCCTCCTGCACAGCTCGGCCGCCCGCGCGTGGACGTGACGCTCAGGATTTCCGGCCTGTTCCGCGACATGTTCCCGGCTTTGATCGCGCTGTTCGATGCCGCCATGCGGGCGATTGCGGCACGCGAGGAAGCACCGGGCGACAATCCGCTGGCTGAAGAAACGCAGAAAACGGGCTCTGTTCCGCCCCGAATTTTCGGCTCCGCACCCGGCACCTACGGGTCCGGCATCGAGGAAAAGCTTGCCGATGGATCCTGGGGCGAGCGGGCAGAACTGGGACGCATCTATCTCGACGCCACCAGCCACGCTTTCAGCGGCGCGGATGGGACGGCAAGCCATGTACCCGGCGAATTTGCCGACCGGATAGGCAATGCCGACCTGCTCGTCCATACCGGCGACGATCCCGGCCGTGATCTTCTCGACGGTTCGGCCGATGTTGCCTTTATCGGTGGCTTTTCCGCAGCCGTGGCAGCGCTTGGCGGCAAGGCGGACGTGATCGCGCTCGATACGACCGATCCTGAAAAACCGAAAGCCAGATCGATTTCCGAGGCCGTAACGCGGGTTGTCCGTGCACGGGCCACCAATCCCCGCTTCATCGCCGGTCAGATGCGCCATGGACCGCGGGGCGCCGCCGAACTGGTCGAGACGGTCGACCGGCTGATTGGTTTTGCCGAGACGACACACGCCATTCCGCAATCGCTGATCGACGCCACCTATGACGCCTATCTCGGTGACGAGATCGTGCGGGAGTTTCTTCTGGCACAAAACCCGGAAGGCGCTCGTTATATGGGCGAGCGTTTTCGCTCGGCGCTCAACCGTGGCCTTTGGCATCCACGGCGGAATGCGGTCGATGCCGAGCTTGAAATGCTGATGGGAGAGGATGCATGACGGCTCTCCCGCTCACCCTTCAACGCGGCGCCTGCCCTGCCCTTTCGGCCCCGATGATGACCGGCGACGGCCTGTTGGCGCGTATCTCGTTGATCGAGGCGATTTCGCCCGAACAACTGGCGGATATCTGCCGGCTGGCGCTGACGTATGGCAATGGCATGATCGATATTTCCGCCCGCGGCAATCTTCAGGTCCGTGGCCTGAGCAAGATATCCGCGCCGCGTCTCGATGCCGAGGTGCGGGCTATGAAACTGCCGCTTCGCGACGGTCTTGCCGTCGAAGTGCCGCCGCTTACCGGGATGGATGACAGCGAAATTGCCGATCCTCGACCGCTGGCAGAGGCCATTCGGGAAGCCTCGCGCGGCATTACCGGACTGGCGCCGAAAATGGCCGTGGTGGTCGATGGTGGCGGGATTTTGCGGCTGTCTGACCTGCTCGCAGATATCCGTCTTGTCGCGGTCGGAAAACACGACTGGAAGTTGCTTCTCGGAGGCACCGAACAATCCGCTCGCGTTTTCAATGTTTTACGTGAAACACTTGTTGTCGACACCGTAATCGACCTGTTGAAACGTCTGGCAAGCCTGGGAGACAAAGCGCGCGGGCGGGATCTGGTCCGCGGCTTGGCCGTGAACGAGGCAGTGCCCCATACCTCATCGTCATCCTCGGGCTTGTCCCGAGCATCTGCCGGCATTGCGACAGTTGATCCTTCGCAGATGCTCGGGACAAGCCCGAGCATGACGACCGGGAATGCAGCGGCATCTCCATTCGAGCTGTTTGTGCTCTCCGATGGTCTTCATGCCGTAGGCATCGGTCCAGCCTTCGGCCAGGCAGAGGCGGAAGATCTGATCATCCTTTGCGACGAAGCCGCACGCCTGGGGATAAAAACGCTCAAACCGGCGCTTGATCATTCGCTGCTCTTCTTCGGCACCGAGATCGCCTGCCGGACATTGCGGGACTTCGCTCACGCCAACGGCTTCGTCACGTCTACCACCGATCCGCGCGGCCATATCGCTGCCTGCTCCGGCAGCCCGGCCTGCCATTCGGCGAGGATCGCCACCCATGAAATTGCCGCAAAAGCTTCCGCCGAATGCGCTGACCTGCTCGACGGGTCGTTCAAGCTGCATGTGACCGGCTGCCCGAAAGGCTGTGCCCATCCGCAACCGGCAGCGCTCGCGCTTTGCGGCACCGCGGATCGCGTTTCTTTGATCGCTGAGGGAAAAGCCGCAGACCAACCCTTTGCTTTCTCAAGCTTTGCCGATACCAACGCCACGCTTCGTCGCCTCGCCGATCTCGTCAGATCGGAAAGACGGCCAGGCGAAAACTCAGCCGCCTGCCTTGCCCGGATCGGTTCCGACCGGCTGGCAGCGGCAGCCACAGGACGACCATGACCCAATACGACTATATCCGCGAAGGCGATGCGATCTACGAAAAGTCATTCGCGATCATTCGCGCCGAAGCCGATCTTTCCGCCTTCACCGAGGAACAGGCCGATATCGCCGTGCGCATGATCCATGCCTGCGGCCTGGTCGAGGCGGCAGAGCATTTCCGCTTCTCGAGCGATTTCGTCGAGGCCGCCCGTGGTGCCCTTCGAGCCGGAAAGCCGATCTATTGCGACGCAGAAATGGTGGCGCATGGCGTGACCCGCGCGAGACTGCCGGCAGAAAACCAGGTGATCTGCACCCTGCGCGACAGCCGCACCGTGGAGCTGGCAAAAACAATCGGAAACACCCGCTCCGCCGCCGCCCTCGACCTGTGGGACGAGCTGGAGGGCGCGGTCGTGGCGATCGGCAATGCGCCGACCGCGCTCTTCCGCCTGCTGGAAATGCTGGATGCCGGCGCACCG
>DLSX01000027.1:0-11498 GCA_002500765.1 Neorhizobium sp. UBA7851
CGATCGCCGATGCCATCGCCTTTGCCGCCATTTCGTCGTCGAGGCCAGAGATGACGACGGTCTGTGCCGCGGGCGGAACCGGAAGCACGCGAAACGTGACTTCGGTGAGGAAACCGAGCGTGCCGTGCGAGCCGGCCAGCAGTTTCACCAGATCGAGGCCGGTGACGTTCTTCATCACCCGGCCGCCGGCGCGGATGATTTCGCCGCGGCCGTTGACGAAACGGATGCCGAGCAGGCTGTCGCGCGCAGCCCCTGCGGTGAGGCGTCGGGGGCCTGAAATGTTGGCGGCAAACACGCCACCGATTGTCGGTTCGCGTGAAGCAGCCCCGTGAGTGCCCAGAATGCCGCGATGATCCATGGGCTCAAAAGCCATCATCTGACGGTTTTCGGCAAGGGCCGCCTCCACGTCACAAACCGGCGTGCCGGATCTGACCGTCATCACCATTTCCGCCGGGTCGTAATCGACGATGCCGGAGAGGCCGCGGGAACTGATGGTCTCGGCAGGCGGGNNNCCTCACCCTAACCCTCTCCCCGTAAACGGGGCGAGGGGACGTGCCACGCTCGGCGCTTGAGAAGGACGGAAAGCTTGCAACACGGGTCCTTCGCCCCGCCTGCAGGGAGAAGGTGCCGGCAGGCGGATGAGGGGCAGGCCGCACGCGCCGACGGCGCGATCGGAAAAAATGAGAAGAAACAGCTCCCATCATCCCCTCCCCTCCAGCGGAAACACCTTTGACGGGTTCAATATCCAGCCTTCATCGAAAGCCGAGCGGACCGCCATCTGCTGGGCGAGTTCGGCCTGCGTATACTGATGCAGCATCAGGTCGCGTTTCTCGATGCCGACGCCGTGTTCGCCGGTCAGGCAGCCGCCGGCGTCGACGCAGAGTTTCAGGATTTCGTTGCCGGCCTCTTCCGCTTTCATCGCCTCCTCGGGATCGTTGGCGTCAAAGAGGATCAGCGGATGCATGTTGCCGTCACCGGCATGGAAGACATTGGCGACGCGCAGGCCGAAGCGGTCGATGATCTCGGACGTCTTCTTCAGCACGTAGGAGAGCTTGCTCAAAGGCACGGTGCCATCCATGCAGATATAATCGGCGATGCGGCCGGTGGCGCCGAAGGCGGATTTGCGACCCTTCCAGATCAGCGCCGCCTCGGTTGCCGACTGGCATTCGCGCACGGTCATCACCTGATGGCGGCGGGCGATGTCCACGATGCTGGCAAGCGTTGCGTCCATTTCCGCTTCCGAACCCTCGACCTCGACGATCAGAAGCGCGCCGACATCGAGCGGATAACCGGCCTTGGCAAAGGCCTCGCAGATCTCGATCGCCGGCTTGTCCATGAATTCGATGGCGACCGGAATGATGCCGGCGGCGATGATATCGGCGACGCAGGCGCCGGCTTCCTCGGACGTGGCAAAACCGAACAGAACCGGCCGGGCGCCCTCCGGCCGGGCGATCAGGCGAACCGTCGCCTCGGTAACAATGCCCAGCTGGCCTTCCGAGCCGCAGACGAGGCCGAGCAGGTCATACCCTGCGGCATCCAGATGCTTGCCGCCAAGCTCGATCACCTGGCCATCGACCAGAACCAGCTTGACGCCGAGAAGGTTATTGGTGGTGACCCCGTATTTCAGACAGTGGGCGCCGCCGGAATTCATGCCGATATTGCCGCCGATGGTGCAGGCAAGCTGGGAACTGGGATCGGGGGCATAGAAGAAACCGTCCACCGCCACGGCTTCCGAAATGCTCAGATTGGTGACGCCTGCCTGTACCGTCGCGGTTCGATTGGCGTAGTCGATCTCGATGATCCTGGACAGGCGCGACAGGCCAAGCACGACCGCATCCTCCTGCGGGATGGCGCCGCCGGACAGGGATGTGCCGGCGCCGCGCGGCACGACGGGAATATTGTAGCGATGGCAGTATTTCATCACCGCCGCCACCTGGGACGTGGTGCGCGGCAAAACGACCGCGAGCGGCAGGCGGCGATAGCTGATAAAGGCGTCGGTTTCGAAAGGAACCAGCTCCCGCGCCTCATGGATGACGCAATCGGCCGGCAGAAGGTCGCGCAGGTCGCCGATTATGGTTTCCCGACGGGACAGGACATCTTGTCGCGGTGGCAGAAACCGGATCGCCTCGGGCATGCTTTCCTCCCTCGCATGACTTTACTGCAACCTATTCATGACGCCGGGAGGCTTCAACTCATTCTTGAAGAATGTCGCATCGAGGCCAGCAACGATCACATTTGCGCAACATCCAAAGGAATTTTGAACAGCTGTGCAATAACCTGTTGACGTGTCGCTTTCCGCAACCCTTTATATTTAGCCGAGCAACGGTTTTTAACGGGTGATTCACGATCAAATTCGATCCCGACGCCTCGTTAAACTCGATGCAATCATTATATTAGTAAAATTAAACTCTCGGAGGTGTTTTCCAAATTGGGCCTGATGAACCGTATCGCCAGCAATCTTCGTCTCATGGTGCAGCGCCCCCCGCGCCAGCAATATGCTGCGATCTGCTATCGCGCCGGAAAGCGCGGCGAATTCGAGGTTCTGGTTGCAACCAGCCGCGATACCGGCCGCTGGGTGATCCCCAAGGGCTGGCCGATGGAAAACAAGAAGGCCCATCAGGTGGCCGAGCAGGAAGCTCTCGAGGAAGTCGGCGTCAAGGGCAAGGCGGAGAAGCTTCCGTTCGGGTTCTACCACTATCGCAAGGGCCTCGATAACGGCATCAAGGTGCCGGTGCGCGTGCAGGTTCATCTCCTGAAGGTCGAAGGCAGCTGCAAGGACTTCAAGGAAAAGGGCGTGCGACGGATCGAGTGGGTTTCTGCCGAAGAAGCCGCCAACCGGGTCAACGAGCCGGAACTGAAAATCCTGATGCTGCAATTTGCCGAGAAGATGCGCAAACCGGTTCAGGATGTGGCGGCGACCAATCTCGCCATGAACGCCGCAGGCTGAGCAGGCTGCCGAGCCTGACATCATAATCTCTTCAAAAGCAGGCGCTAAAAAGCTTCGGAAGAAACCGGAGCAGGGTTCACCCCAGGCGCCGCTCCCTACCTACCGATAAACGAAGCATGGCCCAACAGAAGCCGCGTCTGGCAAAGCCGACGCTCGACAAGGATCTGGAGAAACTGTCCTCGGTGGAAGACGCCGCGCGGCATACGGCGCGCGGGCTTGCCGGCCCGGGCGTAGCCCTGCTCTTCATCATCCTCGCCGCCATCTTCGCCTCGACCTATGTTACCGGCACGTCCGCCTCCGTGATCGTGCTGGCGGCTGCGGCGCTTGCCGGTTACATGGCGATGAATATCGGCGCCAACGACGTTACCAACAATATCGGCGCCGCCGTCGGAGCCCGCGCCATGACGATGGGCTTCGGGCTTGCTCTGGCTGCCGTTTTCGAGGTGGCGGGCGCGGTGCTCGCCGGCGGCAATGTCGCCTCGACGATCGCAAGCGGCATTACCAACGGGGCGTTGATTTCCAGCCCAAGCATTTTGATCTGGGCGATGATGGCAGCGCTGCTTGCCGCGGCGCTTCTCATCAATATCGCGACCTGGGCGAATGCGCCGATTTCGACGACGCACTCGATCGTCGGCGCGGTGATGGGCGCCGGCATTGCGGCTGCGGGCTTCAGTGCCATCAACTGGGGACTGGTCGCGGGAATTACCGCCAGCTGGGTCGTCTCGCCGGTGCTTGGCGCGGTCATTGCGGCGGCCTTCCTGTTCCTTCTGAAGGAAACCATCATCTATCGCGAAGACAAGGTGGCTGCGGCAAAACGTTGGGTTCCGGCACTTATCGGCATCATGACCGGTGTGTTTGCAGGTTATTTGACCCTCATCGGGGGCAACCAGTTGCGCGCACCGTCACCCTATCTTGCAAGCCTTGTTGCCGTCGTGGCCGGATTGTTTGCCTGGTGGGCGCTGATCCCGATCATTGGGCGACAGGCGCAAGGACTGGAAAACCGCAATCAGTCGCTCAGGAAGCTTTTCCGTATTCCCCTCATCCTTTCGGCCGCATTGATGTCTTTCGCCCATGGGGCAAACGATGTGTCGAACGCCATCGGGCCGCTGGCGGCGATCGTGGCTGCAACGCAGGACATGGCGGCCAGCGCTGCCGTTCGCATTCCCGACGTGCCGCTCTGGGAACTGGTGATCGGCGGGCTCGGCATCTCGCTCGGCCTTCTGCTTTACGGGCCGAAACTGGTCCGTCTGGTCGGTGCCGAGATTACCAAGCTCAATCCGATGCGCGCCTATTGCGTTTCGCTGTCGACGGGAATGACCGTGCTCGTCGCATCCTGGATCGGACTGCCGGTCTCCTCCACCCATATCGCCGTCGGCGCTGTGTTCGGCGTCGGGCTTTTCCGCGAATGGTACACGCGCAACTCCAGGCGGCGTTATGAATATATGCGGGTACGGTCCGGCAAAGATATCCAGGCGGAGCCGGGGGAACGCGAGGCCGGCGAGCGCAATGACGACGAGATGAAACGGCGCTACCTGGTGCGCCGCTCGCATGTCCTGAGCATACTTGCTGCCTGGATTATCACGCTTCCGGCTGCTGCAGGTCTTGCGGCGATCATCGCGACGGTTATGTTCGCGCTGTTTTTGTAAGAGAAGATCATGCGCGCCAATTTTCGCCTTCAGCGGCTTTTCGTCGATACTCCTCTTTCTGCCGAAACCCGGCATGAGATATCGAGCGAGCAGTTCAACTATCTCGCCAATGTGCTCAGACTTGAGGCCGGCGCACATGTGCTTGTGTTCAACGGGCGCGATGGCGAATGGCTGGCGGAGATCACCTTTCCCAGCCGCAAGAAGATCGTGCTTTTACCGATCGAGCAGACAAGGCCGCAGCCGGAGGCATCCGATCTGCATTACCTGTTTGCACCGCTGAAGGTCGGGCGGCTGGATTATCTGGTGCAGAAGGCCGTCGAGATGGGCGCGGGCACGATCCTGCCGGTGATGACACAGCATGTACAGGGCAAGATCACCAATCTCGACCGGCTGAAAGCCAATGTCACCGAGGCCGCGGAACAATGTGGCGTCCTGTCTATCCCTGACGTATCGGAACCGCGAAAGCTCGCCGATATCCTGGAGCGCTGGCCGGCGGAGCGGCGGATCATCTTCTGTGATGAAGGTGACGAGGGCCAGAACCCGCTGCCGATCCTTGCCAGAGTGACCGAGAAAAAGCTCGCGCTTCTGGTCGGTCCGGAGGGCGGTTTTTCGGAAGAGGAGCGCGGCCTTTTGCGCTCGCTGCCCTTCGTGACGGCGATCCCGCTCGGACCACGGATATTGAGGGCAGACACGGCGGCCGTGGCGGCGTTGGCGGTGATACAGGCTGCGATCGGGGACTGGAAGTAAAGGACGGCCATCACAGACTTGCCAAAGCGCAACAGATGGTGCTGTTTTTCTGAAGCGATCTTGAAACAAATTCGCTTGCACCGCAGATGAATCCGGTCCAATCAGCCGGACGATAATCAGTCTGGCTTATCAATCAGACATTCCGACCAAGGTATTTTCATGGCGCGTGACACGACCGACCAGACACCACTTTCCTCGGTATCTGAGCTTTCCGCCTATCTGGCGCAGGGCTCGCGCCCCAAGGATAAATTCCGTATCGGCACCGAACACGAGAAATTCGTGTTCTTCGCCAAGGATAACCGCCCGGTTCCCTATTTCGGCGACGCCAGCATTTCCGCGCTTCTGAAGGGCATGCAGGAAAGGCTCGGCTGGGAGCCGATCATGGACGGCGCCAACATTATCGGGCTTGGCGAACAGTCCGGCATGGGCGCGATCTCGATCGAGCCGGGCGGGCAGTTCGAGCTTTCCGGCGCGCCGCTGGAAACGATCCACGAGACCTGCAAAGAATCGAACAAGCATCTGGCACTGGTGAAAGAGATCGCCGAGCCGATGGGCATTCGTTTCCTCGGGCTGGGCGGCAGCCCCAAGTGGTCGCTCGCCGAGACGCCGCGCATGCCGAAATCCCGTTACGACATCATGACCCGTTACATGCCGAAGGTCGGCAGCCACGGCCTCGACATGATGTATCGCACCTGCACGATCCAGGTGAACCTCGACTTTTCCTCCGAAGCCGACATGGCCGCCAAGATGCGGGTGTCGATGAAGCTGCAGTCGATCGCGACCGCGCTTTTCGCCTCCTCGCCGTTTACCGAGGGCAAGCCGAACGGCCTCGCCTCCTGGCGCGGCGATATCTGGCGCGATACGGACAATCGGCGCTCCGGCACCCTGCCCTTCGTGTTCAATCCGGATTTCGGCTTCGAACACTATGTGGAATGGGCGCTCGACGTGCCGATGTATTTCATCGTTCGCGACGGCAAGTATCACGACTGCACCCATGTCACGTTCCGCCAGTTCATGGCCGGCGCGCTGAAGGGTGAAGTGGCCGACTGGCAGCCGAACATGGGCGACTGGACGAACCATCTTTCGACACTCTTCCCCGATGTTCGCTTGAAGCGCTTCCTCGAAATGCGCGGCGCAGACGGCGGCCCGTGGCGCCGGATCTGCGCCCTGCCGGCCTTCTGGGTCGGCCTGCTCTATGACGATGCGGCACTTGCCGATGCCGAGGCGCTGACGGCCGACTGGACGTTCGAGGACGTCACCGCCATGCGCGATGCCGTGCCGAGCCAGGGTCTTGCGGCGACAATCAAGGGTCGGCCGGTTCTGGACGTGGCGCGTGATGCGGTCAGGATTTCGACGGCGGGCCTGAAGTCGCGGGCGCGGCTCAATGGCGACGGACAGGATGAGAGCGTCTTCCTGCAGCCGCTCGAAGAAGTGCTGGCCAAGAAAGCGACGCTTGCCGACGATCTGCTGGGGCTTTTCAACGGCCGCTGGAATGGTTCGGTCGAGCCGGTGTTTGAAGAATACCAGTATTGATTTGAAAGCCCGCTACGGCGGGCTTTCTTTTGCCCGCTCAAAACAAAAAAGCCCGGCGCGGATGTCCGGCCGGGCAAGAGGCAGGGCTATTGGCTCACCCTGCGGGGAAAATCGTCGACTTTGCGAATTGATGCACGCGGTCAGCGAGCTGGCGGCCGGGCAAACCGCGTGCGGGCGCGCTCGCGAGCGGCTCTTGCCAGAAGCAGAGACGGATCATCCAGTGCGCCGGAACGATCAAGTGCGATGACGACATCACGGCGACTCAGTCCGATATCGTCGAGCATATGATCATCCAGTTCAGAAAGCGGATAGGCCGCGATGCGGTTGCGGATGGCACGCCATGCGGATTTGATGCGCGGAAACACGGCGGCCTGGACCACGCCGTCGCGGGCCAAACCAGCCAGGACCGGGGCCTGAGCCTTTGCGAGCTTCAAATCGGTTCCGCATTCGGTCGTGCTCATCGGGGTATCCTTTCATCGGGCACGGTCGAGGCGCTCCGATCGCTGCTGCGATCAGATTGCCGGTGAGACATTTGCGCTGTTTGCGGCAGCGCCTCTGTTCGAGAATTGCAGGTGTTATCGGTTAATCGTATTGATCAGTCCAACGAATGTTTCTAATGATGATTATCAAGTTCACTGATGGATTGCTCCGATGTCCGCACCGCTCGACATAGACCAGCTGCATACTTTCATCGCCATCATCGATACCGGCAGCTTTACCAAGGCCGCCGACCGGGTTTTCAAGACGCAGTCGGCCGTCTCGATGCAGATGCGCCGGCTTGAAGAGCGGATCGGCAAGCAGCTTTTCGCCAAGGACGGGCGCGGCAACAGGCTGACCGCCGAGGGCGAGAAACTGATGAACTATGCCCGCCGCATCATCCGGCTTAACAACGAGGCGATCGCCGCCTTCGACGACAACCGGCTGGAAGGCACGATCCGGATCGGCACGCCGGACGATTATGCCGACCGCTACATGCCCGAAATCATCGGCCGGTTTGCCAAGACGCATCCGAATGTCGAGCTTTATATCGTCTGCGAGCCTTCCGTCAGCCTGGGCGAGAAGATGGCGCGTGGGGAGCTTGATATCGCGCTGGTGACCCACAACCCGCGACAGCGGATTTCCGACGTGGTGCGCACCGAACCGCTCTGCTGGGTGGCTTCCGCCAACCATCCGCTCAAGGACGATGCGCCGGTGCCGCTTGCGGTCGGACGGCGTGACTGTCTGTGGCGGCAGCTCGCCTGCTCGGCGCTCGATGCGGACGGGCGCGAATATCAGGTGCTGTTCACCAGCTGGTCATCGACCGTCATCGCCGCCGCCATTCTTGCCGGCATGGCCGTGTCGGTCCTGCCGGAATCGGCGCTTCGTCCGGGGATGAAGGTGCTGACGGCCGCAGACGGTTTCCCGCCGCTGCCGCCGGTGCAGATCGGCATCATGAAACGGCCGGGTCTTTCACCTTCGCTGATGAACGCGATCACCGACCATATCACCGCCTGCCTCGACAATATTTCACCGGCGGTTCTGCCGGACGATCTGGACGGCGAGGTGAAGAATTTTGCCCGCCAGGCACGGGGACGCACAGGCCAGGCGATGACGGGGTGGTGAGAGGGTTGCGTTGACTTTCGCCCGAACGAAGCGCAGGCTTTCCAGGCTATCCGGGAGAGTTTTGTGACCGAAGATAAATCTGACATTTCCCTGTCCTTGCCATCCGGTTTGATCGAGCAGATCGATGCAGCAGCAGCTTTGGCTCAAAAGGATCGCAGCTGGATCATGCAGCATGCGCTTGAAATCTATCTCACGGAAGAAGGCGCTGACCTGTTTGAGGATGCAGCCGGTGTTGCGGAACTCGACCAAGAGCAAACCAGCGACCTTGATGAGGTTTTGAAAAAGGCGGCTGCAATGGTCGACCGCGCCGAAGCCCGCAAGGCAAGGCGCGCAGGATAAGATGGCAAAACGTCCGGTCCGACTTTCGATCAGGGCCGAACGATGGCTTCTCACTTACATAGCCGCGCTTGCAGAAGAGAACCCTCAGGCTGCCCGGGACATCTTACTCCGCCTCGAAGGTCTGAAAGATAAGCTTGGAGGCTTCCCGAACATGACCGAGCGTGGGCCACTTCCGGGCACACGGCGAGTGGTGATGCGACCTCTCATTCTCACCACGCGCTTGCGCGACAATGTTCTCGAAATCGCGGCCATTCGGCATGAAAGGCAAAAGGAACCAAGTCGAAAAGATAACAATGATGACCGGTGAGCCGCACCGAGCGACACTCTGCGATTGAACGTGAGCACAATATCCCATAATTTTCGATGGCGACCATCCTTTTTTATCATTGGAAATTCTTATCATGCTTACCCTCCGCCAGATGCGCTATTTCGAGGCGCTGGCCAATACACGGCATTTCGGCCGCGCGGCGGCGATGGTGCATGTCAGCCAGCCGGCGCTTTCCACCCAGATCATGGAAATGGAAGATCATCTTGGAGCGCAGCTGGTGGAGCGTAACCGTGCCGGTGTGCTTCTGACCGCCAAGGGTGAGGCCGTGCTGTCGCGCATCCGCGTCATACTCGGCGCTGTCGACGAGTTGGAGGAGACGGCACGGCGCCGGAGCGGCGTGCTGGCCGGGCCGATCCGTATCGGCATCATCCCCACGGTCGCGCCCTATCTTGTGCCGAAACTGATCCCCCATCTTCGCCAAACCTATCCGGAGATCGAGATCGAGCTGAAGGAAGCCGTGACAGCACGGCTGCTGGCCGAGCTTTCCGACGGGCGGCTCGATACGGTAATCGCGGCCCTGCCGGTGGAAGCGGAGAATGTCGAGACCAAAGCCCTGTTCGCCGACCGGTTCTTCATGGCCATGGCGAAAAACGACAGCGACGTGCTGACCTCTCCGCTGAGCGAAAACCAAGTGGATGCGGACAGGCTGCTGCTGCTGGAAGAAGGACATTGCCTGCGCGACCAGGCGCTTGCCGTCTGCAGCGCTGCCGGCAAGCGAAGTCTCGTCAATTTCGGTGCAACCTCGATGGCGACGCTGTTGCAGATGGTGTCGCACGACATGGGAATGACGCTGATCCCCGAGATGGCGATTTCATCGGAGACGGCGCGCAACAATCTGAAGATCGTGCCGTTTGCCGATCCCGCACCGGCGCGCGAGATCGGGCTGATCTGGCGAAAATCCAGCGGGCGAGCAGAGGATATGCAGGCGCTGGCGGCGGCGATCGTGGCCAGCGCCGCCGGACCTCGGCGTTAACGCCGAACATCGCGCCCGGCATGCGGGCCGATGCCGGAGAGGATCAGCGCCCCCGCATCGATGTCAGCATGCCGATCAGCCGTCCGAGAATGCGCGGCAGGACCAGAATGAGGATCGCGCCGATGGCCCAGAGGACGAAGACGAGCGGTGCGAGCGCCATCCGCAACAGGCCGATCAGTTGCTGCCAGAGGCCGGACGCGTTGAGATTTTCAGCCAGTGCTCCGGCCTCCTTGCCCACGCCCAGAACGGCACCGGCATCCTTGCCGGTCTGGATCAGGCTGTCGCCGCTGCTGGCCAGCCAGGCCAGCACGACGTCGGCAAGGCCATAACCCAGATAGATCAGGCCCGACCAGACCACGAACAGGATCACGGTCACGCTGAACGACACCGTTCCGCGCCGCTGGCGAGCGCCTTGCGCCGCCCGCTGATCGCCCCGGTTCGTGTTGATGGGAGGCCAACGGCCATCCCCGAAAGGATCTTTCCTGCTCACTGAGGTCTCCTGTTAAAATGGTGTCGCGTCAGAAACGCGTTTCGCCTTCGGCCTGCCTGAGAGCATCGTCCTCGACCTGGATCGTCACATGGGTCAGGCCGAAGTTCTGCTTCATTGCCTCACGCGCCTCGATCAGCGCCTCGCGGCCGCGCTGCATGTCGCGCACCACCAGATGGCAGCTCATCGAGTCGACGCCGGACGTCAGCGTCCACACATGCAGGTCATGCACCGCCACCACACCGTCGACGGCAAGCAGCTGTTTTTCCAGCAGGGACATGTCGATTTCAGGCGGTGTGCCCTCCATCAGGATATGCACCGCCTGACGCATCAAAATCCAGGTGCGCGGGACGATGAACAGGCCGATGCCGGCACCGACGATGGGGTCCATGATGTTCCAGCCGGTGAGCAGCACCACGATCGCCGCGATGATGACGCCGAGCGAGCCCAGCATGTCGGCGAGAACCTCGAAATAGGCGCCCTTGAGGTTGAGACTCTCCTTGGAACCGCCCGCCAGCAGCCGCATGCTGATCAGGTTGATGATCAGACCCGCCACCGCAACGGCCAGCATGGGACCACCGATGATCTCCGGCGGCGCCTGGAAACGCTGATAGGCCTCGTACAGAATGTAAACCGTCAGCAGAAGAAGGACGACGGCATTGGTCAGCGCCGAAAGCACTTCCATCCGCACATAACCAAAGGTGTTGCGCGGCGTGGCCGGACGTTCGGCGAAACGGATCGCGATCAGCGCCAGGGCAAGCCCGCCGGCGTCGGTCAGCATGTGCGCGGCGTCGGCCAAGAGGGCAAGACTGCCCGTCCACAAGCCGCCGACGACTTCAGCGACCATGAAACTGGTGGTCAGGCCGAGCGCGATGTAAAGTCTGGACTTGTGCCGG
>DLSX01000027.1:11605-11861 GCA_002500765.1 Neorhizobium sp. UBA7851
TTCTCTGAATTCTGTCGGTGCGGACCACCGTGCGGATGACGACGAAACCGGGCAGACACGGAAGGCCTGTCAGCCTCTCCATCGCCTGCCCTGCATTCGTCAATCAGATATCCGCGATCCGGCTTGCGTCAATCGAACAGCCGGCTCAGGAACGTGCCCTGGCGGCGCCCGCCGTGACTGCCGCCGCCATGCCCGCCAAAGCTGCTGCCGCCGTGGCCGCCGTAACTGTTGCCGCCGTGGCCGTAATCGTTGTGAC
>DLSX01000053.1:0-6140 GCA_002500765.1 Neorhizobium sp. UBA7851
GCGGCCATGTGCTGTTCCGCAGTCTCCTGCTTGGGCGTCGCCACGGCGAGACGGGCGGCATCCGCTGTGCCAGCATTGGCTGCCTGCGAGGGGGTTGTTGCCGGGCCGCCTTGAGATGAGGCCGGTGAATTCTGGCTGACGGTGGCGCGTTGCTGATCGACAAGCTTGTCGGCCGCTGCCGTCTGCGGGGCAGCCGCCGAAGCCGGAAGCTGCGCGCTTTCCGGCAAGTCGAGTTCGGAAAGGGCGGTTGCCAGCCAATTCGCCAGCTTCAGAAGCGTCTGGTCCGAAAGCGCCGACCAGAGCCGTGCAGGAACCGGCATATCCAGCTTGAACATAGCCACCGCCGTGCGTGCCAGAGCCTGCATCTCCTCCGGCTCTGCTGCGGGTACCGTTTGAGCGATCTGGCCTGCTGCAGCCTGGCCCGGATTGCCGGTCACAGCTGTGCCGGGCTTGCCGGGATTGAACTCGTGCCGCGTGACGATTGGTTCCGGACCATCTGGCATGATAGGCGGCGAGATTGCCTGCCCGGCAGTTCTGGCCGGGTCACCTGGTATGGTCACCGGTCTGCCTGGTGCCGCCTGCGAAAGTGACGCATAGGCCTGCTCACCCGCCGGTTTCACGATTTGTGGCGGTTGGTCCGGCTTGACCGCGGGCTGCGTGGATGCGGAATAGGCCGGAGAAGGAGCGGGACGCTGACTTTGACCCTCCGTTGCCTTAACTGGGACGCCGGTCATTGGCAATTGGCGGGGAGAGGCAACCTGATCATCGCTTGAGTCGGCTGTTGCCTGGGCGGCCTGGTTCGCAGATGCCGGGCCGGTGCCTTGCGGCATGCGTGGCATATTGCCGTTGAGGGGCGCATCCGCGCTGCCATTCTGCCGATAGAAGCTGACGACGGTCTTTGCGGCGAGATCGCGTTGGGCGATATTCGCGACCTCTATATGGGCGGCAAGGCGGGCAGCCATCGGGCCTACGGGCTCTTTCAGGATTTCCGCCATCAACCGCAGGGAAATGCCCTTGACGATCTGGTTGAGGAGCCGCTCCACATTCGCGACTTCCTGCGGCTTCAAGGCCCGCACGGCCTCGAACAGGCGGGTCGTGTAGTCGATCAGCGTCTCGTTTTCCCGGCGTGGTGTCTTCAGCAGTTTGCCGATCGTCTCGGCAAGGATTGAGGAACCCTGCGCCAGCTTGAGCTGCGCAGACAGCGAGGCGGCATCGAGGCGCGCGCCTGAAGGGAGAGCGTCACTTGCCGTCTGCGATCGCGAGGCATTCGGCGATACGGCGACGCGCGCAGGGGTGGCCGCTGCCTGCGCCTGGCTCTGGTAATCTGCAGTCGAACTCAACGCGGCACGAACGGGTGGCAGCATCGCATGCTCCATCTGTTATCTGCGACGGTGGGACAGGTTCGGCCGGGGTTCGGGAATGGTGCGGCTGTGGCCGCAACGCCTCATGGCGGGATGATGCCGATTGATAGACGTTAAACAAGAATGGTTAATGATCGGCTAATTGGCGCCGATGCGGACGCATGATCACTGCGGACGACCGTGGCGGGAGCGGTGAGCAGCTTTTGAGCGGCTCAGCTATGCGCGAAGATATCCGTCTCTTCCCATCCGAGCAGATCAAGCTTTGCGCGGCTCGGCAGAAATTCGAAGCAGGCAGCGGCGAGTTCCGTTCGTCCGTCGCGGATAAGCCGCATGGTCAGCTTATCGCGCAAGGCATGCAGATAAAGCACGTCTGAAGCCGCATATTCGAGCTGTGCCTGGGACAGCGTCTCTGCCGCCCAGTCGGTCTGTTGCTGGGCCTTGGAGATATCGACCTCGACCAGCTCTCTCAGATTGTCCTTCAGTCCATGGCGATCGGTATAGGTTCGGGTCAGCCGCGAAGCGATCTTGGTGCAGAAAACCGGCGTGGCCATCACTCCAAACGTATGGAAAAGCACGGCAATATCGAATCGGCCGTAGTGGAATATCTTCTGGCGGGACGAATCGGCCAGCAATGCGACGAGATTCGGCGCCTGTGTCTGCCCGGCAGCGATGCGGATAACGTCGGCTGTGCCATCGCCCGGCGATAATTGCACAACACATAGGCGATCACGTCGAGGAATGAGGCCGAGCGTTTCGGTGTCTATCGCGATCGCGCCCGTGTAACGGGCTGCTGCTGCCGGCGGAAGATCTCCCTCGTGGTAGCGAATTTCAGCCATAATCGCGCCTTTCCAAGCATTTGAATCGATATTGCCTATAATCCAGCTTTGCCCATAGCGATATAGCGATGATGCCCGACATCATATTGCCACTATGGGCAAATGCTCAGCATTGCACCTATTGCATTGCTGCAATGCGCCCAAACGGCTTGGCGAGCATACCAGTGTTGGCATATATATCGGTCATCGAACGACGCACTCCTCCTCCCAGTGTCGTTCGATACGGATCGGCAACATCCTCCTCCTCCCAGTTGTCGATCAAGTTTAAAGCCTGGCGCATCCTCCTCCCGCGCCAGGCTTTTCGCTTTTCTGGAGGTTGTTTTCCCACAACCGATTGAAGTGTTGCGCCGGGATCATTTCGCGATCAGGTGATAACTGCTGCCGATTCGACGGAGCTTTCGGCGCCCCAAGCCTTGTCATGCAAAGGCTCGTGATGGGCGCCGCAATATTCACGTCGCAATCAGCGCAAGGCGTCGATCGCCTTGAGCACGTCCTCTTCGATCTCTAATCCATTCGCCAGAGCTTCGGCCCGCAGGCCTTTTCCCTTGCGGCCGGGAAGCCGCACGCCATCCTGTTTCGTCATTTCTTCGGCAAGCGCTGCCATGCGCATGGCAGCGCCACCGCCATTGGCTGCGTCCGGATCGATTGCGATGATCGAGTGACCGAGTTCCGGTGGCGGGCCATTTTCGTCGAAAAGCGACGTTGCCTCGTAGGAGAAGTTTGCGCCTGCAAGACCCGCGGAAAGCACTTCCACCATCAGCGCCAGTGCGGCTCCCTTTGCACCTCCAGAGGGCGCCATGGTGCCTTTCAGCGCCGCAGCGGCATCAGTGGTGGGATTGCCGTCAATATCGAAGGCCCAGTCATCAGGAATGCTCTTCCCCTTCTGGTGAGCCTCCATGACCTTGCCGCGCGCGACTTTTGACAGCGCCAGATCGATGACCAGCGGATCTGTATTGGCGACAGGAACTGCGAACGCGATCGGGTTGGTACCGAAGAGCGGGCTCTTGCCGCCCCAGGGCGCCATGGCCGCCGGTGCGTTGGCGAACATCATGGCGATCAGCCCCTGTTCGGCAAAGCGCTCCACGGTCAGCGCCATTACGCCGGCATGATGCGAACGCCCGATCGCGGCAAAGGCGATCCCCTGTTCCCGCACGATGTCGGGAAGCTCGGCGACAGCGAGATCGAGAGCGGGATAGGCAAAGCCATGCGCGGCATCGATCGAAAGAACCGCGGGACGCGTGCGCGAGGACCGTGGCGCAGCGGAGCCGTCCACCTTGCCGGTTCGAACCTGCTTCACATAGGCGGGCACGCGACGCAGGCCGTGGCCTGATTGGCCGGCGGCTTCCGACTGGACAAGCGCGCGGGCGACGGAAATGGCGGTTGGGGACGAGACGCCGTTATCTTCGAAGATGCTGCGAACCAGCGCTTCGGCTTCGGTCAAAGTCATATGCATGGGGAGGGGGTCCGGAAATTCAGTGTTGAGGCGAGAGGCCAGAACGATCCGGCCTTCGCCTCCAGGCGGAATTTTCGGGCCGAATCCTTCTAGGTGATCACTCGCACTCTACCGACTGGGTGAGTGAACTGGCAACACCTGCAGGCGGTGCCGGAATTGGCGAGGCCTTGCGAATGGCCGAAGTCACATAATCGTCGATCTGCGCATTGCCGGACGAGCGGGCAACCGATACTCGGCCGATATTGCCGCCATTGTCGAAGCTGAAGCTGACGGTCACTACACCCTTGTCACGAACCGGGCAGCGACGGGCATTGCGGGCGATCTTGGCTCTGACGCGCGTCATCCAGCGAGCCGGCGAGACCGAGGATGTCGAAACGGAACCGGTCGACGACTGGCTGGCAGCATTCCGGTTGGATTGCTGGACCTGCGCCTTCGCCTGAGCCAGCTCCTTTTGAGCTTGCTGCTGCTGCGGCTTGCGGCGTTCCACCTTCTTCGGCTCTTTTTTGGGTTCCGGTTTTTCCGCGACTTCCGGCGGCGGCGGCGGTGGGCGCACGACCGGCAGCGGGACCTCGACATTTTCCAGAGCCGCAGTCATTTGCTGCTCAAGCGGATCGGGTTCTTCGATCGGCTCCGGTGGAGGTTCGGGCAGGGGCTCGGCGATTTCCGGCTCTGGCGGCGCGGGTTCTTCCTCGACCACTTCTTCAGGCGGCGGCTCGACCGGATCCGGAATAGGCTCGGGCTCCTGCTGGACCTCTTCGACAGGCTTGACCTGCTCGCTCTCCACCTTCTCGGCATCGGTCGTGTCGGGAGAAATCTGTTCCTCCTCCGTGTTCACGGCCTCCGGTTCCGGTGCAAGCTCGATCATGATTGCAGCCGGCGGTGCGCTGTCGGCGTCGACGATCGGTTCTTCCTGCATCAGCAGGGCAGCAGCTGCGATATGCGCACTCAGCACCAGAACGCTGGCGCCGGTCCACAGCGAGATTTCGCCGATCTTCTGCACACGGCCGCGATAGGGGGCGGCAGGGTTCATGGTGATACTCCGGACGCTGCTCCGGTGGGTGCTGACGCGGCCGGTGCTGCGGGCTGATCGGCATCGCCCGGCTGTGCCGCGGCAGGAGCGGCGCCAGGCAGAACCTCCAGCCCAACCAAAGCAATCTTGAGATAGCCCGAATTGCGCAGGAGGTTCATCACTTCCATGAACTGCCCGTAATCGACGGCCTTGTCGGCGCGCAGGAAGATGCGCGTATCCTTGTTGCCGCTGGTAATCGTGTCGAGCTTGGCCGCCAGTTGCTCGCGGGCGACCGGATCATTGCCGAGATTGAGCGTCAGATCCGACTGGACGGTCAGGTAGAGGGGCTCTTCCGGCCGCTGTGCGGGCTTTGCACTCGATGCAGGCAGGTCGACATTGACGTCGACCGTGGAAAGCGGTGCGGCGACCATGAAGATGATCAGGAGAACCAGCATGACGTCGATAAAGGGCGTCACGTTGATTTCGTGGTTTTCCTGCAATTCGTCGCCGTGATGTTCGCGAATGCCGCCGGCCATGGATTTATTCTCCAGCCATGAGGGATACCGGGGCCGGCTTGCGGCCGCCTGGCGGTACCTTGCGGAAATCGAGGTCGCGGCTCACCAGTCGTTCGACGCCGCTGGCGGCATCGGCAAGCAGCTGACGGTAACCGGTGACGGAACGGGCAAAGAGGTTGTAGATCACGACAGCCGGAATTGCGGCGACGAGGCCGATGGCGGTTGCCAGCAGAGCTTCCGCAATGCCGGGCGCCACGACGGCGAGATTGGTCGTCTGCGTTTCGGAAATGCCGATAAACGAGTTCATGATGCCCCAGACGGTGCCGAACAGGCCGACAAAGGGAGCGACCGAGCCGATCGTTGCAAGAATTCCGGTGCCGCGGGCGATGCGGCGACCGGCAAAAGCTTCGATGCGCGACAGAGAAGATCCGACGCGTTCCTTCACGCCATCACCTTCGACGTGATCGAGGGCGTCTGCCGACATCTTCATTTCTTCCGCAGCGGCCTGGAGCATGTAGGCGGCGGGGCCGCCACGTCCGGCGGAAGCATCGACGGCTTCCGCTAGCGTGCGGGAATTACGGATGATCTTGATGATCCGGCTTGCGCGGGCGCGGGCACCGGCAAGCTCCAGCGTCTTGACCAGCCACACGGTCCAGGTTGCGAGCGAGGCGATGGCAAGCCCGATCATGACGCTCTTCACTACCCAGTCGGCTGCCATGAACATGCCCCAGGGGGAGAGGTCATGCGGAATGGTCAGAGCCGGAGCTTCGTCCTCGATCGGGGCAAGATCGGTTACGGTTTCCTGCGCGGTCTGCGCCTGGGCAGGAGCCGGATCGGCTCCGGCTCCGGCAGGCGTAGAAGATGGCGCAGGCTGCGATGCGGCGGGAGCGGTCGTCTCGGGAGCGGTAGAAGGCTGAGCCTGGGCCGGCGCTTCATTCGTCGGGGCAGCTGGACTCGATGGAGAAC
>DLSX01000053.1:6190-9469 GCA_002500765.1 Neorhizobium sp. UBA7851
CGATGCACCGCTTTCCGCGGCAGCAGAGGGTGCTGCTGGAGCCTGAGCTGTCGATGGCGTGGCGGTGGATGGCGCGGATGCCGGAGGAGCGGTTCTGCCGGTGGTCGGCGCCGCGGGCGAAGGCGAAGCAGGCTGCTGTACGGTATTGTCGGCCTGCGGCGCGGCCGGTGTTTGCTGAGCAGAAGGCTCGGATGTCTGGGCCATCGCCATAGCACTCAGCAGAGCGAGCGCCGCAGCCGTCATCCCGAGCTGTTTCGCAGCCTTCACAAGGCGACGGTTTCCGGCGACGGCGGGGACAAAAGCAGCAGACATTTCAGGCGATACTCCGACTATTGCCGAAGGCATTTTTGCCGGCTCGGCATAACATCATTCAGTCAAGGCCGGCTCCAGGGCCAGCAACAGACGTTGCTGCTATGCGATAATAAACATGACTACAAATGGCAACTAATAAATCTTGAGTGAAGCTGCCAATTTTATCTTCACGATGGCGGAAACGGCAGAAAGCAACGCATCCCACCGACTGCGCCATGCGACAATGGCGCAGTCAGGTTTTGGCATAGGGAGTTTGTTCCGAAGGTTTAGCGGGCCAGCCAGCCGCCATCCACGGGCAGGACTGTGCCATGGATGTAGTCCGACGCCGATGATGAGAGGAAAACGGCAGCGCCGCCAAGTTCTTCCGGCTTGCCCCAGTGGCCGGCGGGAATGCGCGCCAGAATGGCAGCATTGCGGTCGGGATCGTTGCGCAGCGCTTCGGTATTGTTGGTCGAGAAATAGCCGGGCGCAATCGCGTTGACATTGATGCCCTTGCCCGCCCATTCGCAGGCCAGGAGCTTTGTCAGGCCGGCAAGCCCGCTTTTCGATGCCGTATAGGAGGGGATGCGGATGCCGCCCTGGAAGGATAGGAGCGAGGCGATATTGACGATCTTTCCGCCCTTGTCGGCTGCCACGAGGCGTCGTGCAAAGGCCTGCGACAGGAAGAAGACGTTCTTCAGGTTCACGTCCATCACCGCATCCCAGTCTTCCTCGCTGAAATCGAGGGCATCGGCTCGGCGGATGATCCCGGCATTATTGACGAGGATGTCGGCGCCGCCGGACCACGAAGTGGTTTCATCGAGAATGCGTTCTATCGGCTCCAGCGTGGAAAGATCGGCCTTGATGGAGAGGCTCTCACCGCCAACGGCACTGATAGCGGTCTCGGTGTCCGACATCGACGAGCGGCCAACCAGCGCAACCTTAGCCCCGGCCTCGGCAAGCGCCACTGCAATTGCCTGGCCGAGCCCGGTATTGGCGCCGGTGACAATTGCTGTCTTGCCGGTCAGGTCGAACGAAATAGCCATGAAAACCTCCACATGAAAAAACCGCCGGGAATTTCTCCCCGGCGGTTCCTAACATGACAATTATCAAGCTTAAAGCGTGCGCGTGATGTGCTCCACGCGGAAGCACTCGATCGTATCGCCGGCGCGGATGTCTTCGTAGTTCTCGAAGGCCATACCGCATTCCTGGCCCATCGGCACTTCGGCAACTTCGTCCTTGAAGCGCTTGAGCGTCTTGAGCTTGCCTTCGTGGATAACGACGTTGTCGCGGATGAGGCGTACGCCTGCGCCACGTTCGACCTTGCCTTCGACCACACGGCAACCGGCAACCTTGCCGACCTTGGTGATGTTGAAGACTTCGAGGATCTCGGCATTGCCGAGGAAGGTTTCGCGGCGTTCCGGAGAGAGCAGACCCGACATGGCTGCCTTCACGTCATCCACCAGATCGTAGATGATGTTGTAGTAGCGGATGTCGAGGCCGTTGCGCTCTGCGATCGTACGAGCCTGTGCATTGGCGCGGACGTTGAATCCGATGATGGCTGCATCCGAAGCCTCGGCGAGCGAGATATCCGACTCGGTGATCGCACCGGCGCCCGAATGGACGATACGGGCACGAACTTCGTCGGTACCAAGCTTGTCGAGCGATGCGATGATCGCTTCGACCGAACCCTGCACGTCACCCTTGATGACCAGCGGGAATTCCTTGAAGCCGGTATTCTGCAGCTTGCTCATCATCTGCTCGAGCGAACCGCGCTGGCCGGACTGGCGGGCAACCGCCTTGTCGCGAGCAAGACGCTGGCGATACTCGGAGATTTCGCGGGCGCGAGCTTCGTTTTCGACGACGGCGAAACGGTCACCGGCGGCAGGTGTGCCGGAAAGACCAAGCACCTCGACCGGGGTTGCCGGACCGGCTTCCTTGACGTGGTCGCCCTTGTCGGTGACGAGAGCACGAACACGGCCCCACTGGTCGCCGGCAACGATGATCTGGCCCGGCTTCAGCGTACCCTTCTGGACGAGCACGGTCGCAACCGCGCCACGACCGCGGTCGAGCTGGGCTTCGATGACCGTACCTTCGGCAGTACGCGTCGGGTCGGCCTTCAGGTCGAGAATTTCGGCCTGCAGCAGCACGGCTTCGAGCAGCTTGTCGAGGTTGGTCTTGTTCTTCGCCGACACTTCGACGTCGAGCACTTCACCGCCGAGCGATTCAACGAAGACTTCGTGCTGCAGAAGCTGCTGACGAACCTTGTCCGGCTTGGCTTCATGCTTGTCGATCTTGTTGATCGCCACGATGATCGGAACACCGGCCGCCTTGGCATGATTGATGGATTCGATCGTCTGCGGCATCACGCTGTCGTCGGCCGCAACCACGAGGATCGCGATATCCGTCGCCTGCGCACCANNCTGCCACGCTCGGTTTCGACGTGGTAGGCACCGATATGCTGGGTGATGCCACCGGCTTCACCGGAAACGACATTCGCCTGACGGATGGCGTCGAGCAGCGAGGTCTTGCCGTGGTCGACGTGACCCATGATCGTGACGACCGGAGGACGCGAAACCATTTCGCCGGCATCGTCTGCCTTGTCGAAAATACCTTCTTCGACGTCGGATTCCGAAACGCGCTTGACGGTGTGGCCGAATTCGGCGGCGATGAGTTCAGCCAAGTCGGCGTCGATGACGTCGCCCGGCTTCATCATCTGACCTTCCTTCATCAGGTACTTGATGACGTCTACGGCGCGTTCGGACATGCGCTGCGACAGTTCCTGAATGGTGATGGTTTCCGGCAGGATGACCTCACGGGTAACCTTTTCACGGGTCTCCTGAATCTGGCTGCGGCGGAACTTTTCCTGCCGACGGCGCATGGCCGCCATCGAACGGCCACGGTTGTTGCCGTCGTCGTCTGTGCTGGCAGCGGTGATCGTCAGCTTGCCCTGGCGGCGGGAGGCGTCACCCTTCGGGCGCGCCTGCG
>DLSX01000052.1 GCA_002500765.1 Neorhizobium sp. UBA7851
GACGAACCGCTTTCGGCGCTCGATGCCAGCCTGCGGGTCGAGATGCGTGACGAAATCCTGCGCGTCCAGCGCGCCTCGGGCATCGCCACCCTGCTCGTGACCCATGACCAGGAAGAAGCACTTTCGATTGCCGACAAGATCGCCGTCATGCGTGACGGGCGCCTGATCCAGCTCGGCACGCCGCGCGAACTCTACGAGACACCTGCAGACGCCTATGTCGCCGGCTTCGTCGGCCAGTCGAACCTCTGGCCGGGCACGATCCGTGCAGATGGCATGGTGGAAACCGGCATCGGCTCGCTTGCCTGCGATACAGACGGCCACAGGCCGGGCGACGCGGTCACCGTTTTCGTTCGTCCCGAGCGGATCGTTCCGAACTTCGACGGCGCACAGCAGGCGGACGATGCCGGACGGACGGCCGGGCATTTTTCAGGCAGCGTCGCTGCCGATCGTTATCTCGGTCCCATTCGACGGATCGACCTCAAGGTTCAAGGCGGTCTTATCCGTCTCGAAACCCATCTCCGGGATGCCGTGACCTCGGTTCGGGTTCCAGCAGATGCAATTCGTCTCCTCCCAGCAAACTGATCTCGAACAGAGGTATTTCCATGAACAGACGGCAATTCATGACGACCGTGATGGCTGGCGCAACAGCCCTCGGTTTCGCAACCAGCGCCTTCGCATTCGAAGGCGCGGAACTCTACCAGGGCGAAAAGGCCCTTTATGACGCGGCCCTGAAGGAAGGCATCGTCGTTTCCTTCGACACGGGCCCGACCTGGGCCAACTGGGCCGGCCAGTTCAAGGCTTTCCAGAAGCGTTATCCCGGCATCGAAATGGTCTATAACGACATCGGTTCGGCAACCACGGTCGTGGCGCTCGACAAGTCGCGCAACCGCCCGCAGGCCGATACTGCCTATTATTTCGCAGCCTCCGCGCTCGACGCGGCCAAGGCCGGCGTCGTCGAAGGCTACAAGCCGGTCAATTTCGACCGTCTGCCGCAGCAGCTGCGCGAGACCAATGGCGAGTGGTTCACCGTTCACACGCTGAGCGTCGCATTCCTCGTCAACACCAAGCTGGTCAAGAACGTGCCCAAGAGCTGGGCCGACTTGCTGAAGCCGGAATACAAGAACTCGATCGTCTACCAGGACCCGCGTTCCACCGGCCAGGGCCAGGTCGTGACCTTTGCCGCAAGCTTCGGCAATGGCGGATCGATGGACGACGTCAAGCCGGGCATCGACTATCTCGGCAAGCTGACCAAGGCCGGCAATGTGCTGCGCACGGTCGGCACCACGCCTTACGCACAGTTCCTCAAGGGCGAAATTCCGATCTGGATCGGCTACGAGAATGACGGCCTGAAGGCGAAATTCACCGATGGCATGGCCGACAGCATCGAGGTCGTCATTCCGCAGGAAGCATCGGCCGCTGCCCCTTATGCCATCTCGCTGGTCAAGAACGGCCCCAACCCGAATTCCGGCAAGCTGTGGCTTAACTTCATCATGAGCGACGAAGGCCAGAAGATTTTTGCCGAAGGTTACGTTCGCCCATCCGTCGAAGGCATCAAGCTGCCGGAAGCCGTTGCCGACAAGATGCCGGTAGCAGCCCAGATCCAGCCACTCGACATCGCCAAGTCGACCGCCAAGAAGGCCGAGATCGATGCCGGATGGTCAAAGGCCGTTCTCGGTCAGTGACACCTGAAACGGATGCATTGCTTTCCATCTGTATGGAGCAGGTGAGAGCGGCTGTATCCGCCAAACAGCCTGCTCCGGCCACATGGTTTATGGCCGGAGCAGGCAATCGACGTGCGTTTGCGATCTCCTTGACGCAGCCGCGCTTACCCCAGGAGACTTCCGATGAGCGTTCGCGCCTCCAGAAAAGCACTTGCGGCCTTCGCCTTGCCGGGCTGCATCACGCTTGGCCTGTTCTTCCTCCTGCCTGTCGGCGCGGTGATGAGCGGCGCGCTGACGGATGGCGGCGCCTTTACGCGCCTGTTCAACGATCCGGTTTTCTGGAACGGCCTGAAGGGTACGCTCATCATCGGTACGGCGGCGCCGCTCTTTTCGCTCGTGGTCGGTTTCTGCATCGCGCTCACGCTTGCCCGCCTGGCACCAAAGGCGCGAACGGCCGCGCTGATCGCCATTTCGCTGCCACTGACATTTTCGGGCCTGATCGTCGCCTACGGTTTCATNNGTCGCGCCGGCTTCGTGACGCTGCTTCTGGCCGAACTGGGATTTGATCCCGCCGTTGTCGGCGGCTTCATCTTTTCGCCCTTCGGACTGGGGCTTGCCTATTCCTATTATCTGGTGCCGCGGGTCGTCCTGATCGTGCTGCCGGCGATCGGTAATTTCGATCGCAACCAGCTGATCGCCGCTCGTTCCTTGGGCGCAGGCGCCGCCCGCGCCATGATCGACGTGATGCTGCCGCAGATCGCGCCAAGCCTCGTCGCCGCCTTCTGCCGGACCTCGGCCGTCGCCATCGGCGCCTATGGCACGGCGCTGGCGCTGGTCGGCACGCAGGTCAATATCCTGCCGCTGGTCCTCTACAGCAAGATTTCCGAAACCGGCACCGACCTGCCGGCGGCATCCGCCGCATCCCTCGTTCTCATCGCCATCTGCGTCCTGATCATTTCGCTCGGGGAAGCGGTTGGCCGAAAGCGCAAGACATCGGTCGCCTGACGATATAATGCCTTGTCCCGGCCGAACGCGCGGATGACATCTGCGTCGACGTCGAACGACCTTATGGACCGGGAGAAATTTCTGATGTCATTTCCGCTCTTCGATCTGACCGGCAAGACCGCGCTGATCACCGGCTCGAGCCAGGGCATCGGCCTGGCGCTGGCGCGCGGCCTTGCAGAACATGGCGCGACCGTCATTTTGAACGGGCGCGACGAGGCAAAATTGCGTGCCGCGCAGAAGCAGCTTGCCGATGATGGCTTCACCGTACACACTGTTGCCTTCGATGCGACGGACCAGCAATCGGTCGCGGCAGGCATCGACAGGATCGAGGCCGAGACCGGCGCGATCGACATTCTCATCAACAATGCAGGCATGCAGCATCGTTCGCCGCTGGAGGATTTTCCGGTCGACAAGTGGCAGCAGCTTCTGACCACCAATATTTCGAGCGTGTTTTATGTCGGCCAGGCGGTTGCCCGCCACATGATCGCACGGGGTCACGGCAAGATCATCAACATTGCCTCGGTGCAGAGCGAACTCGCCCGCCCGGGCATCGCCCCCTATACCGCTACCAAAGGTGCGGTGAAGAACCTCACCAAGGGCATGTCCACCGATTGGGCCAGGCACGGCCTGCAGGTCAACGCGATTGCGCCCGGCTATTTCAAGACGCCGCTCAATCAGGCGCTGGTCGACAATCAGGAGTTTTCCGCATGGCTTGAAAAGCGCACGCCGGCTGCCCGCTGGGGCAATGTCGACGAACTCGTCGGCGCAGCGGTGTTCCTCGCCGGCAAGGGCTCATCCTTCGTGAACGGACACACGCTTTATGTCGATGGCGGCATCACCATCAGCCTTTGAGGCAATGTCATGCCGATCCGCGCCGGAGACCAGTCAGGCGGACGGCGCCACACGCGCATAAGCCCCTAGAATGAAGCGTTCGGCCCTCAGCAGATAGGCTTCCAGCTTTTCGGCTGCCATGGCTGAGCGCCCCTCCTCGAGTTCGAGCAGTATCTCGCCGTTCTGATCGATGAAGGGGCCGTGCAGGAATTCGGGATCCTGAAGCAGGCCGAAGACAAGCCGCAGCTCCAGCGAGATATGCGCATAGAAATTCGACAGCCGCGGGCTGTCTGCAAGCTCGACGATCGCCGCGTGAAAGGCAATATCGGCGCTGCCGACACCAAGCCAATCCTTTGCCTCGCGGCAACGGCGCGCGCCTTCGACCGCCGCACGCATACGCTGCACGGCCGGATGACGGGGATGCGCGTGTGCAAGGGCGGGGCATTCGATGAAACGCCGAACGCGGTAGATATCGATGATCGTCGACATGCTGGGCGTGGAAACGAACACGCCGCGATTGGCTTCGTAGCGCAGCAGGCCTTCCTTGGTCAGCATGCGAAACACTTCGCGCAATGTGTTGCGCGAAACCTGCAACTCCTCGCTCAGCGTCTGTTCGGAGAGATGGCTGCCGGGGGTCAGGCGTCCTGAAATCACCTGCTCGCGGATGCGCGCCGCAACGGTTTCGGCCAGCGTCTGCACCGGTTCGGTCGCGCGGGAACCGGCCTGCATCCGGCCATCGGTCAAGACGGATGCTTTCGCGTCCCCTCCCTGTGGTTTGCGTGCAGCCAAGCCGTTCCCCTTCGTCTGTGAACCAGATTTATCTTCCCGGTAGAACGACCAGATCGCCTTCACAAGAGGAATGACGCCCAAGTGGCACTACCAGGCGAATAAAACCGTGCAAAAATTTAATCACGCCCACTTTATGAGCATTTGACGCTTTGTAGGGCAATACATAAAAATTGTTCAACACTCTGGACAGCATTGTTCTCCTTTGTTAGCTTTTGTTCAAAATAAGGCGAGGGAAGAGCGTTCATGATGAACATCGACATCAACAGCGACCTGGGCGAAAGTTTTGGCGCGTGGAAGATGGGCGATGACAGCGCCATGCTCGATATCGTCAGCAGCGCCAATGTCGCCTGCGGTTTTCATGCGGGCGACCCGGCCGGCATTCTCAAGACATTGAAGGCAGCAGCCGAGCGCGGCGTCGCCATCGGCGCCCATGTCGGTTACCGCGACCTTGCCGGTTTCGGCCGCCGCAACATGGACCCGACAAGCGAAGAACTGATCGGCGACGTGATCTACCAGATCGGCGCTCTTCAGGGTCTCGCCAAGGCCGCCGGCACGCGCGTCACCTATGTAAAACCGCATGGCGCGCTCTACAACACGATCGCCATCGACAAGCGTCAGGCCAGGGATGTGATCGACGCCATTCTGGCCGTCGATCCGTCGCTGGTGCTGATGGCACTGGCCGGCTCGCAGCTCGTCGAACAGGCCAGCACAGCCGGCCTCACCGTCGTTTCCGAAGCCTTTGCCGACCGCGCCTATACGCCCGAGGGCAACCTCGTCTCCCGTCGCGAAAAGGGTTCTGTCCTGCACGATCCCGATCTCATCGCCGAACGCATGGTGCGCATGGTGACGGAAGGCGTGATCGAGGCGATCGACGGCACGCTCACAAAAGTCGATGCGCAATCGATCTGCGTGCATGGCGACAGCGAAGGCGCGGTCGCCATGGCCAAGCGCCTGCGCGAAAAATTCGAGCAATCCGGCCTGACCATCCGATCCTTTACCGCGGTTGCCTGAACCATCATGCAGTCCGTCGCCCTCACCTCTTCCCGAGACACGTCGATGCGCATCCTGCCGGTGCGTGGCGATTGTTTTCTCGTGGAACTCGCCGACCTCGGCGAGGCGCTGGCTTTGTTCGAGGCACTGGAAAACAATCCGGTCGAGGGTATCACTGAAATCATTCCAGCAGCGCGCACGCTGCTCGTCTCTTTCGATCCGTACACGATTTCCGATGACGCGCTGGTCGCAGCCGTGTCCGCTCTGGCAGGTGGTGAACGCAAGGCGGCCTCCGGTGCGCTGGTCGAAATTCCGGTTCACTATGACGGTGAGGATCTGACTGAGGTTGCCGGCATTCTTGGCATGAGCGTCGATGACGTGATCCGCCTGCACGGAGAGAGCGATTACGTCGCCGCCTTTACCGGCTTTGCGCCCGGCTTTGCCTATCTTTCGGGCGGCGACCCNNCGGGGGGGCGCCCCGCGCCTCACCGTGCCGCGCCGCAAGTCGCCACGCACAAAGGTTCCGGCCGGCGCTGTCGGTCTGGCAGGCGAATTCAGCGGCATCTATCCAAAAACCAGCCCCGGCGGCTGGCAGTTGATCGGCACGACGCCGCTCGCCATGTTCGACATCGATCGCAAACCGGCCTCGCTTCTGCAGCCGGGCAGCCGCATCAAATTCCGCGATATGGCCAAGGATGCGGCATACGAGATCAAGCCGTCGAGCAAGATCGCCGAAAAGCCCGAGACGGCCACCTCGGAAAATGCCACTTCGGCCATCGAGATCGTCTCCGTCGGCCTGCCGGTCGTCTTTCAGGATCTTGGACGCGCCGGACAGGCAAGCCTCGGCATCAGCGTTTCCGGNNGGGCAAGTTTTAGGGCAGCCAACCATCTCGTGGGTAATCCGGTCAACATCCCGGCGCTTGAGATCGCTCTCGGCGGCCTCGGTTTTCGCATGCGCGGACAAGGCGTCATGGCGGTCACGGGTGCCACGGCCCCGATCACCATTACCGGCGCCAACGGCACGAAAATTTCCGCCGCGCATCACAGCGCAATAGCCCTCGATGACGGCGATGTGGTTTCGCTTGGCACGCCCGCAGCCGGCATGCGCTCCTATCTCGCCCTGCGCGGCGGCTTCAATATCGCGCCGGTTCTCCGCAGCTTTGCGACAGATACGCTGGCGCAGATCGGCCCGACAGCCCTTGTTGCCGGCGATGTTGTCGCCATTCTCCCCGCACCGGCAAACGCACTCGTCTCCTTGGAAGAAACAGCTTTCGCCATGCCGCGCGCAGACGAAACCGTCGTGCTCGACGTCGTGATGGGCCCGCGCACCGACTGGTTTACCGACGCTGCCGTCGAAAGCTTTTTGAGCCAGCAATGGTCGGTCACGCCACAGTCCAGCCGCGTCGGCATCCGACTGTCGGGCGATGCGCTGGAACGTTCCAACCATGGCGAACTGCCGAGCGAAGCCACAGTGCGCGGTGCGCTGCAGGTTCCGGCCAGCGGCCAGCCCGTACTCTTCCTTGCGGATCATCCGCTGACCGGCGGTTACCCGGTCATCGCCAATGTCGCCGGCCATCATCTCGATCTCGCCGGCCAGATCCCGGTCGGCGCAAAGATCCGTTTCAACGCGATCAGCCGCTTCGCGCCCCGTTTCATTCCAGGAAAATGCCCATGAAGAAGGTTCTGATAGCAAACCGCGGCGAGATCGCGGTGCGGATCATCCGGGCCTGCAAGGATTACGGCCTGACCTCGGTCGCCGTTTACGCCGATGCCGATGCCAACGCGCTGTTCGTCACCTTGGCCGACGAGGCCTATGCGCTGAATGGCCTGACCGCAAAGGACAGCTACCTCGATATCGACAAGCTCATTGCGATTGCGAAGCGGTCCGGTGCCGATGCAGTGCATCCGGGTTATGGTTTTCTCTCCGAACGCAGCGAGTTCGCGCAAGCCGTCATAGATGCCGGCCTCATCTGGATCGGACCCGACCCGGATGTCATCGAGGCACTCGGCGACAAGCTGAAGGCCCGCGCCATTGCCCAGAAGGTCGGCGCGCCGCTGGTTGCCGGTTCCGATGGTGCGATTTCCTCGCCTGCCGAAGCACTGGCTTTCGCGAAAAAATTCGGCCTGCCGATCGCCATCAAGGCGGCGCATGGCGGTGGTGGACGCGGCCTGAAGATCGCCCGCGAACTCGGCGAGGTCGAAGAACTGTTTTCATCGGCCACGCGTGAAGCGGTGGCCGCCTTTGGTCGCGGCGAATGTTATGTCGAGCAATTTCTCGATCGCCCGCGGCATATCGAGGCGCAGGTGCTGGCGGACCGTCTCGGCAATGTTCTGGTGGTGGGGACCCGCGATTGCTCGTTGCAGCGTCGCAACCAGAAACTTGTCGAGGAAGCACCTGCGCCTTTCCTCTCCGACGAACAGCGCCAGAAAATACATTCCGCCGCACGCGATATCTGCGCGGAAGCCGGTTACACCGGCGCCGGCACGGTGGAGTTTCTGCTCAGCGCCGATGGCGTGATTTCCTTCCTCGAGGTCAACACCCGACTGCAGGTGGAACACCCGGTGACGGAAGAGACGACCGGTCTCGATCTCGTCATCGAACAGTTCCGTATCGCCGAAGGACTGCCGATCAGCGTGACAAAGATGCCGGAACCGCGCGGCCACGCCATCGAGTTCCGCATCAACATGGAAGACCCCGGCCGCGGTTTCTTGCCGTCCGCTGGAGAGATTTCTACGTTTACCGCGCCTTCCGGTCCCGGTGTCCGTCTGGATTCCGGTGTCGTCACCGGCTCGACCGTTCCGCCGATGTTCGACTCGCTGTCGGCCAAGCTGATCGTCTGGGGTACGACCCGCGAACAGGCAATCGCCCGCGCCCGCCGCGCGCTGGACGAATTTGCCATCGAAGGCGTGCCGTCCGTCCTGCCCTTCCACCGCGCCGTCATCGCGCATGATGATTTCGCCAAGGATTTTCGCGTTCACACACGCTGGATCGAAACCGATTTTGCCGAGACGCTGGAAGCCGCCAGCCGTCCCGCTCCTGCAGCGAGCGCCGGTCTTCTGCGCGGCCATGTCGAAATCGACGGCAGGCGCGTGGAAATCGGTATCCCGGATACCTTTTTGCACCTGCTTGGCCCGCTTTCATCGGCCTCGAAAAGCGATGTAAAGAACGAAGAGAATGACGCCGGCGCGGTGACAGCACCCGTCCCCGGCCTTCTCATTCACTGGAATGTTTCCAATGGCGCACTTGTCGAAAAAGGTGAAGTTCTGGCAATGATGGATGTGATGAAGATGGAAACGGCGGTTTCCGCCCCGGTTGCCGGCACCATCACCATTCTTGCGGAAGCCGGTTCATCACAGACGGCAGGCGCCATCATCGCCCGTATCGCCAGTGGCAAAAACTTAAACACCGAACAGACCAAGCCGGAGACACGGACATGAGCGCAACCATCAAACCGCTTCTGTCGGTCGAAAATCTCAGCGTTGAATTCGGCTCCAGCCGCGTCGTCGACGACCTGTCGTTTACGGTCGAGGCCGGCAAGACGGTGGCCGTTGTCGGCGAATCCGGTTCCGGCAAGTCGGTCACTTCGCTGTCGACCATGCGGCTTGCCGACATGATGGGCGCGAAATACGCGACCGGCCGCATCCTGTTCAACGACCGCGACCTGCTGAAGGCCAGCCAGAAAGAGATGCGGTCGATCCGCGGCAAGGAGATCGCGATGATCTTCCAGGAGCCGATG
>DLSX01000051.1 GCA_002500765.1 Neorhizobium sp. UBA7851
GGAAATCATTTTTTGTCCCAAAGCCCTTACTTACAAGCCCGCCTGTCGCGGAGCCGACTTCATTGAATTGGCGACCGTAATCTGAGTCGATGGCAGAATGCCACCAACTGGTAAACGGATTTAATTAGTCTTCGCCTGTTTTTCACGATTTGATAACTGCCTGACGACAACAAAAAACGTCGGAACGAAGAAAATTCCGAGGAGTGTTGCAGAAAGCATACCACCCAGCACGCCAATACCGATTGCATTCTGCGCGGCAGAGCCCGCGCCTGTCGCAATCGCCAGTGGCACGACACCGAGGATGAAGGCGAGCGAGGTCATGATGATGGGCCGCAGACGCAGCCTTGCTGCTTCAAGCGTCGCATCTATCAGGCTCATGTCCGCCGACTGACGATCCTTGGCGAATTCCACGATCAGGATCGCGTTCTTCGCCGCAAGGCCGATTGTCGTCAGCAGCCCCACCTTGAAATAGACGTCATTGGACTGGCCGAGGAAATAGGCTGCAGCCAGTGCGCCAAGCACGCCGATCGGCACCGCGAGAATGACCGAAAAGGGGATCGACCAGCTTTCGTAAAGAGCGGCGAGGCACAGGAAGACGATCAGAACGGAAAGCGCGTAGAGCATCGGGGCTTGAGAACCCGACAGGCGTTCCTGATAGGAAATGCCCTGCCATGCGACAGTGTAGCCGCCTGGCAATTCGCTCACCAGTCGTTCCAGTTCGTTCATCGCCTCGCCGGTGCTGACGCCCGGCTGGGTCGAACCTTCGAGAGACATGGCGCTGGTGCCGTTGTAGCGAGCAAGCTGCGGCGTTCCGCTGACCCAGTCCAGCTTGCTGAACGAGGAGAACGGAACCATCTCGCCATCGGTATTGCGGGCATACCAGTATTTGATGTCGTCCGGCTGCATGCGGTAAGAGGCATCGCCCTGCACGTAGACCGGCTTGAGTTCGTTGTTGAGGGTGAAGTCGTTGACGTCACGCCCGGCAAAGATGGTGGCCAACATCGAATTGACGGCTGCGAGATCGACACCCATGGCACCGAGCTTTTCCTGATCGAGAAGGATCTTAAGCTGGGTTTCGCTGCGCTGGTTGTTGCTGCGAAGCGAGCTGATGAGCGGGTTGGTTGCGCTTTCGCCGATCAGCTGCTGCGAAACCTGCGTCAGCGCATCATTGCCGTTATTGCCGCTGTCGACCAGATAGGCGGAAAAGCCGCTGGAATTGCCGAGCCCCTGGATGGCCGGCGGCAGAAGAGCGAAAACCTGAGCGTCACGAAGCGAGAAGAAATAGCCCTGGGCACGCTGGAGAACCTCCGCGGCCGACTGGCCCTTTCCTTCACGCAGGGAGAAGTCACGCAGCTTGGTGAAGACGATGGCATTGTTCTGGCCGGTGCCGCTGAAACTGAAACCGAGCGCCCCGAAAACCGCATCGACATTATCCTTTTCCTTTTCGAGGAAGTAGGTTTCCACCTGCTTGACCGCTGCCTCCGTCCGCGCCGTGGTCGAACCGACAGGCGTCTGGATGATCGTCATCAGCACGCCCTGGTCTTCCTGGGGAAGGAAGGAGCTTGGCAGTCTGGTGAACAACAGGCCGCAACCTCCAACGATTACAGCGAAGACCAGCATGACACGCAGCGGCCGTTTCAACAGATAGCCGATCGAACCGACATAACCGTTCGTCGTCCTGTCAAAACCGCGATTGAACTTGGCGCCGATGCCGCTCTTCTTCTTGGCGTGGTCGATCGGCTTCAGCATGGTGGCGCAGAGCGCCGGCGTCAGCACAATGGCGACGACCGCCGACAACAGCATGGCCGAGACGATGGTGACCGAGAACTGGCGGTAGATGATGCCGGTCGAGCCGCCGAAAAAGGCCATCGGAATAAAGACGGCGGTCAGGACGAGCGCGATGCCGATGATTGCGCCGGTGATCTCGTGCATCGACTTTTCGGTCGCCTCCAGAGGCGACAGGCCTTCCTCATCCATGATGCGCTCGACATTCTCGACCACGACGATCGCGTCATCGACGAGCAGGCCGATCGCAAGGACCATGGCGAACATGGTCAGCGTATTGATGGAATAGCCGGTCAAGGCAAGGATGCCGAATGTGCCGAGCAGCACGACAGGCACGGCGATCATCGGAATGAAGGTCGCGCGCAGGTTCTGCAGGAAGATGAGCAACACGACGAAGACGAGGACGATTGCCTCGATCAGCGTGTGTACGACCTTCTCGATCGACAGTTTCACGAATGGGGTCGTGTCATAGGGATAGGTGATCACGACGCCATCCGGCAGCGCCCCGGCAACGCGGTCAAGTTCGGTCTTCACACGGGCGGCCGTATCGAGCGCGTTTGCACCGGTGGCAAGGTTCACGGCAAAACCGGCGGCCGGCTTGGTGTTGGAGCGCGAAGCCCCGCCATAGGATTCCTGGCCGATCTCGACACGCGCCACGTCGCTTAAACGAACGGTCGCGCCGTCCTGCTCGACCTTGAGGATGATACGCTCAAACTCGTCGACGGTGGTCAGCTGGCTCTGCGCCGTCATGGTGACGGTCAGCTGCTGGCCCTCTGTCACCGGCTGGGCGCCCAATGAGCCGACGGAGACCTGGGTGTTCTGCGCCTCGATGGCCGAGGTCACGTCGGCTGCGGTCAACTGGTATTTCTGCAGCTTGAAGGGATCGAGCCAGACACGCATGGCGTAACCGGAGCCGAAGACATTGATGCTGCCGACACCTTCGAGGCGCTGGACCTGATCTTCGATCGAGGTCGCGAAAATATCGCCGAGATCGACAGAACTGCGCTTGCCGTCCTCGGAGACGAGCGCGCCGACCATCAGAATGCTCGAGGTCGAGCGCGTGACCGAGATACCCTGTTGCTGCACGACATCCGGCAATTGCGACTGCACCAGCTGCAGCTTGTTCTGTACCTGCACCTGGGCGATATCCGGCAGGATGCTGTTGCCGAAGGTCAGCGTCACGCTGGAACTGCCGGTCGATGACGAAGAGGTCATATAGGTGAGGTCGTCGAGGCCGGTCATGCCGTCCTCGATGATACTGGTCACCGATTTCTCGACGGTCTCGGCGCTGGCGCCATTATAGGTCGCGCTGATGCGGACGGTCGTGGGGGCGATATCCGGATATTGCGAGATCGACAGCGTGGTGATGGCAAGCGCGCCGCCCAGCATGATGACGATTGCGATGACCCAGGCGAAGACCGGCCGCCGAATGAAGTAATGCGCCATTTATAGATTCCTTGCCGCTTTATGGGCCGCGTTTACGGGCGAGCGTCAGCCGTTCTTACTGCTGGGGCTTTGCGTCATCGACCTTGGGCTGTTCGACCACGAAACCCTGGTCGTTGACGGTCGCTTCGACAGGCCGGACCGGGGCGCCATCGGCGATCCACTGGAAACCGTCGACGATAAGCTGATCGCCGTCATTTATGCCGTCGGTGACGAGCCAGTTGTTGCCGGAGGATTTGCTTGTGGTGAAGGTGCGGGTTTCCACCTTGTTGTCGGCGGTGGCGAATTTCGCCGAAAGCTCGCCGCGGGCATTTCGGGTCGCGGCTCTCTGGGGGATGAGATAGCCGTTTTCGGTGCCGACCGTAACGGTTGCGCGAACATACATGCCGGGCAGGATGATGTGGTCGGGATTGTCGAAGACGGCGCGGATCTGGTAGGTGCCCGTCGTTTCGCTGACGGCGAGTTCCGCCATGTTCAGTTTGCCGGTATGGTCATATTTCGTACCGTCTTCCAGCATCAGGCTGATGTCGGCCGTACGGGGATCGCCATGCAGGCGCCCTGAAGCAATAGCGGCACGCAGTTCCAGGAGGTTGGTGCTGGAATCGATGAGATCGATGTAGATCGGATCGATATTGCGCAACGTCGTCAGCGCCGTCGTCTGGTTTGCCGTGACAATGTTGCCGATGCTGACGGCGGAAATCGTGGTCACGCCATCAAATGGCGCGCGGATCTTGGTGAGGTCGAGATCGATCTGCGCGGCATTCAGGGCCGCCTTCGTCGATTCGACATCCGCCTGCGCCTGCAGAAGGGTGACCTTGGCGTTTTCATATTCGATCTGGGTCGCACCACTGTTGACCAGCCGTTCATAGCGCGTCAGGTTCGCCTGGGCCGCCGGAATGCTCACCTGGGCCTTTTGCACGGCCGCTTCGGCCTGGGCGACGGTTGCGGCATAGGTGTCGTCCTCGATCTGGTAGAGAACCTCGCCCGCCTTGACCTCGCTGCCTTCCTTGAATGTGATCTCCTTGATGGCGCCGGTCACGCGTGGCCGGATTTCGGTCGTCTGGAACGCCACTGCGCGGCCGGGAAGCACGTTGGTGATCGGCCGCTCGGTCTTCTTCATGACAACGACGCTTACCGGCGACGCCGGTTTCTGCTGGGCCGTGCCCGCGGATTGCTCCGTCTGATCACTGCAGGCGGAAAGCGTCGTGGCGAGGAGGAGTGAAAACACCAGTTTGCGAAGAATCATGATTTTTCCAGACACGGGGCGTGGCTATTCTCTTTATTGCCGCCTTTTCGAGACGAGAACGGCAATTAGCCGGCACGATACCGGCAGAACTGGGGCAGAGGTCTCAAAGACGGCCTCTACCCGCTTGCAAAGTGACGTAATTTAATTTCCATCACTTTGCAAGCGGGCTTTGCAGGGCGGCATTGATCAACGCAACAATGCCGTTCAGCCGTTGGTCCAGCTCCGCCTGTGTTTCATGGACGAGAAACACGGGATGCAGGACACTGGCAAAAGATGCCGCGACATGGCGGCTTACCGCCCGGCAATCGATGCAATGGTAGACGCCTGCCTCGACGCCATCGCTGATGAGGTTGAAAAAAAGCTCCTCGATCAGCTGCCGGTAATGAAGACCGCTTTCTATTTCCGTCTTGGCGACCAGAAAGACCATTTCGAGGAAAAACGGATTGTCGCGGATGTCTTCCAGGTGGGCCTGCATCAGCCGGCGCACGACAAGTCCGAGTTTTTCGGGCGGCGCGGCGGGTGTGTCGACCGTATCGAAGCGCCCGATCATATGGGTGATGTGCCGATCGCAGATGGCGTCGACCAGCGCCGTCTTGGAATGAAAATGCTTGAAGACATTGGCCGGCGACATGCCGAGTGCATGAGCGATATCGGCTATCGACGATTTTGCGATGCCCCGTTCGCGGAACAGGGCATCGGCGGTGCGCAAAATGTCTTCACGCGTCTCTTCGGCTTTGCGGCGCGGTTTTCGCACGCTTTTGTCCTCTTCATTCCCTTCGCGGCCCGCGAGCTGCTATTTTGTAAAATAGGGCTTCAGGTTGGTGCGGATACGATCGAGCACCGTTTCGCCGCCATTGTCGGCAATAAAACTTGCGCCGGTGATCATCTCATAGGCATTCTTGTAGACGGCGGATGTCTCCGTGATCAGTTCTGCCGGAATGGCGGGGATGTCATCCTTATAGGGGTCGCAGCGCTCGACTACCCAGGCACGGACAAAGTCCTTGTCGAAACTTTTCGGTCGCCCGCCGGTGCGAAACGCCTCCTCATAACCGTCGGCCATCCAGTAGCGACTGCTGTCGGGCGTATGGATCTCGTCGGCAAGGATGATCGTGCCATTCTCGTCGGTGCCGAATTCGTATTTCGTATCGACGAGAATGAGGCCGCGTTTGGCGGCGATTTCCTGGCCGCGGGCAAAAAGCGCCAGCGCGTAGCGCGACAGCGTCTGCCATTGTTCTGCCGTCAGCAGGCCCTGATCGATAATGTCCTTCGGCGAGAGCGGCTCGTCGTGGCCGCCATCGAAGGCCTTGCTGGTGGGGGTGATGACCGGGTCGGGAAGCGCCTGGTTGTCCTTCAGGCCGTCGGGCAGGTTCAATCCATACATGTTGCGCTCGCCCTTCTTGTAGAGGGTGAGAAGCGAGGTGCCGGTCGTACCGGCGAGATAACCGCGCACGACGATCTCGACAGGCAGGATGTCGAGGCGTTTGCCGACGACCACGTTCGGATCCGGATAGGCGACGACGTGATTGGGGCAGATGTCCTTCGTCGCCTCGAACCAGTAGCGGGCGGTCTGGGTCAGGACATGGCCCTTGTCGGGGATGGAGGTGATGATGCGATCGAAGGCGCTCAGGCGGTCGGTGGCGATGATGATGCGCTCGCCACCGGCCAAGTCGTAATTCTCCCGCACCTTGCCGCGATAATAATTGGGCAGTTCGGGGATGAAGGCTTCTTCCAAGACGCGCACGGTGATCGCTCCGAAAACGGCCCCGCGGGGCCAGTGTCCATATAGATAGAGGGCCTCGCTATCGCATTTTTCTCCTTTCCGGCACAAGCTATTGCAGCATGCGCCGCTGCCAGCGCCCCTCGGCTGCAGTCCGGCGAGCGCGATATGCCGGACATGGCTGGGAGAGGACGGCTTTTGCCGCCGGATTTATTCAATATCCGAATAAATCTTTTGAAAACAGATGCTTGTCGTTTTCTTGAAGTTTTTGCGACTAAGTGTGTTGACGTTTTGGCGGAGTGTCCTCTATAAGCCCACTCACTGACGAGGGCGGCGGCGC
>DLSX01000050.1 GCA_002500765.1 Neorhizobium sp. UBA7851
TAACCGGCTGCGGCCGGTTCGGCCTTCGCCCGTAGCTCTGGCGCGGCCGGCATGCGCGGCTGGCGGTTGTCTTCGGCGGCTCTTTGCTGGGCGGTCGCAAGAGGGGCGGCGTGGGGGGCTGCAACCGTCTGCGAAGGCGTGCGTCCACCTGCCATAAGGCCCTGAATGCGTGCTTCCAGTCCCTCGATTGTGCGGCTCAGCGCATCCAGCGACGAGCGGTCGCGGTCGCCGTGACGGGGATGTGCCGATCGTGATCCGTTCATGTGCTCGCTCGTTTCGACGTTGATCCTGCCGGTCCGACTCAGAACGTTCCCCGGAGGCATTCCTCCATGAGTAAGTCCGAATATTAGAGCAACCTTACGCAAGACTTGCCATTGTGACGGTTTGAACGTTTTCCGAACAAAACGCTTCGAACCGTCAGATCGCCCACTATGTCTGCAAACATGGTAAACAACCCGTTAAGCACGCCGCAGATTTTAACTATTTCATAAGATTCTAATATGAATGGGCGATGCTGATTTTGCTCCTACCCGCCCTATCTCCACGTCTGTCGCCTCATAAATTGCCTGTGAGTACCAATTGACGTTTACGCGCACGTCAATTAAATGGCAGGTGCAAGAATTGGCAGTACCGGTGCATTGGCCCGCAATCTCACCGATTTCGGAGTGAGGGTGCAGAAGGAGTGGTGCTGCTGCTGAAGATGACAGGGAGGATGCTCATCGATGCCAGTCTATAAGGCCCCGACCGCCGATACGCTTTTCATTCTGAACGATGTTCTGGGCCTTGAGCGCTACGGAAACCTGCCGGGGTTTGGCGATGCCACGCCCGACATGATCGAGGCGATCCTCGGCGAGGCGGGCAAGGTGGCGGAAGAATCGCTTTTCCCGCTCAATCTTTCCGGTGATCAGGAAGGCTGCACCCGCAATGATGACGGCACTGTCTCGGTGCCCAAGGGCTTCAAGCAGGCCTATGACCAGTATTGCCAGGGCGGCTGGATCGGTCTGGCCGTGCCGGAGGAATTCGGCGGGCAGGGGCTTCCCTATACGCTGCACGCCGCCGTCGGCGAATACATGTCGTCTTCCAACATGTCGCTGATGATGTATCCGGGCCTGACCCAGGGCGCGATCGCCGCCATCCTCGTGCACGGGTCCGACGAGCAGAAGGCCACCTATCTGCCGAAAATGGTCGAGGGCACATGGTCCGGTACCATGAACCTCACCGAACCCCATTGCGGCACCGATCTCGGCCTGCTGCGCACTAGGGCCGTGCCGCAGGGCGATGGCAGCTACAAGATCTCCGGCCAGAAGATCTTCATCTCGGCCGGCGAACACGGCATGACCGACAACATCATCCATCTCGTGCTCGCCCGCATCGAAGGCGCGCCGGAAGGCACCAAGGGCATCTCGCTCTTCATCGTGCCGAAATTCATGGTGGGTGAAGATGGAGCGCTTGGGTCGCGCAACGGTGTCACCTGCGGCGCGCTCGAAGAAAAGATGGGCATCCACGGCAATTCCACCTGCGTCATGAATTATGACGATGCCACCGGTTATCTCATCGGTGCCGAAAACAAGGGCCTCTCGGCCATGTTCGTGATGATGAACGAAGCCCGTTTGGGTGTTGGCCTGCAGGGACTGTCTATTGCCGAGACCGCCTACCAGAACGCAGTCGCCTATGCCAACGAGCGCATTCAGTGCCGTTCTCTCGCTGGCGTGAAAAACCCGAACGGCAAGGCCGACCCGATCATCGTCCATCCCGACATCCGCCGCTCGCTGATGACCATCAAGTCCTTCAACGAAGCCGGCCGCGCTTTCCTTCTCTGGACAGCACTCAAATCCGACATCGCCCACCGCTCGCCGGATGAGGCCGAACGCCAGAACGCCGACGATCTCCTCGGCCTTGCCACCCCGATCCTCAAGGGCGTGCTGACCGACAAGGGTTTTGACCACGCCGTCATGGCCCAGCAGGTTTTTGGCGGCCACGGTTACATCGAGGAACATGGCATGAGCCAGTATGTCCGCGATGCCCGCATCACCATGATATACGAAGGCGCCAACGGCATCCAGGCGCTCGATCTGGTTGGCCGCAAACTGGCCCTCAACGGCGGCCGCGCCGTCATGGCGTTTTTCAAGGAAATCGGCGATTTCTGCGAGGAAAACCGCGCCGACGAGGCGATGGCGCCTTTCACCAAGGCGCTGAAAAGGGGTTTGAACGACCTGCAGGCCTCCACTATGTGGTTCATGCAGAACGCCATGGCCAAGCCCGACAATGCCGGTGCCGGTTCGACCGATTACATGCACCTCTTCGGTCTCGTGACGCTCGGCTACATGTGGGCGAAGATGGCGAAGACGGCGCAGGAAAAGCTTGGCAGCGGCGATGCCCGCGAGGAGTATCTGAACAACAAGCTGGTCACGGCGCGTTTCTATATGGAAAAGATCATGCCGGAGACCACACTGCGCAAGGTGCGTATCGAGGCGGGTTCGGATAGCGTGATGGAGCTGGCGGCGGAGGCGTTCTGAGGTTCGCTGACGCGCCTGAGCGCCGCGCGGCTTGCCCCTCACCCTAACCCTCTCCCCGCTTGCGGGGAGAGG
>DLSX01000092.1:0-3379 GCA_002500765.1 Neorhizobium sp. UBA7851
CGCGCTGGGACGATGGCCGCCGCCCGCCACCGCCCGGCTGGGATCGCGATCGTGACCGCGACAGGTGGGAGCAGGGTCGCGATCGCGACCGTGACCGCTGGGAGCGCGACCGGGACAGAGACCGGGATCGGGATCGGGATAGAGCCCGCGAGCGGGAACGCGAGAGAGAACAGGCTCGGGACAGGGATCGCGACCGGCCGCGCTTCGATGGCGATGACCGCCGTCCGCCTCCGGGTTTTGATCGTGACCGCGAGCGCGATCGGGACAGAGATCGCGACAGGGCCCGCGAGAGAGAGCGGGAGCAGGCCAGAGACAGGGATCGTGACCGCGATCGTGAAAGGGCTCGTGACCGTGATCGTGATCGGGAGCGCCCACAACGCGAGGAGCAGCAGCGTCCGCAGCGTGGCCAGAACTGCGTTGTGGGACCAAACTGCAATTGATGCTGTAAAGCAGAAACGAAAGGGGGCGCATCAAGCGCCCCCTTTTCCATTTTTCAACGAGCCGGATTATCGTGAATACGCTTCTCTACTTTTCCGGCAGGTGTACCGTTTGCCTATGATCCGGCCATTGCGCGCCTTCCGCCTTTTCGCTAAGAGACCCCAACTCGATATCCGGGCCGTTTGCCGGGATATCAGGCGGTAGCAAATAGACGCCCCGGCATGGCCGCGGGCGAGTTGGTGGTTTTCGTCGTATGGCTCGCATCGTCATGAAGTTCGGCGGCACGTCCGTCGCCAATCTCGAACGTATTCACAACGTTGCACGCCATGTGAAACGTGAAGTCGATGCGGGACACGAGGTCGCCGTCGTCGTTTCCGCCATGTCCGGCAAGACCAACGAACTGGTCGGTTGGGTTCAGGATATGCCGAAAGTGGCGGGCGCGAATTCGCCGTTTTACGATGCGCGCGAATATGATGCCGTCGTCGCATCCGGCGAGCAGGTGACATCCGGCATTCTGGCGATCGCGCTGCAGTCGATGGGCGTCAATGCCCGCTCCTGGCAGGGATGGCAGATCCCGATCCGCACCGACAATGCCCATGGCGCGGCGCGCATTCTGGATATCGACGGTTCCGACATCATCAAGCGGATGGGCGAGGGCCAAGTGGCCGTCGTCGCCGGTTTCCAGGGCATCGGCCCGGACAACCGCATCGCGACGCTCGGTCGCGGCGGCTCCGATACATCCGCGGTTGCTATTGCGGCTGCCGTGAAGGCTGATCGCTGCGATATCTATACCGACGTCGACGGCGTCTACACGACCGACCCGCGCATCGTGCCCAAGGCACGCCGGATGAAGAAGGTGTCTTTCGAGGAAATGCTCGAAATGGCGTCGCTCGGCTCCAAGGTGCTGCAGGTGCGCTCGGTCGAGCTTGCCATGGTCCACAAGGTCCGCACCTTCGTGCGCTCCTCATTTGAAGATCCCGATGCGCCGGGCATGGGAGACTTCTTGAACCCGCCCGGTACTTTGATTTGCGACGAGGAAGAGATCGTGGAACAGGAAGTCGTCACCGGCATCGCTTACGCCAAGGATGAAGCGCAGATTTCGCTGCGCCGTCTCTCCGACCGCCCGGGCGTGTCCGCCGCCATCTTCGGGCCACTGGCCGAAGCTCATATCAATGTCGACATGATCGTCCAGAATATTTCCGAGGACGGTTCCAAGACCGACATGACTTTCACCGTGCCGTCAGGCGACGTGCAGAAGGCGATGAGCGTGCTGGAAGCCAACAAGGACAAGATCGGTTTCGATGTGGTGCAGACCGAATCAGGCCTGGCGAAAGTGTCGGTCATCGGCATCGGCATGCGCAGCCATGCGGGCGTCGCGGCGCAGGCTTTCAAGGCACTTGCCGAAAAATCGATCAACATCAAGGCAATCACGACTTCGGAAATCAAGATTTCCATTCTTATCGACGGCGCGTACTCGGAACTTGCAGTTCGGACTTTGCATTCCTCCTACGGTCTCGATAAAAGCGAATGATATCTATTCCGGCATGATGCTCCATTCGGTGCGTCGTCGCCGGGCCGGCGATGTATGGGCTGTAAGGGGAGCATTATGCCGATGAGAGACCTGTCGGCGGGTCCGCGCGTGCTGTTGAAGCGTCTGCGCGAACTGATGGCCGAACCGCTGGATCCGCAGGAACGCCTCGACCGGATCGTCACCCAGATCGCCAGCAACATGGTGGCCGAGGTGTGCTCTGCCTATGTGCTGCGCTCGGACGGCGTTCTGGAACTCTACGCGACGGAAGGCCTCAACAAGGAGGCCGTTCACCTTTCGCAGTTGCAGATGGGCCAGGGTCTTGTCGGCACGATCGCCGCTTCCGCCCAGCCGCTGAACCTTTCCGATGCGCAGACGCATCCCGCCTTCCGCTACCTGCCGGAGACGGGCGAAGAAATCTACCATTCCTTCCTCGGCGTGCCGATCCTGAGAGCCGGGCGCACGCTCGGGGTTCTGGTCGTGCAGAACAAGGCCAGCCGCAACTATCGCGAAGACGAGGTCGAGGCGCTCGAAACCACCGCTATGGTGATCGCCGAGATGATCGCCACGGGCGACCTCAAGAAGATTACTGCGCCGGGACTGGAACTCGATCTCACCCGTGCGGTGACGATACAGGGTAATGGCTATAACGAGGGGATCGGGCTCGGGCATGTGGTGCTGCACGAGCATCGGATCGTTGTGACCAATCTTCTGAACGAGGATTCGGACAAGGAAATCATCCGGCTGGCCGAAGCGCTGGGCTCGCTCAGGATCTCGATCGACGACATGCTGTCGCGCCGCGATGTGGCGCAGGAAGGCGAGCATCGCGAGGTGCTGGAGAGCTACCGGATGTTCGCCCACGACCAGGGCTGGGTTCGCCGCATGGAAGAGGCGATCCATAACGGGCTCACGGCCGAAGCGGCTGTCGAAAAGGTGCAGAGCGATACCAAGGCGCGGATGATGCGCATGACGGATTCGTATCTGCGCGAGCGGATGCATGATTTCGACGATCTCGCCAACCGGCTTTTGCGCCAGTTGACCGGGTATTCGGGTCGCAGCATGGACGAGTTGCCATCCGATTCCATCGTGCTTGCCCGCGCCATGGGCGCGGCGGAACTGCTGGATTATCCGAGACAGAACCTGCGCGGCCTCGTGCTGGAAGACGGCGCGGTGACCAGCCACGTGGTGATCGTCGCGCGCGCCATGGGCATTCCGGTCGTGGGGCAGGCTGTGGGGCTCGTGGCACTTGCCGAAAACGGCGACGCGATCATCATCGATGGCGACGACGGGCAGGTGCATATGCGGCCGATGCCGGACCTGCAGAATGCCTATGAGGAAAAGGTTCGCCTGCGCGCCAAGCGGCAGGAACAGTTCCGGGCGCTCAGGTCCGTCGAGCCGCTGACCCGGGACGGG
>DLSX01000092.1:3581-7369 GCA_002500765.1 Neorhizobium sp. UBA7851
GGTGACGTTCAGGACGCTCGATATCGGCGGCGACAAGGTCGTTTCCTATTTTCGCGCGCAGGAGGAAGAGAACCCTGCGCTCGGATGGCGGGCGATCCGCCTGGCGCTCGACCGGCCCGGCCTGTTGCGCACGCAGCTGCGCGCGCTTTTGAAGGCATCGGCCGGGACCGAGCTGCGCATGATGATCCCGATGGTGACCGAGGTTTCGGAAATCCGGGCGGTGCGCGACCTGTTGCAAAAGGAAGTGCAGTATCTTTCCAAGTTCGGCCACACGCTGCCGCGCAAGCTGCAGTTCGGGGCGATGCTGGAAGTGCCGGCGCTGATGTGGCAGCTCGACGAATTGATGGCAGAGGTCGATTTCGTTTCGGTCGGATCGAACGATCTCTTCCAGTTCTCGATGGCGGCGGATCGCGGCAATGCGCGGGTTTCGGAGCGTTTCGACATTCTCGGCAAGCCGTTCCTGCGCATACTGCGTGATATCGCGCGGGCCGGTGAGCGCAACCGGACGCTGGTGACACTGTGCGGCGAGATGGCGGGCAAGCCGCTTTCGGCCATGGCGCTGATCGGTGTCGGTTTTCGCTCGGTGTCGATGGCTGCGACCTCGATCGGTCCGGTCAAGGCGATGCTGCTCGGGCTTGATGCGGGGCAGCTCGAGGCGGAAATGAATGCCGCGCTGGACGACATCCGCTCGCAGGAGCCGATCCGGGAACTGCTGTTGAAGTTCGCGGAAGCGAACAACATTCCGCTGTAGGTGGGGGCAGCTTATCCCCTCACTTGCGATTTCTAACACTTAGCCTTCGGCTAAGATGTTGAAATCGCTTTCTCTCCCACAAGGGGAGAGATACCGGGAGGCAAGCTCGGCGCTTTACCTCTCCCCTTGTGGGAGAGGATACAAAATCAAGATCTTAGCCAAAGGCTAAGTCTTAGATTTTGTTGGTGAGGGGATAGGGCCTAGAAACAAGGCTTTCCCTTCCTTGCCCAATGCTCTAGCAAGCAAAACAAAACGATGGAGTAACTGGGTGGCTAAGCTTCCTGTCGAAAAGATGCGCGAGCTGGAACGCCGGTTCGGCGAGATCGAGGCGCGCATGTCGGAAGGTCCGGCTGCCGATGTCTATGTGAAGCTGGCTTCGGAATATTCCGAACTGCAGCCGGTCGTGGGCAAGATCCGCGAATACGAGAAGACCCTTGCTGAAGTGGCGGACCTGAAGGCGATGCTTGTCGACAAGGGCACCGATCGCGAGATGCGTGAACTCGCCGAAATGGAGCTGCCGGAGGCGGAGGAGCGGATCGAGGCCCTGGAAAAGGACATGCAGATCCTGCTCCTGCCGAAGGACGCGGCCGACGAGAAAAGCGCGATCCTGGAAATCCGCGCCGGTACGGGCGGCAACGAGGCGGCGCTTTTTGCCGGCGACCTGTTCCGCATGTACGAACGTTACGCGAGCGCCCATGGCTGGAAGGTGGAAGTGCTTTCCGCCAGCGAAGGCGAGGCTGGCGGTTACCGCGAAATCATCGCGACGGTCACCGGGCGCGGCGTGTTTTCCAAGCTTAAGTTCGAGAGCGGCGTGCACCGCGTGCAACGTGTTCCGGATACCGAAACGCAGGGCCGTATCCATACATCCGCGGCAACGGTGGCGGTGCTTCCCGAAGCCGAAGAGATCGACGTCGAAATCCGCGCCGAAGACATCCGCATCGATACGATGCGTGCATCGGGTGCCGGCGGCCAGCACGTCAACACGACGGACTCGGCAGTGCGCATCACCCACCTGCCGACCGGTATCATCGTGGTCAGTGCGGAAAAATCGCAGCACCAGAACCGTGCCAAGGCGATGCAGGTGCTGCGCTCGCGGCTTTATGACATGGAGCGGCAGAAAGCCGACAGCGAACGCTCGGCGGATCGTAAGAGCCAGGTCGGTTCCGGCGACCGGTCGGAGCGCATCCGCACCTACAATTTTCCGCAGGGGCGCGTCACCGACCACCGCATCAACCTGACGCTCTACAAGCTCGACCGGATGATGATCGGCGAGATCGACGAAGTCGTGGATGCGCTGATTGCCGACTACCAGGCGGGGCAGCTGGCGCAGCTCGGAGAACAGCAGGGATGACCAAGGGGATATCGGGCCGATGACGACCCTGGGTGAAGCCGTTGCCGATGCCAGAGCCCGGTTTTCAGCCGCGGGTTTTGCCGACGCGGCAATCGAAGCGCGGATCCTGATCGGCGGATTGCTAGAGCTTTCATCCACCGAGGTTTTCGTCAGCGGAGATCGCGAGATCGATGCCGCTTCGGTTGCGAAAATAGAAGATGCCGTTGCCCGCCGCTTGAAACGGGAGCCGGTGCACCGCATATTGGGAAAAAGAGAATTTCACGGGCTGGACTTGCTGATTTCGAAAGAAACACTGGAACCAAGACCGGATACGGAAGTTCTGGTGGATAGTATTCTCGATGTAGCCCGACAATTCGCGGGCGAGCGGGACATCCGTATCCTCGATCTCGGAACAGGCACGGGCGCGATCATTCTCGCATTGCTGGATGGCCTGCCGCCCGCCACCGGTATCGGGAGCGACATTTCCGTCGATGCGTTGAGAACGGCGGCGGAAAATGCAAAACGGCTTGGTCTGGAGCAGCGGTTCCAGACGGTACAAAGCCACTGGTTTGACAAGATTGACGGGTCTTTCGACATAATCGTGTCAAATCCGCCCTATATACGTAGCGATGTCATTCCCGATCTGGATCCTGAAGTCCGTGACTTTGATCCCATGGCAGCATTGGACGGCGGGTCTGACGGATTAACCGCCTATCGCGAGATCGCAAGCCAGGCCGAGGCATTCCTCAAGGCCGATGGTTGCGTCGGTGTCGAGATCGGTTTCGATCAACGGCAGGCGGTGACCGAACTATTCGAGGCCGCGGGTTTCAAGCTGTTGCTGGCTCGACAAGACTATGGCGATAATGATCGCGTATTGATATTTGCCAAGTCTGTGACTGATGTTGCGAAGCAAAAGAAAACGCTTGGAATTCCTAAGGAAGCGGGATAGTTTGCGGCTACGCATCGGGGCAGCTGGGAATGAACAGCGATTCGTTCGGGTTACGGGTCAATCCTTAATTGTGTTCTTTTCGAAGAGCCGACGAGGTTGAGCACTCTCGATGCGTGAATCAGGTAATTTGACTTTGAAAGCGGCAGGCCGCGTTGGTCGACCTGTGCGTAACACGCGAAGTCTTGTACCGGCTTTTGACCGGCGAGCCGCGTGGCCCCTTATCAGCGAAGACAAGAGAGTTGGTGAACGATAAATGAGGCCAGGACAGCAGAACAAGCGTGGTCGAGGGCGTGGTAGCAACAATAACGGCGGCGGTGGTGGCGGTAACAACAACTTCCAGCGCAAGGGCGGAAACCCGCTCAGCCGGTCTTACGACAGTTCCGGACCGGATATAAAAATCCGCGGCACTGCCCAGCATATTGCAGAAAAATATGCGGCTCTTGCCCGCGATGCCCAGAGTTCGGGCGACCGCGTGATGGCGGAGAACTATCTGCAGCACGCAGAACATTACAACCGTATCATCGCTGCCGCACAGGCCCAGATGCAGGACCGCTTCCAGCATCAGGAGCGCGGCGAATTCCAGGATCGTGACGGCAATACCATCGATCAGGATGACATGGACGGTGGCGACGGCGACGATCTCGGTTATGCCCCGCAGCCGACGATCGAAGAACAGCAGCCGCAGCAGCGCCGCGAGCAGAACGCCCAGTCCGGCGCCCAGCAGGGCAATGCCGGTCAGGAACAGCCGCCGCGCGAAA
>DLSX01000197.1 GCA_002500765.1 Neorhizobium sp. UBA7851
GGCAACGACCACTCAGGCCCCGGCTGCAACCGCTCCGGCCGCAGTCGAAGCCCAGGGCCAGACCACGCCGCCGGCGGCCGGCCCGAGCAAGTACACGGTCGTCAAGGGCGACTCGCTGTGGAAGATCGCCGAAAGCACCTATGGCGACGGCGAGCGCTGGACGGAAATCGCGAAGGCAAACAGCCTGCGCCATCCCGACCTGATCCAGGTCGGTGCCGAGCTGGAACTGCCGGCCAAGTAAGTTTCTTGATCCCGGTCAAGGTCGGGATCGACGAACTAATCATCAATCGGGACAAATTGTCCCGGCGACTATTGCGGCTCGGGGTTTCCCGAGCCGTTTTTTGTTTCTAAATGATCCGTATCCTTGTGACCGCCGTAATGGTTTTGGTTCGTCTGTCTGGAAAGCTTTCATGAGCATGTCTTCTGCCTCAGTTCCCGCCTCCCATCCGTCCGTGTCTTTCGGCAAGGTCGGTGTGTTGCTCGTCAATCTCGGCACGCCCGACGGCACGGACTATTGGTCGATGCGGCGGTACCTGGCGGAATTCCTGTCGGACAGCCGCGTGATCGAATGGTCGAAGCTCTATTGGTATCCGATCCTTTACGGCATCGTTTTGAACAAGCGGCCGCAGAAGGTGGGCAAGGCCTATGAGGAAATCTGGAACAAGGATCTCAACGAAAGCTACCTGCGCACCTATACCCGCAACCAGGGTGAGCTGATGGCCGAACGGTTGAAAGACCTGCCGAATGTCGTGGTCGACTGGGGCATGCGCTACGGCAATCCGTCGATCGCATCGAAGATCGATGCGCTGAAGGCGCAAGGCTGCGACCGCATCGTGCTTTTCCCGCTCTACCCGCAATATGCGGCAGCGACGACCGCGACCGTCAACGACAAGGCATTCGAGCATCTGATGAAAATGCGCTGGCAGCCGGCCGTGCGCACGGTGCCTACCTATCACGATGATCCCGTCTATATCGAGGCGCTCGCCAATTCGGTGCGCCAGACGTTGTCTACGCTCGACTGGGAGCCGCAGCTGCTGATCACCTCGTTCCACGGCATACCGCAATCCTATTTCAAGGCCGGCGATCCCTACCAGTGTTTCTGCCAGAAGACGGCGCGGCTGCTGCGCGAGGCGCTCGGTTATCGCGAGGACCAGCTACGCATCACCTTCCAGTCGCGTTTCGGTCCGGAGGAATGGCTGCAGCCCTATACCGACAAGACGATGGAAGGGTTGGCTGCCGAAGGCATCAAGCGTGTTGCCATCATGAACCCGGGTTTCGTGTCGGATTGTCTCGAGACGCTCGAAGAAATCGCCGGCGAGGCGGGCGAGATCTTCATGCATCACGGCGGCGAGAAGTTTGTTCACATCCCCTGTCTGAACGACAGCGATGGCGGCATGGACGTGCTGGAAACAGTTGTGCGGCGGGAGTTGCAGGGCTGGGTTTGATTTTTTGGTGCGCGGGAGCAGGTTTCTGCCCCTCACCCTAGCCCTCTCCCCGCTTGCGGGGAGAGGGGACGTGCCACGCTCGGCGTTTGAGTGGGACAGAGACGTTGCGGCGGATGTCCTTCCCCCCGTCATTACGGGGAGAAGGTGCCGGCAGNNCAGGCGGATGAGGGGCAGCGCCAACGGTCAAGATGAAGCTTACAGCGAAGCCAATTACCCAAAGGAACATCCCATGAAGAAGGCAATCGTTACCGGCGGAGCGGGCCTGATCGGAGCCGGGATCTGCGAGGCGCTGGTTGCTCGTGGTTTCGAGGTTGCCTCCTTCGACCTCTCCGGCAAGACCCATGTGGTCGATGGCGTGCGTGCAATCGAATGCGATGTCGCCGATGAAGCAGCTGTCGATATCGCCGTAGCCAAACTCGGCTGGGACCGGCTCGATCTTCTCGTCAACAATGCCGGAGCCACGGGCGGGGCGCTCGGTACATCCATTCTCGACATGTCCTATCTCGACTGGCGTCGCGTGATCGACAGCCACCTGACCGGAGCATTCCTGATGACACGGGCCGTCGTGCCGCTGATGAAGACCGGCGGTTCGATCGTCAACATGGCATCGACCCGTGCCTTCATGTCGGAGCCGAATTCGGAAGCCTATGCGGCGTCCAAGGGTGGGCTGGTGGCGCTGACGCATGCGCTTGCCGTCAGCCTCGGGCCGACGATCCGGGTCAACGCGATTGCACCGGGCTGGATCACCAGCGAGACGAATTTGAGCCATGAGGACGAGGCGCAGCATCCGGTCGGCCGCGTCGGGCGGCCGAAGGATATTGCCGATGCAGTGCTTTATCTCGACGGTGCCGGTTTCGTCACAGGGCAGGTTCTGACCGTCGATGGCGGCATGACGAAGAAGATGATCTACGCCGAGTAAGGATTTTGCATCCGAGTGCAGGGCGAGATGATGGCCTATCAAAGTCCCCCTCTGGCCTGCCGGCNNATCTCCCCCACAAGGGGGGAGATACATCGCGGCGATCACTTGCCTCGATTGGATCTCGGCGATGCGGCCGGGTTAAGCCCTCCCTATTGTGGGGAGGGTTGGGAGGGGCCTTTGTGCAGCATGCACACCTGGAGCTTTCACACGCCCCGCTTGTTGCCCCAGAGCAGGACGTGAAGCTGAGGCAGCACGGTTGCCGAGAACCAGCGGTCGGCCGTCACCTTGTCGACCAGCCACAACATTCTGTCCATGATGCCGTCGAGATCGATGCGGGCATCGTCATCTTCCGGCGGCGGCGGCGTGTGGTTGCCGGGTTGGAGATAGACGGGTAGTTCCGGATAACGCAGCGACGCCTGTCTGGCGAAGGCATAATCGGCATCGTCGAAGATGACGAATTTGAGCGCGATGCGCGGCGCTTTTCCCGCCGCCTCAAGACAGTCCGCCAAAATGTCCCAATCCGTTTCCATGCCGCTCGATGGTGGCTTGGGCGAGAGGACGAGCACATCGAGATCGGCAAACCAGTCGCGGGCGATGCTGCCCTGGGTCTCGATCGCAAAGCGGTAGCCGTCGTTCTTGCCGCGACGGATGAGGGGTTTCAGCGGCTGGATGGCGGGATTTCCACCGGACAGCGATACCATCAGGGGCATGCCACCGGAAAGATCGCGGACCTCCCGCCAGATCGCTTCCGCCTCCATCGGTGCCCAGTCGTGACGATAGGCGCTGTCGACCGCATGCAGCGTATCACACCAGGAACAGCGGTAGTCGCAGCCGCCGGTGCGCACGAAGACGGTCGGCTGGCCGATCAGCATGCCTTCGCCCTGGATGGTAGGGCCAAAAATCTCGCTGATGCGGATCGTTTCTGAAGATGCGGTCATGAGCTCGCCTCAGGCCTGTATTCGGCCCAGGTTTTTGGCGTTTCGCTGACCTTGACCGAAGAGGTTTCCGGCAGGCGTGCCTTGCACCAGTCGTAGAAATGCTTTGCCAGATATTCCGACGTCACCTTGTCGTGGCCCAAAACCTCGTTCAGGTGGCGGTGGTCGAATTCGTCGTCGATATAGCGCTTCAGCGGCGCCAGTTCGTGATAGTCGCGGACGAAGCCGTCGTCGTTCAGGTCAGGCGACGCCAGTTCGACGACGACGATATAATTGTGGCCGTGCAGGCGGGCACATTGATGGTCCGAAGGAAGATGCGACAGCTGGTGGGAGGCGGAGAAGTGGAATTCCTTGGTGATGCGGTACATCAGCGGACCTCCTCGGCTTTGAAACCTTCGGTCGCGGCTTTCCAGAAATCCGGGTCTTCGTAATCGGTCGGATCTTCGACTCCGGCGAGGTGGAAGGCTTCGCGGCGTTCGACGCAGGTGCCACAGCGCCCGCAATGGCGTTCGCCGCCCTTGTAGCAGGACCATGTCTCGACGAAGGGCGTGCCGTGCCTTGCGCCATCGATGACGATGTCGGCCTTGGAGCCGGTGACATAAGGCGCGAGAAGCTTGACGGACGCATAACCGTCCAGTGCGTGACGCTGCATCTCATCGAAGCTGTCGATGAAGCCGGGTCGGCAGTCGGGATAGATGAAATGGTCGCCGCCATGCACGGCGATCGCCACGGCATCGGCCTGACGGGCTGCCGCGACGCCAAAGGCGATGGTGAGCATGATCGCGTTGCGGTTCGGCACGACGGTGATGCGCATCGTTTCTTCGGCATAATGGCCGTCGGGAACGTCGACATCATCGGTAAGAGCCGAACCCGTCAGCTGGCTGCCGATGGCGCGCATATCGATGATCTGATGGAAAACGCCGAGGCGTTCGGCCGCCGCGGCAGCAAATTCCAGCTCTTTTCTGTGGCGCTGGCCATAGTCGAAGGAGATGAGGCCCATCAGTTCGCCCCTGGCGGCGATGTTATGGGCAAGCGAAACGGAATCCAGTCCGCCGGAGCAGACGACGATTGTCTTCATATCAGGTGTCCTTGTTTTATCCGGGTAGGCTGCGACCGGTCTTCGAGGGGCCTTCTAGACTACCTTCCTGTGCTTGTGAATGGTGCTCCGGTTGAATAGGATCGCCGCGATTTTAAGCAATTCATAAGGGAGGCTCTCATGGGCTTGGGTGGTTTCGATATTTTCGTCATCGTTGTGGTGATCCTCGCGATCCTGCTTCTCTTCGCATTGGTGAAGACGGTGCCGCAGGGTTACGCCTATACTGTCGAGCGTTTCGGCCGTTACACGCGCACGCTGCAGCCGGGGTTGAACATCCTCACACCGTTCATCGAACGCATCGGCGCGAAGATGAACGTGATGGAGCAGGTGCTCGATATTCCGACGCAGGAAGTCATCACCAAGGACAATGCCAGCGTCGCGGCAGACGCGGTGGCATTCTTCCAGGTGCTGAACCCCGCACAGGCTGCCTATCAGATCGCCAATCTGGAAAACGCCATCCAGAATATCACCATGACCAATATCCGCTCGGTCATGGGGTCGATGGATCTCGACGAATTGCTCTCGAACCGTGATGTCATCAACGACAAGCTGCTGCGTGTGGTCGACGAGGCGGTGCATCCGTGGGGCATCAAGGTTACCCGTATCGAGATCAAGGATATCCAGCCGCCGAAGGATCTCGTAGAATCCATGGCCCGCCAGATGAAGGCTGAGCGCGAGAAGCGTGCGCTGGTTCTGGAAGCCGAAGGTGCGCGTAATGCGCAGATCCTGCGCGCCGAAGGCGCCAAACAGGCGGCAGTGCTGCAGGCCGAGGGCGAACGCGAGGCGGCATTCCGAGAGGCCGAGGCACGCGAGCGTCTGGCCGAAGCCGAAGCGAGAGCAACCCAGTTCGTCTCGGAGGCAATCGCCGCCGGTGACGTGCAGGCGATCAACTATTTCGTGGCGCAGAAATAC
>DLSX01000097.1 GCA_002500765.1 Neorhizobium sp. UBA7851
TTTCGACGCAGGCGCTCAGCGTTCTCCGTCGGGCGGGCCGACGGCCATGCTCAAGGCCGTGCCGAACAGCACGCCGCGGGAAATGCCTGTCGGTCGTGTCGAGGAGCGTCCCTCCGAGAAACCAGAACCCAATGTTGCCGTCCGCTCACTGCACGACGTCGTCGATCTCTGCAACCAGAACCGCGACGCGAAACTGAAGGCGCTGGTGCGCAATTTCGTTCGGCTGGTGAAGATCGAACCGGGCCGGCTCGACATCCGCATGACGGATGGCGGCCCAGGCTCGTTGCCCGGCGAACTCGGCGTCAAGCTGAAGGAATGGACCGGCATTCACTGGATCGTTTCGCTCAGCAAGGACGAGGGCGAACCGACGCTGGTGGAGGTCGATGCCAGCGCTCGCGAAGCACGGATGACCGACGCGCGCGCCGATCCGGATGTCGCGGCGATCCTGTCGCAATTTCCCGGCGCCAAGATCACCGACGTCCGCATCCGTGTGCTTGAGGAAGACAACGAGGTCGAGGATGCGCCGGCGCCGGCCATCGCGGAATCCGCCGAGGGCGATATCCTGCCCGGCGACGACATCGAGTTATAAGAGAAGAAGAGGAATTACCGATGCGCGACATCATGGGCATGATGGGCAAGGTCAAGGAAATGCAGGCCAAGATGGAAAAGATGCAGGCGGATATCGCTGCTCTTGAAGTCGAAGGCACTGCCGGCGGCGGCCTTGTCTCCGTCAAGATGAACGGCAAGGGCGAAATGCTCGGCCTGAAGATCGATCCGTCGTTGTTCAAGGAAGACGATATCGAGATCCTCGAAGACCTGATCGTTGCCGCTCACAAGTCGGCAAAGGATCGCGCCGAGCAGATCACTGCCGAAAAGACCAAGGAACTGACCGCCGGCCTGCCGATCCCGCCCGGCATGAAGCTGCCGTTCTAATCTGCCGTTTCAAAAAGGGCGGTTCCGATGACATTGGCTTCCGTGCTGGTATTTGCCGCCGCGCTGTTCGTCGCGGCGGGTTCTCCCGGCCCCAGCATCGCCGCGCTGGTTTCGCGCGTGCTGACCAAGGGCTGGCGTGACGTGCTGCCGTTCCTCGTGGCAATGTGGGTGGGCGAGACCGTCTGGCTGTCCTTTGCGGTTGCCGGTCTTTCCGCCATTGCCGAGAGCTTTCAGCCCGTCTTCGTCGCCATCAAGTGGATCGGCGTCGCCTATCTTCTCTTTCTCGCCTGGAAGATGTGGTTTGCCAGGACCGACGGTGCTGACGGCGAGCTTCCGGAAAGCCGCTCGGCGGCAAAGATGTTCTTCGCCGGGCTTACCGTGACGCTCGGAAATCCGAAAATCATGATGTTCTATGTGGCGCTTTTGCCGTCGATCATCGATCTCAACGGCGTCTCGGTCACCGGCTGGCTGGAACTGGTCGCGGCCATGCTGATCGTGCTCGCCACCGTCGACATCCTGTGGATCATGCTGGCGAACAAGGCGCGGCAATTCCTCAAAAGCCCCCGCGCGCTGAAAGTAGCAAACCGCATTTCGGCCGGCACCATGGCCGGTGCGGCCGCGGCGATCGCGACCCGATAAATCCGTCAGAAATTGTATCTGACGCCGAGAACATTGGCGTTGGAGCCGCCATGCATGTCGCCCAGTGTGCCCCAAGCGCCGGAGCGGTGGTGCAGGCGCCAGAAAACTTCAAGCTCCGGACGCGAAACGGTGCTGAAGCTCAGCTCCGGCCCGAGATAAAAGAGCGTCGAGGCATCGCCATCGCGCGTCTCTTCGTTCTTCTTTTCTCGGCCATTCATCGTTTCGGTCACATGGCTCAGGCCGAAGGTGAAGGACGGAATGATGCGAACCGTGTTGGCGATCTCGATCGCATCGTAACGGCCGACCACGCCGCCCCAGATCTCGGCATTGGTGTTGCCTCCGAACCGTCCGGCGACGCCTGCCTCCAGGCCCAACTTCACCGAGCCTATGCTGTAGGGAAAGAACTGGTAGCCGATCCCGAAGATCGGATGATCCTCGTAATCGACGCCGAAGGGATTGGCCGATTCCGCCATGTCCCCGTCGACCATCGCGCCGCCAAAGGTGAAGAGCGAGTGCTCGATATCGGTCTCCTCGGCAGCGGCCATACCCACCGTTGCTAACTGCACGATCAGTACGCCGGACAAAAATCCGAAGGGGATGCGTCTTAGAAAACTCATACAAAGCTCCGCATAGCCATCGATAAAGCGGTATAGGGCCTTAAGACTAAGCAACTATATCACCAAACATCACGGTTTCGTGAGAACCCTAATTAAGGGCGATCTAAAATCGCTGCCGCCAGCGACTGCCGAGCGGCGCAGATAGAAAACGAACTCTTTCCGGATCAGGCACTTTCCGACCCATTGACGCCAGGAGTTCGGAAATCTGCACGCGCTCGCCGGCATAAAACTCGCGCTTGACGATGTCGCCGGCACAAAGGGCTCCCGGCGTGATGACCCTGCAATAGATGCCCGGCCGACCCGCTTCGAGAAATGTTCTTGAAAATCCCCGGTCGCTCATGCGAGCGGAAAGCGTGTTGCAGGGCGAACGCGGAGAGGTGGCTTCGAGCACGATTTCCCCGATGTGAAACCGGTCTCCCACCGCCGCATCCCGATTGTCGAGACCTTCGATGACGAGGTTCTCGCCGAATGTTCCGAACGGCAGATCGTGACCGAGTTTGGCCGCCCACCAGTCGAGCGTCAGCGATCCCTCGATCAGTATCGCCTGGTCCAGCCCGCCATGGTGCTTTTTGTTGCAGACGGCATCTCCGACGAGGCCGAGCTGATCAATCAGGACGGGACGGTTGACCGGTGTCTTGTAGATGCCGGTCTTGTAGCTCTTTCCGGGCGAGCGTTCCGCCTGGCCGACGCAGATCGCGAGAAGTTTCATGCAGCCCTGGTCCTTCGGCCTTTCCGTTCAACCGACATATGGGCTAAAGGGAGAACATGGCAAAGCGAGTCACCGGCCCCGAAATCGAAAAACTCATCCAGCTTCTGGCGAAAGTCCCGGGCCTTGGTCCGCGATCTGCACGCCGTGCGGCGCTGCACCTGATCAAGAAGAAGGACCAGTTGCTCGGACCGCTTTCCCACGCGATGGGCGAGGCCTATGACAAGGTGAAGATCTGCTCGCGCTGCGGCAATGTCGATACGGCCGATCCCTGCACCGTCTGCACCGACATTCGCCGCGACCACTCGATGCTGATCATCTGCGAAGACGTTTCCGACCTGTGGGCGCTGGAGCGCGCCGGCGCGATGAACGCCGCCTATCACGTTCTCGGCGGCACGCTCTCGCCGCTCGACGGTGTCGGTCCCGACGATCTCAACATCCGCGCCCTCGTCGATCGCGTCAGCGAAGGGACGGTGAAGGAGATCATCATCGCGGTGAATGCCACCGTCGAGGGCCAGACGACCGCGCATTACATCACCGACCAGCTTTCCGATTTCGACGTCAAGATCACGCGGCTTGCCCATGGCGTGCCCGTCGGCGGAGAACTCGATTATCTCGACGAAGGCACGCTGACGGCGGCGCTTCGGGCGCGGACTGTAATCTGAGACAAGCATTTTGAGGAGGAAGACGATGAGCAAGCCTGCCCCCCTCTGCCCTGCCGGGCATCTCCCCCTCTTGGGGGGAGATCACAAGCATCATGACCACCGTTCCGAAATCCAAAAACGATACCCAATAACAGCAGTGATGAGCGAGGCTAGACGGTACGCCCAGCGGATCTCCCCCCATGAGGGGGAGATGGCCGGCAGGGCAGAGGGGGGCTTTTTCGCACGAACGACAAACGTCTTGTTCGCGACACTCCTCGCCCTCCTTCCCCTCCCCGCACTTGCCCAAAGCAAGCCTGAGGTAGAACGGCAGTTCCAGCGGTGGATCGCCAGCGATCTTGGTCCCGAAGCACGCAAGGCCGGGATCTCGGAAAAGACGCTGCAGGCCGCATTCGACGGCATCAAGCTCAACTGGAGCCTGCCCGATCTCGTGCCGCCCGGTTCCAAACCGCCGAAGCAGCAGGACCAGAGCCAGGCGGAATTTTCCTCGCCCGGCGCCTATTTCAACGAGAGCCGGCTTCAGACGCTGGGCCTGGCTGGGCGGGGCCTCGCGGGCACCTATGCTGCCGGCCTGAAGAAGATCGAAGCCGCCTATGGTGTTCCGGGCGAGATCATCATTGCCGTATGGGGCCGTGAATCCGGTTTCGGAAGGGCGAAACTGCCCTATTCGGCAATCGAGGTTCTGGCGACCAAGGCCTTCATGTCGACGCGCAAGCCGATGTTCCGGGAAGAACTGATCGCAGCGCTGACGATGATCGAGCGCGGCGATGTCAGCGCCTCGACGATGAAGGGCTCCTGGGCCGGAGCGCTCGGCCAGCCGCAGTTCATGCCGACCAGCTATCTCAAATATGCGGTCGATTTCGACAAGGACGGCCATCCGGATATCTGGAATTCGGTGCCCGATACGCTGGCATCCATAGCCAACTATCTGAAGCAGGAGGGCTGGCAACGGGGTCGCGACTGGGGTTTTGAAGTCTCCATTCCCGCCAATGTCTCCTGCGCGCAGGAAGGTCCTGATCTCGCCAAGCCGATCTCCGCCTGGGCGTCGACGGGGATCACGCGCATATCCGGGAAGGCGTTTCCCGCACCAGAAATGAAGGCGCCGGGAATGATGCTTCTTCCGGCCGGCAGGAACGGGCCGGAATTCATCGTCACGCCGAATTTCTACGTTCTCAAGGAATACAACAATTCCGACCTCTACGCGCTGTTCATCGGCAATCTGGCCGATCGCATCGCTCATAGTGGCGGGCCGTTCCAGGCCAAGTGGGGCGATGTCGGCAAGATGCTGCGCTCCGATGTGCTTGCCATGCAGAAAGCTTTGGTCGCCAAGGGCTACGATGTCGGCAATGTCGACGGTCTGCCGGGCTTCAAGACACGCCGCTCGCTCGGCGACTGGCAGGCAAAGGCCGGCATTTCTCCGACCTGCTATCCGGATGCCTCGCTCAAGGCCAGGCTACGATAGATCGAGCTTCAGGCCTTCGTGGCTCGGGACGAAACCAAGCTTTTGGTAAAAACGGATCGCATCGGGCCGCCGCTTGTCAGAGGTCAACTGCACGAGGCCGCAGCCGCGCGCCCTTGCCTGCTCGACCGCCCACTCGATCATGGCCGCTCCCAAACCTCCGCCGCGATGATTGGCGGCAATCCTGACGCTCTCGATCTGGCCGCGCCACATGCCCGTGCGTGACAGGCCGGGGATGAAGGAAAGCTGCAGGCAGCCGATCACCGTGTCATCATCATCGACGGCAACGGCCAGCAATTGATTGCGGTCAGCCGCGATCGCGGCGAAAGCGTCGAGATAGGCGCGGTCCGTCCGCTCTGCGGCAATCTCCCTTGCTGCGCCGAGCGGGTCATCCGCCAGAAGCGCCACGATTGCCGGGAGATCGCCGGAATGTGCCTTGCGCAACATGCATGAACCTCAGTGGTGAAGGTCGACATGGTGTTTATGGAAGATATCGTCGCTCGGCGGGATCGTCTGACGTTCGATCATCCGGTGAACACGCGGATCTTCGACACCCCTGTGAAGCTTTCGGATCGCGTCCCATATCTCTTCATCGATCTGCAACCGGCGGCGATTGTGGCGAACATAGTCCGCCCAGGTCGCCGTGTGATAGGTCTCCGTCCAGATTTCGGGATGTTCCAGATCGCGCATGAGCGCCCATTGGCGGGCACCGTCGCGGATACGTACCCGGCGGCGGCGCGCCATCAGGGTCAGAAACTCCGGAATGTCTTCCTCCGCGATCTCGTAGTCGATCTGCAATACGATCGGACCGCTTCGCGGCTGCAGGTCGAGCCGCAGCATCGGCTCGTTGAACTTGTTCAGAGGGCTCAAATCGACGTCCGCAAATTGCGGCAGAGGGTTTCTCAGTCCGGCCACTCCGCCGACCAGCATTGCAAGGCTTGCCAGGCTGAGGGAAACGGAAACGCCAAAGTTTTCAGCGGCAATGCCCCAGATCCAGCTGCCGACGGCCATGCCGCCGAATGTGGACGTCTGGTAGAAAGAGAGGGCGCGGCCAACCACCCAACGCGGCGCCGACAGCTGTACCGTCGTGTTGAACAGCGACAGGGCCAGAACCCAGCAGGCGCCCGGAACGATCAGCACAAGCGCCGTCAGTGCCGTGTTGCTGCTCAAGGCGATGACGGCGGAACTGGCCGCAAAACCGACGAAAGAGAACTGGACGATCCTTTCGCTTGTCAGCTTCTCGCGCAATCGCGCATTCGACATCGCGCCGCCGATGGCGCCCACGCCGAAACAACCGAGCATGATGCCGTAGGTCAAAGGTCCGCCGGAGACGAGGTCGCGGGCAACGATCGGCAGAAGGGCAAGGATGGCGCTGGCGGAAAAACCGAAGAGCATGCCGCGGAAAAGCACGTTCAAAATATTCGGCGACATGGACACGTAACCGAGCCCGGCCGAAAGCGCTCGCAACAGGGTTTCGCGCGGCAGGGCATCATCGCGACGCTCCGGCTTCCAGCGCAGCAGCGCAAACATGAGCACGATATAACTTGCGGCATTCACGGCGAAAGCGGCAGCAGCCCCCGCCGCGGCCACGACGGCACCACCGATGGCCGGGCCGACGCTGCGGGTAATGTTGAAGCCGACGCTGTTCAGCGTCACCGCCTGGGGCAGCATTTCGCGCGAGACGATATCGCCGACGGAAGCCTGCCATGCGGGGTTATTGAGCGCCACGCCGCAGCCGAGAAGGAAGGTGAAACAGAGAAGCAGCCAAGGCGTCAGGAGATCGAGATAGGCGCAGACCGTCAGCGCGATCGAGACGACCAGCATGAAGAACTGGGCCGTGAGCATGAGGCTGCGCCGGTTGAAATTGTCGGCGAGAGCGCCCGCGATCAGCGAGAACAGCATGATCGGCAGGGTCGTCGATGACTGGACGAGCGCCACCATGTCCTGCGAGTCCGAAATCGAGGTCATCATCCAGGCGGCGCCGACGGCCTGAATCAAGCCGCCGAAATTCGATGCAAGGCTGGCTATCCATATCGTGCGGAAGGTTTTGTTCTTGAATGGCGCGAGTGTTGCTATCCTATCCGGCACGATCTGGCCCCAGCTCCTCTTTTCAGTCCATATCCCGGTTATAGACGTCAAGCCGGCTAATTCCAGCTTTCAATGGCGGAAATGCGGAAGTCTTGCAATTGCCGGTTCAAGCGCGTATATGCAGCCCATATTCTTGATCGTCCGATGAAGAGTGGGCCCTCCCGGACCCGCTCTTTTTTGTTAGGCGGTCGCTTCAACCCGTATTCGATGCGGGGATTGAACCGGAGAGCTTATGCAGCAGACAGAACACGAGCCGCGTCTCATCGTCGAGACAGGTCTCGACCTGAGGGTCGCCGAGATCATCGAGCCGGTCTTGACCGCAATGGACTACCGTCTGGTCCGCGTTCGCATGCTGAACCTGAACGGCATGACCCTGCAGATCATGGCCGAACGCAATGACGGCACGATGGATGTAGAGGGCTGCGAAGCCGTTTCCGTCGCCATCTCACCCGTTCTTGATGTGGAAGATCCGATCGATCGCGAGTATCATCTCGAAGTGTCCTCGCCCGGCATCGACCGGCCGATGGTGCGCAAGTCGGATTTCGCCCGCTGGACCGGCCATCTGGTGAAATGCGAAACGTCGATCATGATCGACAACAAGAAGCGTTTCCGCGGCAAGATTGCCGATGTCAACGAAGAAGGCTTCACCGTCGAGCGCGACCAGGTCGCCTATGGCGAGGAACCGCGGGTGGTCATCCCGTTCTCGGCTCTGGCCGAAGGCAAGCTGATCCTGACGGACGATCTGATCCGCGACGCATTGAGAGCCGACAAGCTCGCCAAGCAGCAGGCCGCGAACCAGAACGACGAAGCTGAAGACGAAGAATAATCGACCAACACACTGGCCTTTCCGAGGAGGGAAGGCCGCCAGAATTGGACCTACGGAGACCAACGACAATGGCAGTGAGCGCAAACCGGCTTGAACTTCTGCAGATCGCAGATGCAGTGGCCCGCGAAAAGGTCATCGATCGTGAGATCGTGCTGGCTGCGATGGCTGACGCCATCCAGAAGGCCGCGCGCTCGCGTTACGGCTCGGAAACCAACATCCGCGCCGACATCAATTCCAAGACCGGCGAAATTCGCCTGCAGCGTCTTCTCGAAGTCGTCGAGGTTGCCGAAGACTACGGTACGCAGATCCCGCTGATCCTCGCCCGCGACCGCAATGTCGACGCCAAGATCGGCGACTTCATCGCCGACCCGCTGCCGCCGATGGACTTTGGCCGTATCGCTGCCCAGTCGGCCAAGCAGGTCATTGTCCAGAAGGTGCGCGAAGCCGAGCGTGACCGCCAGTTCGACGAGTTCAAGGATCGCGTCGGCGAAATCGTCAACGGCACCGTCAAGCGCGTCGAATACGGCAACGTCATCGTCGATCTCGGCCGTGGCGAAGGCATCATTCGTCGCGACGAGATGATCCCGCGCGAAAACATGCGTTACGGCGACCGCGTTCGCGCCTATGTCTACGACGTGCGTCGCGAACAGCGTGGCCCGCAGATCTTCCTGTCGCGTACCCATCCGCAGTTCATGGTCAAGCTCTTCACCATGGAAGTGCCGGAAATCTACGACGGCATCATCCAGATCAAATCGGTCGCCCGTGACCCGGGTTCGCGTGCGAAAATCGCCGTCATTTCCAACGATTCGTCGATCGATCCGGTCGGCGCCTGCGTCGGTATGCGTGGTAGCCGCGTTCAGGCGGTTGTTGGTGAACTTCAGGGCGAAAAGATCGACATCATTCCGTGGAGCCAGGATCCGGCTTCCTTCATCGTCAACGCCCTGCAGCCGGCTGAAGTCGCCAAGGTCGTTCTCGACGAAGACGCGGAACGCATCGAGGTCGTGGTTCCGGACGAGCAGCTATCGCTCGCCATCGGCCGCCGCGGCCAGAACGTTCGCCTCGCTTCGCAGCTGACCGGCTGGGATATCGACATCATGACGGAAGCCGAAGAGTCGGAACGCCGTCAGAAGGAATTCAACGAGCGTACCAACCTGTTCATGGAAGCCCTCGACGTCGACGAAATGGTCGGCCAGGTGCTTGCTTCGGAAGGTTTCGCCCAGGTCGAGGAACTTGCCTATACCGAACTCGACGAAATTTCGTCGATCGACGGTTTCGACGAAGACACGGCGACAGAGATCCAGACCCGTGCCCGCGAATATCTGGAGCGTATCGAAGCCGAAAACGACGCCAAGCGCGTTGCACTCGGCGTCCAGGACGAGCTGAAGCAGATCGAGGGCCTCACCGCCCAGATGCTGGTTGCACTCGGCGAAGAAGGCATCAAGACGGTCGAAGACTTCGCCGGCTGCGCTGCCGACGACCTCGTCGGCTGGTCGGAACGCAAGGACGGCGAGACGAAGAAGTTCGAAGGCACGTTCTCGAAGTTCGACGTTTCCCGCGTCGAAGCCGAACAGATGATCGTTCAGGCCCGTCTGCTCGCAGGCTGGATCACCGAGGCGGATCTCGCCGAAGAACAGGCTGAAGCCGAGGAGCAGGCCGTCGCCGCCGATCAGGAATGATCGCGGACGGCAATGGGTCGAATGATGTAGATGCGATGGACGATCAGTGGCCGGACGATTTCGTCGTGAACGACCGCACCTGCATCGTCACCCGCGAGGCGACCGACCCGTCGCGGCTGATCCGGTTCGTCCGCGCTCCCGACGGGAGCGTGGTACCGGATCTGAAACGGCAGCTTCCCGGTAGAGGCTGCTGGATCAGCGCCGAGCGAGAGCTCGTCGACCGGGCCGTGAAGAGGAAGCTGTTTTCGCGCGCTTTCAAGAGCGAGACGAAGGCGGCAGACGATCTCGGCGCACTGGTCGACCGGCTTCTGGTCGCCGACCTTGCCGGAATGATGAACATGGCGCGCAAGGCGGGCCAGTTCGTTTCCGGCGCGATGAAGGTCGATGCCGCAGTTCGTTCGGGAGCCGCCGTTGGCGTCTTCCATGCTTCTGATGCGGCGGCGGACGGCGTTCGAAAGATAGATCAGGCCCGCAAGGCCTGGAAATTCGGCACCGATGCCGAGCATGACATTCCGGCCTTTCTGCTCCTGACGGGGGCGGAATTGGACGAAGTGATGGGCGAGAATGCTTTTATCCATGCTTGCGCGCTTGCAGGGCAGGCGGGTGAGGGTGTAGTGAAGCGCGCAAACCTACTTGAGCAGTACCGTAAAGGCGGTCTGCCCCAGACAAAGGGTGTCGTTGACATGCCTAAACCATGACGCTGTCACCGGCTCTAGCCGGACGCAGATCGATTTGTACGACTTGAACGACAGGTTCTGATGGTTTCCATCCGTTCCTGTACGAAGGAATAGGAACGGAATGACCGACAACAAAGACGACAAGACACTCGGCGTGAAAAAGACCCTCTCGCTCAAGCCATCCGGCATGAACCAGGGTACTGTGCGCCAGGACATGGGTCGCGGCCGCACGAAAGCGGTCGTCGTCGAAACGGTGAAACGCCGCCCGACCCGCCCGCAGGACGAAAAGCCGATTACCCCGATCGCGACTCCGGCCGCTCCGGCACCGCGCCCCGTTG
>DLSX01000032.1 GCA_002500765.1 Neorhizobium sp. UBA7851
GGCGGAAGCGCCCGCCTCCGACGAGACTGCGGTGCCCGGAAAGATCAGGGGGCGAAAGGCTCGCAAGGGCAAGGCCGCGGGCGATGTGCCTGCAGGTCGGGGGCGCCGCAGGAAACGAAGCTTTCTGTCGCATCTCATCACATGGATCGTGACGCTCGGTGTCGTCGCGGTCGGCTGCTTCGTCTTCTATCAATCGGGCATGGTGCAGTCGATCATCGATGAGGCGATGCGCAGCGCCAATCGCCCGTCGGCGCTTCAGTCGTCGGGGCAGGGCCCATCGGCGCTGTCGTCGCGTGGTGGCTTCTCGGAAGAATGGGCTTCCATTTTTGAACCGCGGCAGGGCGCTGCTTTTACGGCAGGCTCCCAAGCCACGGCGGAAATTGCGACCGGCACCGAGGGGCAGGCTCTCAGGATTGCCTCCGCCACGCCGAATGAGGCCGGCGATATTGCGATCGAGGTGCCGGTGGAAATCCTGCGCGAGCTTGCCGGCAAGAGCTCCACGCTTGCCCTTACCGTCCAGTCGGCTGCCAACCAGCATTCGCAGCTTTCGGTTCGCTGTGATTTCGGCAGCCTTGGCACCTGTTCACGCCACCGCTTCACCGCGACGCAGGAAAAGCTCGACGCATTGTTCAAGGTCAACTTCGATCGTACGATGGCGCCGAACGCCCCCGGCCGAATCCTCGTCAACAGCGGTATTCAGGGTAGCGATCGCCCGGTCTTCATCTATTCGGTGCGGGCCCTGCCGGGTCAGTGACCCGGCAGGTTTTGGCGGACCATATCCGCTATTTGAGGAATTTCGGCCCGAATCCGAGGATTTTGTCGTCGATCTCGCCGATCGCGTCCTTGTCCTTGCCTTCATAGTCGAGCGAGAGAAGGATGTGGCGGATCGCGTTCAGCCGTGAGCGCCGCTTGTCGTTGGCCCGCAGGATCGCCCAGGGCGCATCCTTGCTATGCGTCTCTTCCAGCATCCGGTTGCGCTTTTCGGTATACTGATCCCATTTGGTCAGCGCCGCGACATCCATCGGCGAAAGCTTCCAGATCTTCAACGGATCGTGGCGCCGGTCGTGAAAACGCTTGAGCTGCATCTCCTGGCCGATATCGAGCCAGAACTTGAAGAAATGCACGCCGTCCTCCACCAGCAGTTTTTCAAACCGCGGCGTCGCCCGCATGAAGCTGTCATATTGAGCCGGTGTGCAGAAACCCATCACCGGTTCGACCACGGCACGGTTATACCAGGACCGGTCATAAAGCACGATCTCGCCCTTGGTCGGGAAATGTGTGGCGTAGCGCTGGTAATACCATTGGCCCGCCTCGGTTTCCGTCGGTTTGGTCAGGGCGACGACACGCGCTGAGCGCGGATTGAGATAGGTTCGGATCGAAAATATCGTTCCGCCCTTGCCGGCGGCATCCCGCCCTTCGAACAGCGCGACCATGCGCTTGCCTGTCGCCTGCATCCAGAACTGCATCTTCACCAGTTCGATCTGCAGCTTTTCGAGCTGCTTTTCGTATTTGTCGCGGTTCAGCTTGTCGTCATAGGGGTAATCTCCGGAAGAAAGCGCCTGGTCGTCGATCCAGTCCGGCAGGGTCGGGTCGTCAATGTCGAACCGGCGTTTCTTTCCCCCGATCGTCAGATCGACCGTCCTGCTTTCACCCGTTGACATGCTTGCTCTCCTCTTTGCCAATGGCATCATCTGACTATGCTGCGATGCGCCTCGGCGACACGCTATCCGAAACGTGGCATTCCGGCATGGGTTTTCCAGAGGCCTTGATGCACAAGTGTCACGGAAGGCTTATATGAACGCGTGTTTAGCAAGCAAAATGCCGGCAGTGCCCGGGATCGATTTGGGGATATCATGGCGTCGAGTGCAGGGCAGGCAGGCGGAGGCCTCATCGCAAGGATGAGAAGGGAGTGGCGTCTTTTCCTGCTGCTGACCGTATTTGCGCTGACTGCTGTTTGGGCCGGCTTGCCATGGTACTGGGTCGCTATCGCCTGGCTGATCCTCATGGTGGCGGTCTCCGCCCGGCGTCCCGTCGTTATTCTCGTTGAAGAGCCGGAGGATGCCGAGGAAGAAGAGCCGGTACCGGATCCGTTGCCGGGGATTGCTGCGACGCTTTCGGCTCTGGATATTCCTGTCCTGCTGTTGAATGCCGAAGCAATCGTCCTGTGGGAAAACAAGGCGGCGGAAAAGGTGCTGGGCCTGTTGCCGATCGGTTCGCACCTTTCGGCGCGCCTGCGCTCGCCCGGAATTCTCGATATGGTCAAGGAGACCATTTCAACAGGCGAGCCGAACCAGATCGAATATTCCGAAAGGCTTCCATCCGAGCGCGTCTACCTCCTGCGTAGCGCCGCAATGGTGCAGGAAGATGCCTTCGGTTCGGAGAAGCTTTTCCTTCTGTCGTTCAAGGATATTTCCGAGCTTCGTCGACTTGACCGCATGCGGTCCGATTTTGTCGCCAATGCCAGCCACGAATTGCGCACGCCGCTTGCGTCGCTGCGCGGCTTCATCGAAACCATGCAGGGGCCGGCCCGTTCGGATGATGTCGCCAAGGAACGCTTTCTCGGCATCATGCTGGATCAGGCAACCCGCATGAGCCGCCTTGTCGACGATCTCCTGTCGCTCTCGAGGCTAGAGCTGAAGTCTCACATCGCGCCGGATCAATCCGTCGACCTGCGTCCGGTGATCGGCCATGTCCGCGATGCGCTGTTGCCGCTCGCAGAAGACCTGGGGGTCGAAATCCGCCTGCACCTGCCGGAGGAAAAGGTCGAGGTTCTGGGGGATCGCGACGAACTGGTGGAGGTTGTCGAGAACCTGATCGAAAATGCCTGCAAATATGGTCAGGAGGGCAAGTTCGTCGATGTCTTCCTGCGAAACGAGCCGTCGCAGCCCGTCGAAGTCAGTGTCGTCGACCGTGGCCCGGGCATTCCGGCGGAGCATGTGCCGCGGCTTACAGAGCGCTTTTATCGGGTTAGCGTCGCCGACAGCCGTTCGAAAAAAGGCACCGGCCTGGGCCTTGCCATCGTCAAGCATATCCTCACCCGGCACCGCGCCCGCCTGATCGTGAAGTCGGAACTTGGCAAAGGATCGGAGTTTACCGTCAGATTCTGACATAAAACTTATGCACTGCACAGGCGTGCAAGTGCATTGCGCAGTGAAATCAATGGCTTAATTTGTCATAAATGTTTCATCTAAGTGACATAAAAGCTGAGGTCAACGGCCGCTAATAGGAGCTGGCAAGAAGCTGGCAGGTGCTAGAGCCGGCGACCAACGCTTTCACAAAACCCATAATGGGAGAGATCGATGAACATGTTGAAACTTTCTGCAGCCGCCCTCGTGGCCTCTGTCGCATTTGCCGGCGCTGCCGCTGCACGCGACCAGGTCCAGGTCGCCGGCTCCTCCACCGTTCTGCCGTATGCAAAGATCGTTGCTGAAACCTTCGCTGAGACCTTCCCGAACTTCAAGGCTCCGGTTGTTGAATCCGGCGGCACCGGCGGCGGTCTGAAGGCATTCTGCTCGGGCGTTGGTGAAGGCACGATCGACGTTGCCAACGCTTCGCGCGCCATCAACAAGAGCGAAGCCGAAGCCTGCAAGGCTGCCGGCGTTACCGACGTTCAGGAAATCCGCATCGGCTACGACGGCATCGTATTTGCCGCTGACAGCTCCAACGGCGACATGAAGATCGAGCCGAAGGACCTCTACAAGGCTCTGGCCGCTGAAGTCGTCGTTGACGGCAAGCTCGTTGCCAACCCGTACAAGAACTGGTCGGAAATCAACGACACCCTGCCGAAGGGTCCGATCGCTGCCTATATCCCGGGCTCCAAGCACGGCACCCGCGAAGTCTTCGAAGAGAAGATCATGGCTGAAGGCTGCAAGGAAGCCGGCGCCACCGACGCCATCAAGGCTGCAATCACCGATGCCAAGCAGGCTGCTGCCAAGTGCGTTGCAGTCCGTAAGGACGGCGTTGCTGTCGACATCGACGGCGACTACACCGAGACCCTCGCTCGTATCGCCGCCAACAAGACCGGCCTCGGCGTTTTCGGCCTGGCCTTCTATGAAAACAACAAGGACAAGCTGAAGGTTGCAACCGTTTCGGACGTCGTCGCTTCGACCGAGACGATCTCCTCCGGCCAGTACCCGGTTTCCCGTCCGCTGTACTTCTACGTCAAGAAGGCTCACCTGGGCGTTATCCCGGGCCTGAAGGAATACGTAGAGTTCTTCATCTCTGACGACATGGTTGGCCCGGAAGGCCCGCTCGCCGAATACGGCCTGGTTGCCGCTCCGGACGATCAGCGCGAACAGGTCCGCAAGGACTTCGAAGCCGGCAAGACCATGTAATTGAACGATCCGGCGCCGCATCGCGCGGCGCCGGTTTCTTTCCGGCATTCGGCCGGCGCCTTCGCAAGGCGGCCTTTTAACTGGGTATTTGCGACCAATTCGGTTCCGGTGATGGGAATTGTGCGGTAGTGGCTGCCGCCGATGGCGGTAGGCCGGGGGATTCTGATGAGCACACCACTGATCTTGTTGATTTTGGCGATCATTGCGATCGTCTGTTATGTCGTTGGGACCCGACATGCACTGGCGATTGCCGGTGGAGTGTCCTCCAAACTTCATTCTCGTCCCGGCTATTATGGCTCGTTCGTCGCGATCTGCGCCGTGCTGCCGGCCGCGATCGTTCTTGCTGCCTGGCTCATTGCCAGCCCGCTCTATATCAATTCCACCATCCGCGGCGGTTTCCCCGAAGATGTGAAGGCCAAGTCCGAGGCCGAGCAGGGGCTCGCTTTCGGCATGGTCAATTCGCTCGCCCGCGGCATGGATATCCTGACGCTGGACGAGATCGACAGGGTCGGCAGCAATCCTGCCGAACTGCGCAGCGCACTCGGCGCCAAGGGCGTCGCGCTTGCCGGTGATCCCGAGCCCTACATGGTCGAATCCGCCGGCGACCTCAATGCGATGAACACGATCAGCAACCGCGTCATGACGGCTGTTGTCCTGATTGTCGCCCTGATCGGCGCAGGTCTTTCCTACACCCGCATCTCGCATCGCTTCCGTGCCCGCAACCGGGTCGAACGTGTGATCCTCGGCGCGCTGGTTGTCGCTTCATCGATCGCCATCATCACGACGATCGGCATCGTCATGTCGATGCTGACGGAAGCCGGCAGCTTTTTCGGCCGCGTCCCGGCCTGGGAGTTCTTCTTCGGCACAGTCTGGGATCCGCGTTTCGCGGCCGCCGGTGCTGCGGCTTCGGAAGGCCAGTTCGGTCTCATCCCGCTGCTTCTCGGCACGCTCTATATCGGCTTCGTCGCCATGCTCGTCGCCGTACCGGTCGGCCTGTTCTCGGCGATATACATGGCGGAATACGCCTCGCCGAAGGTGCGCGCGGTCACCAAGCCGCTTCTCGAAGTGCTCGCGGGCATTCCGACTATCGTCTATGGTTTCTTCGCGCTTACCACGGTTGGTCCGTTCCTGCGTGACATCTCTTCGAAGATCAACGGCATCGCCACCGGCGATTTCTCCAACTTCATCCAGGCCCAGTCGGTTCTGACAGCCGGTTTCGTCATGGGCATCATGCTGATCCCTTACGTTTCCTCGCTGTCTGACGACATCATCACCGCGGTGCCCCGTGCGCTGCGTGACGGTTCGCTCGGCCTTGGCGCGACGAAGTCGGAAACCATCAAGAAGGTCGTCATGCCGGCAGCTCTGCCGGGTGTCGTCGGCGCTCTTCTGATGACCGCCTCGCGCGCCATCGGGGAAACCATGATCGTCGTGCTGGCCGCAGGTGTTGCTGCCCGCATGCAGCTCAACCCCTTCGAACCGATGACCACGGTGACGGTCAAGATCGTCAGCCAGCTGACCGGCGACCTTGAATTCACCTCGCCGCAGACGCTCGTCGCCTTCGCGCTTGGCATCACGCTCTTCGTGATCACGCTTTGCCTCAATATCTACGCGCTCTTCATTGTGCGCAAATACCGGGAGCAGTACGAATGACCGACGTGGTTTCCTTCCCCGCCGGCGCTTCAGCCAAGCCCGCCCGCCGCGATATCGGCATCAAGCGCCGCTACGCCGCCGAACGTCGCTTCCGCGCCTATGGCGTGGCAGCCCTGTCCTTCGGCATCCTTTTCCTCTTCCTGCTTCTGTGGTCGGTCGTCTCCAAGGGGTATACTGCCTTCCAGCAGACGATGATCACCGTGCCGGTCGAGTTTTCCGAGCAGATCATCGACAAGGATAACGAGCGCGCCAACGATCCGCAGAAACTGATTACGGCGAACTATCCGGTGGTCGCTCGCAATGCGGTTGCCAAGGCGCTCGGCGTAGCCGAAAGCGATACATCCGCTCTGCGTGCCGTCAATCAGATGATCTCGAATGGCGTTCGCACCCAACTGCGTGACCTAGTCGTCGCCAATCCGCAGATCATTGGTACCACGCAGACGGTCTCGCTGCTTGCTGCCGGCGATATCGACAGCGCCTTCAAGGGCCAGATCGACCTCACGGTTTCGGAAAACAACCGCAAGGTCTCCGACCAGCAGGTCGGCTGGATGAACCAGCTCGCCGAATCCGGCGCGCTCGGCAAGCACTTCAACACCGGTATTTTCGTCAACGGCAATTCCAGCCGTCCGGAAGCAGCCGGCGTCGGCGTCGCGCTCATCGGTTCCTTCTACATGATGGCGATCGTGCTGATCCTATCGCTGCCGATCGGTGTCGCAGCCTCGATCTACCTCGAGGAATTTGCTCCGAAGAACAAGTTCACCGACCTGATCGAAGTCAACATCAACAACCTCGCGGCCGTTCCGTCGATCGTGTACGGTCTGCTGGGCCTGGCGGTCTTCATCAACTTCATGGGCCTGCCGCGCTCGGCCTCGCTGGTCGGCGGCCTGGTTCTGACGCTGATGACATTGCCGACGATCATCATTGCCACGCGTGCTGCCCTCAAGGCGGTTCCGCCTTCGATCCGCGCGGCCGCCCTTGGGCTGGGCGCATCGAAGATGCAGACCATCTTCCATCACGTCCTGCCGCTTGCCATGCCGGGTATCCTGACCGGCACCATCATCGGCCTGGCGCATGCGCTCGGCGAAACAGCGCCGCTTCTGTTGATCGGCATGGTCGCATTCGTCGCCAACTATCCGACGACGCCGATGGACCCGTCGACGGCACTGCCGGTGCAGATCTACATGTGGGCAAACGAGGCGGAACGCGCCTTCGTCGAAAGAACCTCGGGAGCGATCATCATCCTGCTCCTGTTCCTCGTGGTCATGAATGTTGGCGCAATTCTGTTGCGGCGGCGCTTCGAACGCCGGTGGTAGGAGATCGACACAATGAATATGTTGTCAGAAGCAGCAGTTGAGAAAGCGCTGGACAAGAAGATGAATGAAGTCGCGTACAAGATGATTGGCAAGGACGTTTCGGTCTATTACGGCGAGAAGCGCGCGCTTTTCGACGTGAACCTGAACGTTCGCGAAAACACGGTGACGGCGCTGATCGGTCCGTCGGGTTGCGGAAAGTCGACCTTCCTGCGCACCCTGAACCGCATGAATGACACGATCGAGGGCTGCCGCGTTACCGGCAAGATCACGCTCGACACTGACGATATCTACGACAAGGAAATCGACGTCGTGGAACTGCGCGCCCGCGTCGGCATGGTGTTCCAGAAGCCGAACCCGTTCCCGAAGTCGATCTACGAAAACATCGCCTACGGTCCGAAAATCCACGGTCTGGCCCGTAACAAGGCCGATATGGACCAGATCGTTGAAGCCAGCCTTCAGCGCGCCGGTCTCTGGGCCGAAGTGAAGGATCGCCTGCATGAAGGTGGTACCGGCCTGTCCGGTGGTCAGCAGCAGCGTCTGTGCATCGCCCGTGCGGTTGCCGTTTCGCCGGAAGTCATTCTGATGGATGAGCCCTGCTCGGCACTTGACCCGATCGCCACCGCCAAGGTCGAGGAGCTCATCCACGAACTGCGCGCCAACTATACGATCGTCATCGTCACGCACTCGATGCAGCAGGCCGCCCGCGTTTCCCAGCGCACCGCCATGTTCCACCTCGGACAGCTGGTCGAGGAGAACGATACGGACAAGATGTTCACCAATCCGGATGACCAGCGCACCCAGGATTATATCATGGGCCGCTTCGGCTGATCGATTGATCGCTGTTGCCCGCTGCTACGGATTTTGAGGACAAGAAGATGGTATCAAGTCATATCCTTTCTGCCTATGATGAAGAACTGAAGTATCTGCGCCGCCGCATTTCTGAAATGGGTGGCCTTGCGGAACAGATGTGCGGCGACGCCGTGCGCGCCCTGGTCAACGGCGATTCCGCCCTTGCCCAGAAGGTCATTTCCGACGACGTGATCCTCGACCACGCCGAGCGCGAGATCCAGGACAAGGCGATCGTCACGATCGCCCGCCGCCAGCCGGTCGCAATCGACCTGCGCGAAATCATCGGTACGCTGCGTATCGCTGGTGACCTCGAGCGCGTCGGCGACCTCGGCAAGAACACCGCCAAGCGCGTCATCGCGGTTCAAGGCCACGGCGTTCCGCGCAAGCTCGCGCGCGGTCTGGAGCACCTCTCCGATCTCGCAGCGGTCCAGCTGAAGGAAGTGCTGGACGTCTATGCCAGCCGTTCGGCCGAGAAGGCGGAAGCCATCCGCCTGCGCGACGAAGAAATCGACGCCATGTACACGTCGCTGTTCCGTGAACTCCTCACCTACATGATGGAAGATCCGCGTAACATCACCACCTGCACGCATCTCCTGTTCTGCGCCAAGAACATCGAGCGTATCGGTGACCACGCGACCAACATCGCCGAAACCATCTACTACATGACGACGGGTGCGGTGCCGGAAGGCGAGCGTCCCAAGGACGACACGGCGAACACCGTCGGCGCAATTGCCGACTGATTTCGCCGTGTGTGATGGAGTGTATCTAGCATGCAGCCAAGAATAGCGGTCGTGGAAGACGAGGAGGCGCTGAGCGTCCTCCTCCGTTACAATCTCGAAGCCGAGGGCTATGAGGTCGAGACCATACTGAGGGGCGATGAGGCCGAAATCCGGCTTCAGGAACGCGCACCTGATCTGTTGGTCCTCGACTGGATGTTGCCAGGCGTCTCTGGCATCGAACTGTGCCGGCGCCTGCGCATGCGGCCCGAGACCGAGCGCCTGCCGATCATCATGCTGACGGCGCGCGGCGAGGAAAGCGAACGGGTTCGCGGCCTCGCAACCGGCGCTGACGACTATGTCGTCAAGCCGTTCTCGACGCCGGAACTGATGGCGCGCGTCAAGGCGATGCTTCGTCGCGCCAAGCCCGAGGTCCTCTCGAGCGTTCTCAAATGCGGCGATATCGAGCTTGATCGCGAGACCCATCGTGTTCATCGAAAGAGCCGCGAAGTGCGCCTCGGCCCGACGGAATTCCGCCTTCTCGAATTCCTGATGGTCTCGCCCGGCCGCGTCTTCTCGCGTTCGCAGCTGCTTGATGGCGTCTGGGGCCATGACATTTATGTCGACGAACGTACCGTCGACGTGCATGTCGGCCGTCTTCGCAAGGCGTTGAACTTCTCTAATATGCAGGATGTCATCCGCACCGTCCGCGGCGCGGGTTATTCGATGGAATCCTGATCTCGCGATCAGCTTCGAATTTGTTTCAGCCCGAGTGCGATAATCGCCTCGGGCTGTTTTTTATCCGCGCTTAGGCTTTTGCTTCCTTCTGCCATTCGGGCAGCGGAAAAATCCGGTCATAGGCGAGATTGAAGAAGAATGCGTAGACCAGGTAGAACAGGGCAAAGGCAATATCCATCACCAGCGCCTGGATCAGGCTCACGCCGAGATACCAGGCGATGAACGGCATCAGCACGATCAGCAGTCCGAGTTCGAACAGAACCGCATGTGCGACGCGCAGCGCCATGGTTTTCTGCGTGCCGCCCCGATATTTCTGCATCAGGTGGTCGAAGCCGAGATTGTAGAGATAGTTCCAGCCGGTCGCGAGCGTCGCCGAAACGATACCGACGACGCCGATATGTTCGACCGGTATGCCGAAGACGAAAGAGGCGAGCGGCGTGAAAATGGCAAGCCCGATGATTTCGAAGCTGATCGCGTGACGAATACGGTCGCGTGTCGTACGCATTGTCTACCCCTTTGGGTTTTTCCGGGTCGTCCCGGTTTCATGCCCATTCTGGGGGAGGTCGTCCTCGCAGGGCTTAAATAGGTATCCATGCCGCTAAGAGCAAGCTGCGCGTTGGCAAGGCTGCTTTGCGGGAGACGCAATGTTTACCCCTCAGGTTCTCAACGCCCGGGCACAAAAAAAGCGGGCCGAAGCCCGCCTGATCCTGGTCCGTGACGTGAAGCTTACGCCCGTGCGGCGCTCGGGCGGCGTCGCTCGTTGACCGGCTGGTAGGCGAGCTTCGCATGATAGGTGCAGTAAGGAGAATTGTCCGGGGACTCGCAGCCACAGAAGTGGAAATCGTCGGTCAGCGGGTCGCCGACGGGCCACTTGCAGGTGCGTTCGGTCAGTTCCGTCAGTGCGAGCTTGCGGGAGATCGGCACGACGACGTTGGATGCCGGACGATAGACCAGTTCCTGCGAAGCCTCGAACTCGACCTCTTCCTTGAGTGCGGTTGCGCCGACCGGACGGGCGACCGGGCGTGCGGCCGGACGGGCAGCGAAAGTCTGGGGGCGCGGAGCCG
>DLSX01000253.1 GCA_002500765.1 Neorhizobium sp. UBA7851
GTTGGGATAACGTTCGGCAATCGCATCCACATAACGCCAGTGGGTTGTTGCGCGACGCCCATCCAGAAGGCCGGCCGCAGCCAGAACCGCAACGCCGGAACAGAGCGACATCACCCGCGCGCCACGCCGATGCGCCGCCTGCAGCGCCACGATCAACGTCTCCGGTACCGGCTCCCGAATTCCGCGCCAGCCGGGGACGACGATCAGGTCAGCCTCTTGCAGTACCTCCAGCCCTCGATCGACGGAAACCGCAAGCCCACCGGCTGCCCTCAGCGGTCCAGGCTCGATGCCTGCGACGGAGAACCGATACCAGCCCTCCCCCATTTCCGGCCGGGCAAGGCCGAAGACCTCATGGGCGATACCGAACTCGAACGTGCAAAGCCCGTCATAGGCAAGCACCGCAACATGTGGTCCGTAAGTCTGGTGAGTTGATGACTTTGGCATGATCTTTACGCAGTTAGGCATAACGGCCAATTTCGCTCATCCTTAACATCGGCGAGGATCGGCAGCAACGCCAACGGTCAGAGGATCACGTTATGCCAAGCCCCGTTTCCGAATTTACTCCTGCCGCCCCGCAGGACGCTTCCGAGCACTTTGCCCGCAAGCTTGCCTTTGAGGCCGACTGCTGGGACGTGCATGCCTCTTTTGCTTCGGGTAAGCTCGATGTCCGTTCTCCGGCGCTGTTCGCTCAGTCTCACGTACCGGGCGCATTCAACCTGCCCCATGGCAAGATGACGGCCCATCGCATGTCCCCATGGCCCTCAAATACCCTGTTTGTCGTCTACTGCGCCGGCCCCCATTGCAACGGTGCCGACAAGGCGGCCCTTCGCCTCTCTCGCCTCGGCCTTTCGGTGAAAGTGATGATTGGCGGCATGACCGGCTGGGCAGACGAAGGCTTCGCTTATGAGACCGCAGCCGCGGCCTGAACACGGGATCTGAAACATTGCGAAAAGAGCAGCCGGCCGCCAAACCACATCTGCAGCGTCCGGTTTCTGATCAGAAATCATAAAATCGGTTAAAAACGGCGATCCAAACAAAAAAAATCAACCTTATGCTGCAATGCAGCAATAAGCGAAGTTTACGTCACCCGCCTAAGGCGAAGTAACGGGCAAATAACGAATTTTAGCCGAACCTTGTTAGGGCAATTGCTCAGACATCGAAATATTGCTCGATATCTATTAGGAAAAGAGGGCTCGAGAAGAAGCAGACCGTCCAACTTTCAAGGCTTTTTAACTCACAATTAGTCTAGCTGTGACAATAATTTAGCGCGGCATCCTGACGCGTCTCGCGAGACGCTCTGCGAGCTGATGTGTTGGGCAAACTAAGTGGTGTGCATTATGGCATTTCGAGATATGGCCATTTCGAAGAAACTCGGCCTCGTCACCGTCGTGATGGGTCTTTCTTCCCTGATTATTGCAAGCATTGCGGCCTCCGGCCTCTTCGGATTGCAGAAAGCAATGATTTCCGTGGGCGCCCGCGAGGAAGTCGCCCGTGAAGCGATGGACCTCCGCGTCGATATTATCGCCATCAGCCGCATGACCTACCAGCTGGCCGCGGCGCCGGACAAGGCAAAGGATTTTCGCGCCGATGCCGAAAAGCGCGCCGGCGAAATGCTCGCCCGCCTGCCGAAGATCGAATCCACTGCCGATGCAGCAGAAAAGGATCAGCTGAAGGCGATCCGTGGCGCACTCGACAACTATTTCGGCACGATCCGCAGCATGGTCGATATCGCCGAAAAGGCGCCGGCCGATACGACCGCCATTTCCGCAGCACTGAAGACGACGCTTGATGGCCAGAAGGCCGTCACCGATACCGTCAAGGTCTACAGCACCTATTCCGGCAAGTCGCTGGCCGAAGCGCGCGAAGCCGCGGTTGCTTCCTCGACGACCGCCATCCTGATTTCGGCGGCCTCCGCCGTCATCTTCATCATCATCGGTGCTGCGATCAGCCTGATGGTTGCAACCCGCGGCATCGTCAGCCCGATCCGTTCGCTGACCCAGGCCATGACCCGCCTTGCCAACGGCGAACTCGACAACCTCAAGATCGATGCAGCCCGCAAGGACGAAATCGGTGAAATGGCACGCGCAGTCGAAGTCTTCCGCACCAATGCGCTCGCCATGAATGAATTGAAGGCTCAGGAGGCCGCCCTGCATCGCAACAGCAGCGATCTGCAGTCGAGCATTTCGACAGTCGTCGCCTCCGCAGTCGCCGGCGATTTCTCCGGCCGCATCTCCAGGGATTACCAGAACGAAGACCTCAACCGCTTCGCCTCGGGCGTCAACGAGCTGGTCGGAAGCGTCGATGCCGCAACGACCGAAGTTCGCCGCGTTATCGCAGCGCTTGCCGATGCCGACCTGACGCAGAGCATGAACGGCCAGTTCCAGGGCGCCTTCGCCGAACTGCAGACCAACGTCAATCAGACGATGGTTCGCCTGCGCGGCACGATGAACAATGTCCGCGGCGCAGCCGGCACCATCAACAACAACTCTGCCGAACTGTCCTCCGCCGCCAACGATCTGTCGAAGCG
>DLSX01000251.1 GCA_002500765.1 Neorhizobium sp. UBA7851
GCCGGGCAGCAACCTGCCGGACCGGCGCGCATCGCTGGCGCGCTGGGGGCTGATCCCCGGCTGGGTCAAGGACATGCGGGAATTTCCGCTGCTGATCAACGCCCGGTCGGAGACGGCAATCGACAAGGCCTCCTTTCGTGCCGCAATGCGCCATCGCCGCATTCTGGTTCCCGCCTCCGGTTTCTACGAATGGAAGCGTCCGCCGAAGGAAAACGGGATGGGGTCGCAGGCCTACTGGATCAGGCCGAAGAATGGCGGCGTCATCGCCTTCGCCGGGCTTATGGAAACCTATGCGTCGGCTGATGGATCCGAAGTCGATACCGTCGCGATCATGACGACCAGAGCCAATCGGGCTATCCGCGGCATTCATGACCGGATGCCGGTCGTCATTGCGCCGGACGATTTCGCGCGCTGGCTGGAATGCAAGACGCAGGAGCCGCGCCAGGTCGCCGATCTGCTCAAGCCTGCCGAAGAGGATTTCTTCGAGGCGATCCCGGTTTCGGATCTGGTCAACAAGGTTTCCAACATGGGGCCTGACATCCAGAAACCTGTCGCTGTCGCCGAGGTTGATGACAAACCTCCGAAAGGCGGCAAGGACACGTCCCAGATGTCGCTCTTCTAGCATTCTTCTTGTCGGATTCCCCTCAATGAACATCATGTCCGCCGGCCTGTCCGGCTTTGCCCTCGGGGGCTCGCTGATCATTGCGATCGGCGCCCAGAACGCTTTCATCCTGCGCCAGGGCCTTTTGCGCCGGCATGTTTTCCTGCTCTGCCTGATCTGCGCCCTGTCGGATGCTGCGCTGATTGCAGCCGGTGTCGGCGGCATGGGCACGATCGTCTCCCAGTCGAAAACACTGATCCTGGTCGTCACGCTCGGCGGCGCGGTCTTTCTCGGAAGTTATGCGGCGCTTGCCTTCAGGCGTGCCGCAAAGCCCGCGGCCATGGTGGCGGGGGCACCGGAAAGCCTGTCACTGAAGGCGGCGGTCCTGACCTGCCTTGCCTTCACTTTCCTCAATCCGCATGTCTATCTCGATACCGTTCTGCTCGTCGGCAGCCTGTCGGCAGGCTTCGAAGGACATGAACGGCTCGCTTACGGGGCTGGTGCCGTCACCGCCTCGTTCGTTTGGTTCTTCGGGCTCGGTTACGGTGCCCGTCTTCTGGCGCCGATCTTTGCCCGACCCGCCGCGTGGCGGGTTCTGGATGGCCTGATCGGCCTCGTCATGAGCGCTTTGGCGCTGGGTCTCTTGTGGAGTGCCTTGAACGGGCCCTGAGCCGGTTAGCGAACCGGCGTCAGCTTCGGCTTCCGCGTCAGCATCATGGCTGCCGCTGCCACGGCCTTGATGCCGAGCGGGCGGAAATGGGCGGTGAAGTCCGGTTTTGCTTCCGGTTTGTCGGTCTTGGGAGTATTGCTCACGTCTTTATCCTCATCATCTCACCCGCGTGATTCTTTCATGTCGCGGGGCGCCGGGAAATCACCGGCAATAGGGGCGGAATAAAGGCTTATCCGTCTCTTTTCGATGAGGTGAGTCTACGCGTGTCAACTTGCCGCAGGTTGGAGCTGCAATGCAGCAATTTCAGTGCATTGCAGCAAAAGATTGACGTCTGAGATGCGCGTCAGACGTGTGTGCCTTCGTCTTCGATCGTGATCGTGCCGTAGCGTCGTTTCCATGCCCTTGCGCTGAACGGCAGAACACAGAGATAGGCGACGACGGTGATCGACAGGACCTCCCACGTGTAGCTCATCAGAAGCGCGACATAGAGAACGACGAGAAGCAGGATCGGGAACATCATGTCCCGGCGGATATGGCTCGATTTGCCCGACCAGACCGGCAGGCGGCTGACCAGCAGATAGCCGATGCCGACCGTGTAGGCGACACTGCCATAGATGAAGAAGGGCGTGCGCTCGACGCCGAGAAAGCCGAGATAGACGGGCAGCAGCATCAGCATGGCGCCCATCGGAGCCGGCACGCCGACGAAAAATTCCGACTGCCACGGCGCCTTGATGCCCCGGTCTTCCATGACGTTGAAGCGCGCCAGCCTAAGGCCCGCGGCAATCGTGTAAAGCAGAGCCGCGATCCAGCCGAGCGAGCGCGCGCCGTCGAGCAGGAAGGCATAGGAGACGAGCGCCGGGGCGACGCCGAAATTGATGATGTCGGCAAGCGAATCCATCTGCACGCCGAATTTCGAAGTCGCCTTCAGGAGACGGGCGATCCGCCCGTCAATGCCGTCGAGGAAGGCGGCAAGCAGCACCATGGCGACGGCGAGCTCGTAACGTCCCTCGAAGGCGAGCCTGATGCCTGTCAGGCCTGCGCAGATGGCCAGAACCGTGATCAGGTTGGGCACCATCAGCCGGATGGGGATCTCCCTGAGGCGCGGGCCGCGAGCCTCGTCCGTCGAGCGGTTCGGCTCTCCTGGGGGCACATCCATCATCCGTTTGCTCCTTTATGCAATTCTATCAGCTGCGACGGCCAAGCGACGGGCCTTTGGTCGAGCCGAATTCAGCCAGCACCGTCTCGCCGGCAATGGCAAGCTGGCCGATCGACACACGCGCCTGTCCGCCCTGCGGCACGAACACGTCGAGGCGCGATCCGAAGCGGATCAGGCCGAAACGTTCACCGGCATTCAGCGGCTCGCCGGGCTTGACCCAGCAGACGATCCGGCGGGCCACCAGGCCGGCGATCTGGACGACGCCGACATTGCCATGGCGGCTTTCGATGACGAGGCCATTGCGCTCGTTGTCGGAGCTTGCCTTGTCCAGTTCGGCATTGACGAACTGACCGGCGCGATACTCGATCACCTTGACTTCACCGCGGACCGGAGAACGGTTCACGTGGCAGTTGAAGACGTTCATGAAAACGGAAATGCGCAGCATCGGCTCGGAGCCAAGGCCAAGCTCCACAGGCGGGACGACCATGGCGACATGGCTGACACGACCATCGGCCGGGCTGAGGATCAGATCGTCATCCTGCGGTACGACGCGTTCGGGATCGCGGAAGAAATTGGCACACCAGAGCGTCAGCACGAGGCCGATCCAGAAGAGTGGCTCGGCGAAGTAACCGAGGATCAAGGATACGACGAAGAAGATCGCAACGAAGACATAGCCTTCCTTGTGGATCGGCACGAGCGTGTTGCGAATGGTGTCGAAGAGGTTGATCAACTGTTTCTCCCTGAAGGGCGTAATGTCCATTTAAGCCGCACTGACTAGCGAAAAACGGTATTCGCGGCAATGCGGTTCCGTTCAGCTTTGCGAACTACATGGGGATTGCAACCATCGCGGGACCGATGCGTTGAATTTCCGACATATGCTCAAGTAAATGCTGCATTGCGGCAATTCGGCATGGTTCTTGCGTTAGATTTCATGTGGCTGTCATAAAAGTCCGGCAGGACACGCTGACTTACATCAAGGCCGAATGCCTTGAATACGCTTAAGCCAAAGTTGGAAGCACTTCTGGTAGCCCAGCTTCGGCCAAGACACGGAAGAGTTTGAAATGAGCCTTACATGGTGCCTGATAGCAATGGCGGATATCGCGATCGTGGTCGCCGCAGTCGTCTATACGGTATGGAGCCAGCGCCGTTACCGTGAACGGATGCGTTACGGTTCGTCGCATCGATAAGCCGAAGCCTGAGCTCGAGGGGCTCCTCGTTCAGGTTCTGCCTCTCTCGTGGGCGGATCTCGCCTCCGCAATGAGCACTGCCGTCGCTCCTTTGTCAGCGAGGCCGCTGGCTGGCGGTTTTGTGCGTTTGATGGCTTCAGCTCGGGTCCGGGAAATTTGAAGTCGCGCCTCGATCCCGGTCATGATCGAAAAACACGCGAATTTGGGATGCGATTCCTCGCATGGGGAGAATTTGCCACATCGCAAATGCCCATTTTTAGTCGTAATTTTGCAATGTGACTGTAGCGCACCCCGTGTACAGGTTTTGACAGAGGAACAAAACCATGCAACGCGACCTGACTATCGAAGACGTATTATCCGACCCACTGATCGCCCAGCTTCGTCTGGCAGACGGTATTTCCACGCCTGAATTCGTGTCGCTGCTGCGCAAGGCAGCTGAACGATATGGCGCCGGGAAGCCTTCGTCCAAGCGCTCGGACGGAACGACATTCGTGCTCTGCGGCACGGCGGAATTCACGCCGGAGCGACGCGAGAACATCACGGCGGGAAAAACACCGCCGAAGGCAGGCGTCCCATGTCTGGGTTGGTAAGGTGCCATCCGGCAGATAGCCTGCACAGCATCATCGGCCCGGTTGCCCGGCGCGCGCCGCTTGGAACGCTGGGCTTTCAGATTTTCGCCGGATCGACGAGACCGAGCCAGGTCGTCAATGCCAGAAGCGGTGAGCCCCAGAAGGTCAGCACCAGAAGGTAGGCCACGATCAGGCTGCCTGCGACCAGCATCCGTTTGGCTGAATAATTCATCCGGCGTTTCATCTTATCCTCTGATTCCCTTGTTTCTACCTGGTTACTCCGCCGCCGGCGTGCCGCGGGTAACCACGCCGAGATCGTCGCTTTCGCGCACCTGGCGCAGGTGTTCTTCCGCCTGTGTCGCTTCCCGCTGGCGGTTCCACATCGAGGCATAGAGCCCGTTCTGCGCGAGCAGGCCTGCATGGGTACCGCGTTCGGCAATCTCGCCCGCCCTGAGCACGATGATCTCGTCGGCGCCGATGACGGTCGAAAGCCGGTGGGCGATGACCAGTGTCGTGCGGTTTTCCGAAACCCTGTCGAGTGCCGACTGGATCTCGTGTTCCGTCGTCGTGTCGAGCGCCGAGGTTGCCTCGTCGAGGATGAGGATCGGCGGGGCCTTCAGGATCGTGCGGGCGATCGCCACCCGCTGCTTCTCGCCGCCGGACAGTTTCAGGCCGCGCTCGCCGACCTTGGTTTCATAACCATCCGGAAGTTGTTTGATGAACGTGTCGATCTGGGCGATTTCGGCAGCCGTCTGCACCTCCGGGTCGCTCGCACCCGGCCGACCGTAGCGGATGTTGTAGGCGACCGTATCGTTGAACAGCACCGTATCCTGCGGAACCATGCCGATCGCCGCGCGCAGGGATTTCTGCGTCACGTCGCGCACGTCCTGGCCGTCGATGGAGATCGATCCGTCCTGGATGTCGTAGAAGCGATAGAGCAGGCGCGAGATCGTCGACTTGCCCGCGCCCGACGGGCCGACGATCGCAACCGTCTTGCCGGCCGGCACCTCGAAGGAAATGCCCTTGAGGATCGGCCGCTCCGGATCATACGAGAAGCGGACATCCTTGAAGGCGATGGCGCCCTTTTGCAGGCCTGTCGCATTAAGCGCGAGCGGTTTGGCATCCGGCCGGTCGGTCACTTCCGCCTCGACCTCAAGAAGCTCGAACATCTGCTCGATATCGGTCAGTCCCTGGCGGATTTCGCGATAGACGAAGCCGATGAAGTTGAGCGGCACCGAAAGCTGCATCAAAAGCGCATTGACGAAGACGAAGTCGCCGATCGTCTGCTCGCCGCGCTGAACCGCCAGCGCCGACATGATCATGATGACCGCCTGGCCAAGTCCGAAGATCACGCCCTGGCCAAAATTCAGCCAGCCGAGCGAGGTCCAGACCTGGGTCGCGGCCTTTTCGTAACGCGCCATGGAGACGTCGAAGCGCCTGGCCTCCATCTCCTCATTGCCGAAATACTTGACCGTCTCGAAGTTGAGGAGCGAGTCGATCGCCTTGGTATTGGCGTCGGTATCGCTGTCGTTCATCGTCCGGCGGATGGCGATGCGCCAGTCGCTGGCCTTGATGGTGAACCAGATATAGGCAGCGACGGTGATCGCAGTGACGGCGAGATAGGCAAAACCGTAGGCCGCCCAGAAGATGATGGCGGTCAGCACGAATTCGATCAGCGTCGGCACCGAATTCAGGATGGTGAAGCGGACGATTGTTTCGATGCCCTTGGTGCCGCGCTCGATGATCCGCGACAACCCGCCCGTCTTGCGCTCCAGATGGAAGCGCAGGGAAAGCTGGTGCATATGCACGAAGGTCTTGTTGGCGAGTTGTCGCACCGCATGCTGGCCGACCGACGCAAACAGCGCGTCGCGCAACTGGTTCAGCCCCACCTGCAGTATGCGGGTGAAATTGTAGGCGATGACCAGAACGACGGCGCCGAGCAGGAAGGCGGGCAGTAGGCCTGCCATGTCCAGCTTGCCGTTCAGCGCGTCGGTTGCCCATTTGAAGAAATAGGGAACCGACAGCAGAACCAGCTTGGCCAGAAGCAGGAAAAAGGTTGCCCAGAGCACCCGCGCCTTGAGGTCCGCACGGCCCGTCGGCCACATATAGGGCCACAGGTTGACGAGGGTTCCGAGCGGATTGCCGTCATCCGCCGAAACGATCTTCTTCTTGGTCGACATGCAGGTCTCCGGAACGCGCGAAAAATGCGCCACCCGGCACATAGGCGGCAAAGCCCGGCGATGCAATGTTGGCCCGGCCGTTTCCGCTGGAAATAGCTGTGTTGTGGCCTCGGGTGGGCCATAGGACGAGCCAGAAGGGAAGGTCCGCGGATGACCTCGACCGGTACATTCCGCGCAGGCATTTAAGCGGTCGAGAATTTGCAAGGCTTTTGGCACGGGCCTATAACGATCATCGTCCCGATCGGGGCATTGGCGGCATCACGTCCGCAAACAAACCGAAAATGGCTGCGTGAATTCCACCGCGGCGCCCGTTCACGACGGGGATTTTGATCAAGGAATAATATGAAAACCTACCTCCTGACCGCCGCTCTCATTTTTGCGGCAACCCCTTCATTTGCCTGCACGGCCGAAGACCTGACTGCCAAGGCGACCGAAATTTCTCGGAAGATGCAGGAATTGGCAGCAAGAGATCCGCAGAAGGCGGCAGCCGTTTCTGGGAAGATGACGGCTGCGCAGACCGGGGCCGCAACGAATCTGAATGGTGCCTGCAAGGTCTACGACGACATGCTCGCAGAACTGCAATGAGCGACAGGCATATCGGCACGCTCTCGGGTTTTGCCTTCTTCAATGGTCGCCGCTGGCTGAGCAATCAAGGCAAACGCCGATAGCCGCACCGGCAGGGCCGGTTCGGTGAGACGGGAAGAGGGCAGGCGGGTGGTGTCGGGGAATTGGTATCTCAGGCTTTCCGCCTGCCCCGGCCGCTTCATCCTATCCTCAGGGACTTGTCAGTTCCCATCGGATCGCAGTTGCGACCATCACCGGAGACCGAGCCGAGACCCGTTGATCGAGAGGCCGGTTCGCGAACCCGGTTCCCATCCGATGACGGAACTATTGTCGGCTTGTCCGCGGGGGCGGGGATGAAAATGCAGGAATGGAATGGCTAAACCACTGGGATCGCGCCGAAGATTCTTTTCTGAGCCTTCTCAGCATCCCCGTTTTCCGATCGGGAAACTGAAGCCCCAAAAACTTCGGCCGGCATCCCTGTCGGAACGCCGGCCGTGAAAGGTTCGATGAATGAAGCCTGATAAGCCCCGAAGTCAGCCCTTGCGATGCTGCATCCTCTCGCGGTGCAGTTCTTCGGAATCAGGACGGAACTCTTCCGGCACGCCAAAGATCTGGCCCGGCTGGATGACATCCGGATTGGCGATCTGTTCCTCGTTGGCGAGATAGATCGTCGTATAGCGCACACCCTGGCCATAGGCGCGCCGTGCGATCTGCCACAGCGTGTCGCCGCGGCGGATGATGACGGAATTGCTGCTGCTCTGGGTCAGCGGCGCCTGCTGGATCGTGCGCATGCCGTCAGCAGAAGCCATGGTCTGCGGCGCGCCGCCGAATTGCTGTGCGAGTGCAGGCCCGACTGCCTCAGCGATCAGCTTGGTCAGGTCGTTCAATGCAGCCCCGACAG
>DLSX01000257.1:0-7996 GCA_002500765.1 Neorhizobium sp. UBA7851
AGCTGCGCCATGGCAAGATTGCTGATGCCGAGCCGCTCCAGGACGGCAAGCGACCGTTTCACAGCATCCGGATCGCGCGACGAGGCCCGCAATGCCCCGATCGTCGCCTCCAGCACAGTCAGCGCCACCCGCTGCGGCAGGGATTGCGGCATGTAGGTGATCGCCCGTGCACGCTGCGCCGGCGATTGCCGTGTGATGTCGGCACCATCCAGATGCAGCATCCCACCCGCCCTGTGCAGACCGGCGAGAGATCGCAGCAATGTCGATTTTCCGGCGCCGTTCTGACCGAGAAACGCGGTGATCGTACCCGCCGGCATGGCGGAGATATCGATATCCGTCAGGACCTTTTTCTTGCCGTAGCCGGCTGAGAGTTTTTCCACCGACAACATCAGGCTTTCCCCGCCTTGGAAAAGATCAGGGCCAGGAAGAACGGCACGCCGATCAGCGACGTGACGATGCCGACCGGGATGAGCACGCCCGGCACGATGATCTTGCTGGCAGCCGATGCGAGCGCCATGACGAGCGCGCCACAAAGCATGCTCGCCGGCAGGAAGAAACGATGATCCTCGCCAACCAGAAGCCGGGCGATATGCGGGCCGACAAGCCCGATGAAACCAATCGTGCCGACGAAAGAAACAGAAGTTGCGGCAAGAATGCTGACGCGCAGAAGCGAAAAGAACCGCAACCGCGTCACGTCGATGCCGAAGGAACGCGCCCGATCCTCACCGAGCCGCAATGCCGTCAGCTTCCAGCAGGCGGCCATCGAGAACGGCACGACGCAGGCCATGACCAGCGCCATGATCTCAAGCTTCGTCCAGGTCGAGCGGGTCAGGCTGCCCATGCTCCAGAATACCAGCTGCTGCAGCGCCTCGGCAGACGCGACGAACTGCATGATCGCCACCAGCGCGTTGAAGATGAAAACCAGTGCGATGCCGAACAGCACGAGCGTCTCGACGCCCGCACCGCGCAGACCCGACAGCGCCTGCAGCAACAGGACCGAGCCGAAGGCGAAGATGAAGGCATTGGCGGGAATGAACCACTCGGCAGGCAGACCGGGAATGCCGAGCTGCAGCACGATGGCGAGCGCCGCACCGAAGGATGCCGCAGACGACACGCCGAGCGTGAACGGGCTTGCCAGTGGATTGTCGAGAATGGTCTGCATTTCGGCACCGGCAAGCGACAGCGACGCGCCGACAAACAGGGCCATCAGCGAATAGGGTAATCGTACATCGACAACGATTGCCCGCACGCCCCGGCTGACACTGTCCGGCTGGAAGATCGCGGCCAGCACGTCACTTGGCGAAAGACCGGAAGACCCGACGCAGATATCGATCACTGCCGCGGCGCAAAGCGCTACTGCAAGAACGATCAGCATCATCACTTTCACACGGATCTTGCCATGATAGGCGCGTTCCGCATCCGCCAGCAGGACTGGCGGATTGTGTTCGGCAATGCTCACATGATGCTCCGATACATGGGCGCAATTCCAACGAATGCAGGAAGCGGAATTGCGTGGAAACAAATGGATGGAGCAGTTTCGCCGTTCCTAGAAATGCGAAACCGCTCCAAATTATTACTGCGTTACCGGCGCGCTGGCGCCGAGCACGACAGGTGCATCGGGGATCTTGGTGAAGCTCTTGATCAGGCTCGCATAGGTTGCAGCTGGATCGAGATCCTTGAAGGCTTCCGGATACATGAAACTTGCCATGTATTCGAGGCCGACGATATTGTAGGGATGGTTGTAGAACTGATGGTAGAGACCGTAGACGCGGCCATCCTGCACCGCCTTCATCGCGGCAAAGCCGTCACGCTGCTCCAGCTTGCCGAGTGCCGCCGATACCTGCTGCGGCGTGACATTGTAGCCGAACGGAGCTGCCGAGTTTTCCGGATTCGTCCACTGCGAACCGGACATGATGTAGACATCCGGCGGGTTGGAGCCGAGCAGCGCTTCAAGCGATACGGTGCCCGTCTGGCCCGGCAGCAGCTTGGAGCCGATATTGTTGCCCTTCAGCGAAGTGACGAGCTTGCCGAAACCGGTATCGCCATGGGTGAAGCAGCAACCATCACCCTTGTTGCCGGCCTTGGCTTCGACGAAGACATTGGGAAACACGGTCTGCTTGGCAATGACCTCGTTCAGATGCGCGAGATGCTGCTTGTAGAAGGACACATATTCGCCCGCTTCCTTCTCGCGATCCATCACCTTGCCGAGCACTTCGACACTTTCCATCGTGTGATCGACCGGCTCTTCCATCACGTCGAGATAGACGACCGGAATATCGAGCGCCTTCAGCTTGTCCTCGATACCGCCTTCCTTGAATGACTTCTGCGCCCGTAACTGGGCAACGACCACATCGGGCTTGGCGGCGATCACCGCTTCCAGATCGGTTTCTCCGTCTTCCGACAGGCTCATGATTGGCGGAGCCTTGCCGAAGGCGCCTTCCATCAGCTTGGCAGTACCCGGATCGGACTTGACGAAATTGGAGCTCCAGCCAACGACACGCGCATAGGGATTGTCGCGATCGAGCAATGCAACGGTCAGCATGTCACGACCGTCCTGCAGGATGATCCGCTCCGGCTTCTTGGCGATCGTCACGGTGCGTCCTGCGACATCTGTGATCGTTGCCGGATAATCGGTGGCAAAAGCGGTGGATGCACCAAGCGCAAGGGCAAGAGCGGAAAGTACGATCGGTTTCATGGGTGTCCTCTGTGTGTCCGTTGCATCAGGCCTCCTCCCGGTTGCGGACCTACGCCGATTTCATGAGTAGAACAATCAACTTTCACTTGAAAAATGCCCCCGTTCTGACGAACCCACCCAATTCGCAGTAGAATTGTACAAATTGGCGATATCCCGTATCGGCGTTTGAAACGATCCGGCCTCTCGGGCATTATTGCGTCACTCGATACCCTTCCGCCTCGCCGCACGCATACCCCCCGGAGCCGCATGACAACCCAGCAGATCCTCGCCTTCGCCGTCATCGCCGCGATGATGGCCGTCTTCATCTGGGACCGGTTTCGCTACGATGTGGTGGCCTGTTGCGCGCTGGTCCTGGCGGTGGTGCTCGGTGTCGTACCCACCGATCAGGCATTCTCCGGCTTTTCCGATGATATCGTCATCATTGTCGGCAGCGCCCTGGTCGTCTCCGCAGGCGTCGCACGCTCCGGCATCGTTGATCTGGCGATCAAGAAATTCTTCCCCAATCTCAACACGCTGCACACGCAGCTTGCGCTGCTGATGATCGTGGTGGCGCTGCTTTCGGCCTTCATCAAGAATATCGGCGCGCTCGCCATCATGATGCCGGTCGCCTTCCAGTTTGCCAAGAAATCCGGCGCCTCGCCGTCAAAATACCTGATGCCGATGGCATTTTCCGCCCTGCTTGGCGGGCTGATGACCCAGATCGGCACCTCGCCCAACATCGTGGTGTCGCGCATCCGGGAAGAGCTGACAGGCCAGTCATTCACCATGTTCGACTTCACCCCTATGGGCGTTATCCTCTGCGTCGTCGGCATCACCTTCCTGCTGTTTTTCCACTGGCTGGTGCCGAGCCGGACGAAGGAGAACAACTCGCTGGAAGAAGCCGTGGAGATCAGCAATTACACATCGGAAGTGATGGTGACGGCGCAATCGACCGTGCTGGAAAAACGGCTCGGTGAACTGCTCAAACTTGGCGATGGCGAGGTGATTGCCAATGCCGTGCTGCGTGGCACCGCGCGCATGGCCCCATTCCCGGATCTCACCTTGCGGGAAAACGATATCGTCCTTCTCGAAGGCCCGTCCAAGGCGCTGGACCGCATCGTATCGAACGCCAAGCTGCAATTGTCCGGCAAGCCGCTGACCGGCGAGCAGGCGCAGGGCGACATCATCTCCGTCGAGGCGATCATCAGCCAGGAATCGCCACTGAAGGGCCTGTCCGCCAAGGAACTGGCGCTCTCCTATACGCGCGGCGTAAACCTCCTGGCGATCAGCCGCCACGGCGAGCGCCTGAAGGAACGCCTCGGTGGGTTGACCCTTGCGGCCGGCGACATTCTCGTCCTTCAGGGATCTCGCAAAACAATGCCGACCGTGATGCAGGACTTTTCTCTTCTGCCGCTGGCCCAGCGCGAAGTCCTGCTCGGCACCCGCCGCCGCGCCTTCATCCCTTTGATCATTCTGGCACTTGCCATGGCGACAACGGCGGTCGGCCTCGCTCCCGTGCCGGTCGCCTTTTTCGCCGCCGCCCTCGGCATGGTGGTTTTTCGTTGCATCCCGCTTACCGATTTCTACAAGTCGGTCGATGGTCCGATCCTCGTCATGCTGGCGGCACTCATCCCGGTCTCCGACAGTCTGCGCACCACCGGCGGCAGCGAACTGATCGCAAGCTGGCTCGGCCAGGCCGCAGCAACGCTGCCGGCATGGGGCGCCCTCGGCCTCATCCTCATCACGGCCATGGCTGTTACCCCCTTCCTCAACAATGCTGCAACCGTCCTGGTGATGGGGCCGATTGCGGCAAGCTTCGCTACCAATCTCGGTTTCAAACCGGAAGCTTTCCTGATGGCAGTTGCAATCGGCGCCGGCTGCGATTTTCTCACCCCCGTCGGCCACCAGTGCAACACGCTGGTCTTCGGTCCGGGCGGCTATAAATTCTCGGATTACCCCCGCCTCGGCCTGCCTCTGTCCTTCCTGATAATTCTCGTCAGCATTCCGGCACTGCTTTATGTCTGGCCGGTCACCTAGCCACGAAGGGTGGGCCTTACCCAAAAACCTTGACGCTTCGGCCTGAATATGGCCTAAGCCTGCCCCAATCCCTATTCCCGGAACAGGCTTGGCGCGTTCGGTTGCGCCTCGAATCAGAGCAGCACAATGATCAATCCGACCCCACGCGTCCGCATCGCTCCTTCGCCCACCGGCGAGCCGCATGTCGGCACCGCCTATATCGCCCTTTTCAACTATCTCTTCGCAAAGAAGAATGGCGGCGAATTCATCCTGCGCATCGAGGATACCGATGCCACCCGCTCGACGCTCGAATTCGAAGAGCGCGTTCTGGATGCGCTGAGATGGACCGGTCTGAAATGGGCCGAAGGCCCCGATGTCGGCGGCCCCTATGGTCCGTACCGCCAGTCCGAGCGCAAGGACATGTACCAGCCTTACGCACAGGACCTGCTCGACAAGGGCCATGCCTTCCGCTGCTTCTGCACGCCCGAGCGGCTTGAGCAGATGCGCGAAGGCCAGCGCGCCGCCGGCAAGCCGCCGAAATACGATGGTCTCTGCCTGCATCTGACGGCGGAAGAAGTCACCTCCAAGATGGCAGCCGGCGAAAGCTCGGTCGTACGCATGAAAATCCCGACCGAGGGTTCCTGCGATTTCACCGATGGCGTCTATGGTGAAGTCTCGATCCCGTGGGATTCGGTTGACATGCAGGTGCTCATGAAGGGCGACGGCATGCCGACCTATCACATGGCAAACGTCATCGACGATCACTTGATGAAGATCACCCATGTCGCCCGCGGCGAGGAGTGGCTGGCATCGGTGCCGAAGCACATCCTGCTCTATCGCTACTTTGGCTGGGAAGCGCCGGTGTGGATGCACCTGTCGCTGATGCGCAATGCCGACAAGTCAAAACTGTCCAAGCGCAAGAACCCAACCTCGATTTCCTACTACTCCGCTCTGGGCTATCTGCCGGAAGCGCTGATGAACTTCCTCGGTCTGTTCTTCGTGCAGATCGCCGAAGGCGAAGAGCTGCTGACCATGGAAGAGCTGACGGAAAAGCTCGATCCGGAAGCGCTCTCCAAGGCCGGCGCCATTTTCGACCTGCAGAAACTCGAATGGCTGAACGGCCGCTGGCTGCGCGAAAAGCTTTCGCCGGAAGAGTTCATTGCCCGCACGCTCGAATGGGCGATGGAAAACGACCGCTTGAAGCAGGGCCTGCTGCATTCGCAGAGCCGCATCACCAAGCTCGGCGACCTGCCGAACCTCGCCGGCTTCCTGCTCGCCGCAGACGTCAACCTGACGCCGGCCTCGTTCGCGGGTCTGAAGACATCCCCGGAAGATACGCTTGCGATCATCAACACGGTCCAGGCCGATATCGAAAAGATGGTCGAGTGGAACGTCGAAGCGATCGACGCCGAACTGCGCGCCGTCGCCGACAAGCTGGAAAAGAAGCTGCGCGTCGTCACCCCGCCGCTCTTCATCGCCATGTCCGGCTCGTCCCGCTCGCTGCCGCTGTTTGACAGTATGGCCATCCTCGGCCGCTCGGTGGTTCGCCAGCGTTTGAAGATTGCCGCCGCCGTGGTTTCGTCCATGGTGGGCGACGGTAAGTAATATTGCGTGCTGCCGGCTGACGGCAGTGCCCTGAAATACCCCCCTCTGCCCTGCCGGGCATCTCCCCCTCAAGGAGGGAGATTGGCAAGTGGCACTGCCTTCGTCCGACGACATGTCGAATGCTGCGCATGCTACGATACCGGGAGGGCAAGAGAGTACCCCATCCGATCTCCCCCCTTGAGGGGGGCTCGGAGAGCGGGTTGAGACCCGTGGCTCAACCCCGGCAGTCCGGCAGGACAGAGGGGGGTGACCGCAACGAACGAAGCCCGGAATAGGCGAACACGATGACCGACACGACAAAGACCGAAACCGCCCTCTCCTCCGACGCCACCGAAGTGCGCGCGCAAAAGCTGGCCAAGCTGCGCGAAACCATCGGCGACGTCTATCCGGCGCATTTCCACCGCACCATGACCAATGCGGAACTGGCCGAGAAATATGAAGGCCTGGAGCCGGACACCGAGACCGAGGACACCGTCACCGTTGCCGGCCGCGTCTATTCCTCGCGCAATTCGGGCATGTTCATGGACATCCATGACGCATCGGGCAAGATCCAGATCTTTTCGCACAAGGATGTAACCCCCGAAGAAGCGCGCAGCATGCTGCCGCTGGTCGACCTCGGAGACATTATAGGCGTCACCGGCATCGTGCGTCGTACCAAGCGCGGCGAGCTGTCGGTCAGCGCCCGTGAAATCACCATGCTGACCAAGACGCTTCTTCCGATGCCGGAAAAGTGGCATGGCGTCTCCGACATCGAGATCCGTTACCGCAAGCGCCATCTCGACATCATGACCAACGAGGAATCCAAGCTGCGCTTCCAGCAGCGCTCGAAGATCGTGTCCGGCATCCGCCGCTTCATGGAGGGCGAAAACTTCCTCGAAGTCGAAACCCCGATGCTGCAGACGGTGTATGGCGGCGCCACCGCCGATCCGTTCAAGACATTCCACAACACGCTGAAGCAGGACATGTACCTGCGCATCGCGCCGGANNAACTTCCGCAACGAAGGCGTCTCCACCCGGCACAATCCTGAATTCACCATGATGGAGTGCTACTGGGCCTATGCCGATTACGAGGACGTCATGGCCCTCGTCGAGCGGCTGTTCGAAACGCTCGCCGTCTCGATCCACGGCTCCCCTGAAGTCACGTTCGGCGACAAGCAGATTTCCTTCAAGGGCCCGTTCAAGCGGGTGCCGATGCCCGACGCCGTCAAGGAAGCGACCGGCATCGATTTCCTGTCGATCAAGACGGATGAAGAAGCCCGCGCCGCCGCCAAGGCCGCCGGTTTCGAAGTCGAGAAGGACTGGACCTGGGGCGAATGCCTGGCCTTCATCTTCGAGGAAAAGGTCGAGGGCACGCTGATCCAGCCGAGCCACGTCACGCATTTCCCGAAGGATATCTCGCCGTTTGCCAAGGAAGTGCCGGGCGAACCGCGCCTCGTCGAGCGTTTCGAGACCTATTGCAACGCCTGGGAAGTCTGCAACGCGTTTTCCGAACTCAACGACCCGGAAGAGCAGCGCAAGCGCATGGTCGAGCAGCTGGAACAGGCGCATGCCCGTGGCGAGAAGGACAAGCAGCTGGACGACGAGTTCCTGGACGCGATCGACCAGGGCATGCCGCCGGCCGGCGGCCTCGGCGTCGGCGTCGATCGCCTGATCATGCTTTTGACCAACGCCCCGTCGATCCGCGACGTCATCCTCTTCCCG
>DLSX01000257.1:8168-8406 GCA_002500765.1 Neorhizobium sp. UBA7851
TTGAGGGGCAGTTCCAACCTTGGTCAATCAGCGGCCGGCCCAGCGCCATCCGCCGCAGGTGCCGCCTGCTGCGCCCGGAATTTCTCCAGCCATGCAGCACCAGCCGCATCGGCGGCGTTTTCACCGGAAGCCACGGGCTTCTGCGCCTCGGAATGTCCGCTCGCTTGGGCCGCCTCGGTCGCCGCACCTGACTGAGCCTCAGCCTCAGCCGATGTCCCAGAACGGATCTCGCTGGCGG
>DLSX01000165.1 GCA_002500765.1 Neorhizobium sp. UBA7851
GCGGCACGGCATCGCCGTCCAGCACAAGCCGGTGAAGCCTGCGGCAATCCGCGCCTATCTCACGCAGGCAGCCGGTTTGCGCCGCGTCGCGGCCGAATAGTTTTCCACACGCATCGTCAAATGCTGTTCATGTGACAGTCATCACGGACTGTTTACGGTTGAAATGTCTGAACGTCGGCTAGAAACCGATTCATGCCGGAACTCTCCGGCTTCTCGCGACGTTTAGGCGCGTGACTTCCTGGCCCGCAGAGGCCTTACGGACCGAGGGGCTCAAACCATCGGCACCGGCAGAGACGGAGACCGCGACCGATGAAGCGCTTTGAAATCATTGACGGGATGCGAGGGTACTTCCTCGTCTTCATGGTACTGAACCACCTAATCTTTGCTGGTGGGTATCTGCTTGTAAAAATCAATCACAACCAGCTCGCCTTCGTCGAAGACGCGCAGGGCTTCGTATTCCTGTCCGGTCTGATGATCGGCATGGTCTATGCCCGCAAGATGATGAAAGCCGGGTATGCGGCCGGCCGCTCGGCGGTCTACAGCCGCGCCTTCGAGCTCTATCGTTATGCGATGGGCATCGTGATCACCGTCATGGTGGCGCAGATGATCCTGCCGGGCGCCTATTCCATCTGGTTCAACTGGCTGGGTTACACGACTTTCGACGATCCGCTGCGTCTCGCCGCGATCGCGACCTTCCTGTATCAGCCGACCTTCATGGATATCCTGCCGCAGTATATCATCTACATGCTGTTTGCGCCGATCCTGATCAAGCTCGTGCTGGACGACAAGTGGCACTATGTGGTTGCCGCCTCGATCATGCTGTGGATGGCCGGTCAGCTTGGCCTGCACCAGATCCTGACGATGCCGCTAAACGAGATGATCATGGGCGCGGACGATCAAGGCCTGCGTGTGTCGTTCAACCTTTTCGGCTGGCAGATCGTGTTCTTCTCGGGTCTGGTGCTCGGTGCGCTGACCTCGTCGGGCAAGATCGACTGGGGCAAGGTTCTGTCGCCCGACAACACCTTCATCCCCAAGGTTGCGCTGGTGCTGGTGCTGTTCTTCCTGCCGCTACGCCTGATCACCGCCAACGAACTGATGCCGCCGCACATGATCGGCAAGTTCGCCTCGATGGAAATCCGTGCCGATTTCGGTCCGGTCTATCTGCTGAACTTCGCCGCCGTGGGCCTGCTGGTCACCTGGTTGCTGGTAGCCGGTCCGAAGCACAAGGCTGCATGGGTTCGCAATGTCGCCGCGGCGCTGACCTGGGTGTTCACCCTGCGCTTCCTGCGCCTGCTTGGTCGCCATTCGCTCTACGTTTATGTGTGGCATGTCGCGATCGTCTACTTCGTCTATTATTTCGACGGCCGTTCGCCGGAACTGAACGAGTTGACGAAGACTGCCATCGCGGTCGTGGCCGTGGCGATGTTGGCGATCCCAGCCGTGTGGCGGGAACGGGACAAGTATCTCGGGACTTCGCAGCCGGCACCTGCCAAGGCGCAAGGTCAAAAGCAGACCGGACCGCAGCAGATGGTCGTTCGGTAAAGGCTGAGCGGGAAATTGCAAAAGGGCGGCTTTTCAGCCGCCCTTTTCGTTTGCATATCGTTACGCGACTTAAGCAGCCTGGCTAAGTTTCTCTTTGTCCTCTTCATCCAGCCGGCCGGAGAACCAGTTGGAGAGAAGCGCACCGGAAATGTTGTGCCAGACTGAGAAGATCGCGCTCGGCACGGCTGCAAGCGGCGAAAAATAGGCCGTTGCAAGTGCTGCGCCAAGGCCGGAATTCTGCATGCCGACTTCGATCGCGATCGCCTTGCGCTTGGCGAGCGACAGGCCGGATGCCTTGGCGGCGAAGAAACCGAGAAGGTAGCCGAGACCGTTGTGCAGGACAACGACGGCGAATATCAGCAGACCGGACTGGGCAATCGCACCCTTGGATGCGGCAACGACGGCCGAGACGATCAGAACGATGCCGATGACGCTGACGAGCGGCAGAGCCGGGACCGCGGCCTTGACGACCGAAGGAACCAGCTTCTGCAACAAGGCGCCGAGCGCCAGCGGCACGAGCACAACCTTGACGATCGACATGAACATCGCCCAGCCATCAACCGGCAGATACTGGCTGGCGAACATCCAGACGAGGAAAGGCGTGACGATCGGGGCTGCAAGCGTGGTGACGCTGGTGCAGGCAACCGACAGCGCCACATCACCCTTGGAGAGGTAGGTCATGACGTTGGACGAGGTGCCACCCGGGCAGCAGCCGACGAGGATGACGCCGGCAGCGACCTCCGGCGGCATGGGGATGATCCGGGTCAGCAGAACGGCCAGAAGCGGCATGATGAGGAACTGGCCGAGCACGCCGATGGTGACGTCGAAGGGGCGCTTTACCACCTCGCGAAAGTCATCGACCGACAATGTCAGGCCCATGCCGAACATGATGATCGACAGGAGCGTGACGATCCACGGCGCGATCTGCTTGAAGGTTTCAGGAAAAAGGAAGCCGAGGACGGCGAAGACGATGACCCAGATTGCGAAGGTCTTGCCGACGAAGGCGGAGAAGGTTGCCAAGGATTTCAAAAACTCACTCCCAAACGAAATAAAGTGTCCGCGGTCTAGTTCTCACGGTTTCCCTGTCAAGGCCGAATTGACGACTATCAGTTCCATATTCATCCGTTTCGGCTTTTACCTTGCATCAAATCCCTTCTCCATACCCTCCTTGCGAAGCGTTGATCGAGGAGACGAAACGGCGGGTGCGTTCCTGTTTCGGTGCGCCGAAGATCAGGTCCGCCGGGCCTTGTTCAACCACCTTGCCAGCCTCGAGAAAGACGGCGTGATCGGCAACCCGGGAGGCGAGCCTCAAGTCATGGGTGGCGATGACCATGGTCGTGCCTTCGGCCGCAAGCTTGCTTAAAACTTCGACGACTTCGGTGGCCAGTTCCGGATCGAGCGCCGAAGTGGGTTCGTCGCAGAGAAGGACACGCGGCGACATGGCCAGCGCTCTTGCAATCGCCACACGCTGTTGCTGGCCGCCGGAAAGCGTGGCAGGCCAGGCATCCGCCTTATGTGCCATGCCGACCTTGGTCAGCAATTCGCGTGCGTGGCTTTCCGCCCTGGCGCGGGGCCATTTCAGCACCGTCAGCAGGCCTTCCATGACGTTTTCCAGTGCCGTGCGGTGAGGGAAAAGCTGGAAATTCTGAAAGACCATGCCGGTCTGGCGGCGCAGCTTCTGGATCGCATCCCAGCCGGCCTTTTTGCCCGGCGCAAAATCCACCACGGCATCACCGATGCGGATCGAACCGGAGGTCGGGATTTCGAGCAGGTTGATGCAGCGCAGCAACGTGCTCTTGCCGCCCCCGGACGGGCCGACAAGTGCCGTGACACTACCTTCATTCACCTTGAGGCTGACATCGTCGATGACCTGCAGGTCGCCGAAATTCTTATGGATGTGGGAAAGCTCGATCATCGGTTGGCCTCCAGCATGCCGCCATATCTTGAGAAGCGCTTTTCCAATCGAACCTGTAGTGTCGAGAGGACCGTGCTCAGCGCCAGATAGATGAGTGCCGCCTGGATATAGAGGATCAGCGGTTCATAGGTGGTGGCGACGATGCGCTGGGCCGACTGGAAGAGTTCCGGCACGGTGATGGCGGCGGCAAGCGAGGTATCCTTGACCAGCGAGATGAAGGTGTTGGACAAAGGCGGCACGGCAACACGGGCGGCCTGCGGCAGGATGGTGCGGGCCATGGCCTGACGCCAGTTCATGCCGATCGAATAGGCCGCTTCCCACTGGCCCTTGGGGACAGAGGCGATGACGGCGCGGATGATTTCCGACGAATAGGCGCCGATATTGAGCGTGAAGCCGATCAGCGCCGCCGGAAACGCATCAAGCAGGATGCCGATGCTGGGCAGGCCATAAAAGATGACGAACAACTGAACCAGAAGCGGCGTGCCGCGGATGACCCAGACGTAAAACCGGGCGATCAGCACCAGCGGTTTCGGCCCGAACAACCGTGTGACGGCGGTGATCAGGCCGAGCGTGAGGCCGAAGGCGAAGGACAGGAGCGTCAGCGGCACGGTGAATTTTACGCCGGCCCACAAAAGCGTCGGCAGCGAATCCATCATCAATTGAAGCCAGTGCGGCACGGCGGCGGTCCTTCCATACTTCGTGCGGGCCAGACGCCCCAAATAGAAACGCCCGGCATGAGGCCGGACGTTTCGCTTCTCACAAGATTGAACCTAGCACAACCGTGCCGGGCGGGGATGGAGGTTTACTTGGAAACGTCCTGACCGAAATACTTGTCGGAGATCGTCTTGTAGGTGCCGTCGGCCTTGATATCGGCCAGCGCCTTGTTGACCTCGGCGACCAGTTCCGCATCACCCTGACGCAGCAGGATGCCGGAATAGCTGGCATCCGACTGTTCGGCGACGATCTTTACCGGCGCATCCGGCTTCTGCTTCTTGAAGTCGAGGAAGGACAGGCTGTCATTGGCGGTGGCATCGGCGCGGCGGGTCAGAACCAGCGCGATCGACTGGTCGAAACCATCCGTGCCGACCAGTTCGGCGCCGGCCGATTCCGCCATTTTGCCGTAGTTGCTGGTGAGCGACTGGGCGGCCTTCTTGCCCTTCAGATCGGCGAAGCTCTTGATGTCGGTATTGTCTTCCCGAACGATCAGGACCGCCTTGGAGGCGATATAGGGTTCGGAGAAAGCATATTTCTGCTTGCGGGCATCGGTGATGCCGACCTGATTGATGACGGCGTCATAACGGTCCGCATCGATGCCAGCGATCAAGCCGTCCCACTTGCCTTCGACGAACTGGGCCTTGACGCCGAGCTTCTCGGCAACCGCTTCGCCGATTTCGACATCGAAGCCGACGAGCTTGTTTGCCTTGTCGTGGAAGGTGAAGGGCGCATAGGTGCCTTCGGTGCCGATGCGGATGACGCCGGCCTTCTTGATCTTGTCGAGATTTTCACCGGCCATGACCGGCAGGGCGATTACGGCCTGCAGGAGGGCCGCGGCGGCGACGGTTTTCAGGGCGGTTTTAACGAGGTTCATTTCCGTATTCTCCAACGAATGGGTTGGCGTGTTGATCGCAGAAAATAGGGGCGTTGGGAGGAAAGAAAACTGCTGCCAAAAGCAGCAAATGCGAATATTTTTTGCTCCATCCACGGGCAAGTGCTCGAAATGCCGATTTGTCGCAGAGGATCAGGTGGTTTCATCGCTCTCTGGCGGCATGTCGGAAGGGCGGCCCGCATATTTGGGCGCGTCGTCGGGCGCAGGGACACCATAGACCACATCCAAGGCGTCGAGCGCCTGTTGATGCAATAGCACGCCCTTACCGAGGCAGGGGGGAAATGCAGTATGGTTTCCGCCTTCCTGATACTGAGGCTCGCGGAGGAAGCCCTTGCATGCCCTCGCGCGACGGCAGGAGGGCAGTTTGCAAGTCTTGTGGCGACCGAGATATGTCATGGCGGGTTGGGTGAACTTCTGACATTCGTGTGACTTCTGCCGCTCGGAAAGCCGGTCGAATTCGCCCCGTGTCATCCATGGAAAAATGAGCTGGCGATCCTCCTCTTCCATGGTGCGCCGCTTTTCCGCTTCACTCTTTGCCATCCCTCGCCTCCTTTAGGCATGATCCATCATCCACGCGGCCGATTTCGGCCCGCGCCCCCACCTCACTGATTTTACCGGCGTACCGGGCATGCACTTGAGTTCATCGGAGAGCCCACACGAATGCGGAACCTCATTTAGTTTTTAGTTTGTGGCTCCGCATTCGCGTGGCCTTCGGCGTTCTTTCGGGGTTTCCGGCCCCTAAGGGTGATCCTCTCGCCTCGCTGCACACCGGATTTCGCCGGTGCTTGGACGGCTATACCGAACCCGGCATGGCTACCGGGGGGAGGCTTGATAGGAGAGTTCGGTTTTGACGCCATTCCCTCCATGCATTTCACCCCTTCCGTCCTTGCCGCACGTTACGGTTCAAACGAAAGCGCCGGCCCCCACCTGCCCACGAACGTCTCGCGAAACACTCCGGCGATGGAGGCAGGAGGATTGTAGGCATGGAGTGGGAGGGTGGGGATGAAGTTTTGTGTAAGGGGTTGCTTTTGTTGAGGCGGGGGGCGTTTTCCTCCCCGTGGAGGCACGCCTGGATGCTTTGGAGGATGGAAAAGCTCGCTTNNCCTGCCGGCCCCTTCTCCCCGTTCTGACGGGGAGAAGGACGCAAGACGCAAGCGCTCCTTCCCTCGTAAACGTCGAGCGGGGCACGTCCCCTCGCCCCGCGCGCGGGGAGAGGGTTAGGGTGAGGGGCATTCCTGTGGCGGAAGAGAAATCACGCCGCCTCCCCCACTTCTCCGTAGGGATCGAACCGGCCGTAAAAGGTCTCGCCCTTTGCCGCCATGTCGTTGAGCAGCGGCGTCGGCTTGAAGTGGTCGCCGTACTGTGTCGCCAGCTTTTCCGCCAGGGCGACAAACGTCTTCACGCCCATGCCGTCGATATAGCTCAGCGTGCCGCCCGTGTAGGGAGCGAAACCGAAGCCGAGGATGGAGCCGACGTCGGCTTCGCGGGAGTCGGTTACGATGCCTTCCTCCACGGTGCGGGCGGCTTCCAGCGCTATGGTGACGAGGAAGCGCTGTTTCAGGATGTTGACGTCCACCTCGCTTGCGGGTTTCTGCGGATAGAAATCCTTGAGGCCGGGCCAGAGCGACTTCCTGGCGGGCTTTGGCGGGTAATCGTAGAAACCCTGGCCGTTCTTGCGGCCGCGGCGGTCGAGCACGTCGACCATTCTGTCGATCAGCGCCATGTGTTCCGGCTTGACCGATTTGGGGCCGAGATCGGCGATGGAAGCCTTCATGATCTTCTGGGAAAGATCGACGGCGACTTCGTCGTTGAGCGAGAGCGGGCCGACCGGCATGCCGGCCATCTTGGCGGCGTTTTCGATCATCGCGGCCGGCACGCCTTCGGCCAGCATGTCATAGGCCTCGTTGATATAACGGAAGACGCAGCGATTGACGAAGAAACCGCGGGTATCGTTGACGACGATCGGGGTCTTCTTGATTTTCGCGACGAAATCCAGCGCCGTGGCGAGCGCCTTGTCGCCCGTCTTTTCACCGAGGATGACTTCGGTGAGCATCATCTTTTCGACCGGCGAGAAGAAATGCACGCCGACGAACTGGTCCGGGCGTTTCGAATTTCCGGCAAGGCCGGTGATCGGAAGCGTCGAGGTGTTGGAGGCGAAGATGGTGGTTTCCGGGATGACGGCTTCGACCTGTTCGATGACCGCCTTCTTCACCGCGCGGTCTTCGAAGACGGCTTCGATGACGAGATCGGTATCCGACAGGCTGGTGTAATCGGACGTGGGGGTGACGAGAGAGAGTAGCTTTTCGCCCTCCTCCCTGGTCATGCGGCCCTTGGCGACGCTGTCGGCCACCAGCTTTTCGGAGACCGCCTTGCCCTTGTTGGCGGCTTCTTGGGTCTGGTCGATCAGCATGACCGGGATGCCGGCTGCCGCCGTGACATAGGCGATCGAGGCGCCCATGAAACCGGCGCCGACGACGCCGACCTTGTTGAACTCGCTCTTTTCCACGCCGGCCGGGCGGCGGGCGCCCTTGCCGAGTTCCTGCATGGAGATGAACAGCGAGCGGATCATCGAGAAGGCTACGGTGGTCTGCAGGATTTGCGTGAAATAGCGCTGCTCGACCTTCAGGGCCGTATCGAAGGGAAGCTGCAGGCCTTCATAGACGCATTTGAGGATGGCGAGCGCGCCGGGATAATTGCCGGCCGTTTCGCGGCGCAGGATGGCAGGGGCCGCCGGGAAAAGCTGGGCGGCCTGGGGCGTCCAGACGCCGCCGCCGGGGGCCTTGAAGCCTTTTTCATCCCAGGGGGCGACAGGTTTCAAACCGTCCTTGATCATCTGTCTGGCGGCGGTGATCAGCTGATCGGGTTCGACCACCTGATGGACGAGGCCCATGGCCTTTGCGCGCGCAGGCGCAAGAGACTGGC
>DLSX01000255.1:0-7989 GCA_002500765.1 Neorhizobium sp. UBA7851
CAGCAGCGCGTGGCGCTTGCCCGTGCGCTGATCACCGATCCGGAGGCCCTGCTGCTCGACGAACCGCTTTCGGCGCTCGACCCGTTCCTGAAGATCCGCATGCGCGCAGAGCTTAAAAAGCTGCAGACCTCGCTCGGCATCACCTTCGTGCACGTGACGCACAGCCAGGAAGAGGCGATGGCACTGGCTGATATCATCGTCATCATGAATGACGGGCGCATCGAGCAGGCCGCTCACCCACGCACCGTGTTCGAGCGGCCGGCAACCGCTTTCGTCGCCAAGTTCATGGGCGACCATAACGTGATTTCCGGCCGGGTGACGAAAAGCGAAAGCGACGAGCTGATGATCTCGGTGCCGGCCGGCGGCGATTTTCTCGCCATCGGCGCCGGTGCTGCCGGTCTTACCGACACGGCCGACATCGCCGTGCGCACCGATCACGTCCGTGTTGCGCCGGCAACCGAAAAGGGGCTCGGCTTCACCGGTTCGGTTTCAAATGTCGAGTATCGCGGCTCCTCGGTGAAGCTCACCGTCAACGGCGCAGGCGTCGAGGATTTTACCGCGATCCTCAGCGACAAGGACTATTTCGCCAATCCGGTAAAGGTTGGCGATGCCATTCCGCTTTCCTGGGAGCGTGAGGACGCGCTCGTTCTGGGGCGGCTGAAGCACTGAAAATAAAACAATAAAACCTCAAGAGGAGAACTGACATGACCGAGACGACGAAGACGGCAAAGGGCATATCCCGCCGCTCGCTTTTGAAGACGGCATCGGCTGCCGCCGGCCTTGCTGCCGGTTCAGGCGCAATTACCGGTTTCCCGACCATCTGGGCGCAGAACCCGATCACGCTTCGCCAGTTCGGCACCGGCGTGTCGAACCTCAATGCGATCGCCGAAAAGTGCAAGGCCGATCTCGGCATCACGCTCGAGATGACGGCAACGGATTCGGACGCCGCCGCCCAGCGCGCGGTCACCCAGCCGAAGTCCTACGACATCGCCGATATCGAATACTGGATCCTGAAGAAGGTCTATGCCGCCGGCGTGATCCAGCCAATGGATACAAGCAAGCTGAAATATTACGACAAGGTCGTGCCGCTGTTCAAGAACGGCAAGCTGACGCCTGACAGCGTGATCGCGCAAGGGACTGCGCCGCACACGGTCGGTTTCGTCGAAAAGGCGGGCGACAAGACGTTTGCCAAGGAAGAAACCCAGTATTTCACCATGATGCCGACGATCTACAATGCCGATACGCTCGGCATCCGTCCGGACCTCGTCGGTCGCGAGATCACCTCCTGGGCCGATATCATGGACCCGAAATTCAAGGGCAAGACATCGATCCTCAACATCCCGTCGATCGGCATCATGGATGCGGCGATGATCATGGAAGCGATGGGCAACCTGAAATATGCCGACAAGGGCAACATGACCAAGGAAGAGATCGACAAGACGATCGACTTCCTGATCAAGGCCAAGCAGGACGGCCAGTTCCGCGCCTTCTGGAAATCGTTCGACGAGTCGGTCAACCTGATGTCGTCCGGCGAAGTGATTATCCAGTCGATGTGGTCGCCGGCTGTTGCTGCAGTCCGCTCCAAGGGCATCGCCTGCAAATACCAGCCGCTCAAGGAAGGCTATCGCTCGTGGGGTGGCGGTCTCGGCCTTGCAGCACATCTGACAGGCGCACAGCTCGATGCGGCCTATGAATATATCAACTGGTACACGTCCGGCTGGGTCGGCGCCTATCTCAACCGCCAGGGCTACTATTCCGCCTGCATGGAAACCGCCAAGGAACACATGTCGGCCGACGAATGGGGCTACTGGATCGAAGGCAAGGCCGCGGCAGGCGATATCGTCGCGCCCGACGGCAAGGTCATGGAAAAGGCCGGTGCGGTGCGCGACGGCGGTTCCTTCGAGGAACGCATGGGCCATGTCGCCTGCTGGAACTCCGTCATGGACGAGGACCGCTACATGGTCCGCCGCTGGAACGAGTTCATCGCGGCTTAAGGGCTGCGACGGAGCTCAGTGGTTCAGGCTGCCTCTCACCCTCACCCTACCCCTCTCCNNCCTTCTCCCCGCAAGCGGGGAGAAGGTGCCCGGCAGGGCGGATGAGGGGCAGCTCCAAAGGAGACGATGCAATGGCGACGATCACATCAACGGAAACGGAAAATGCCGGACGGGTTCGCTCGAAAGGTTTTCGCATGCCGCTTGCCGTCATCTCCTATCTGCAGGCAATCCCGCTGACGCTGATTCTCGGCTTCTTTCTGCTGTTGCCGATCATCATGATCGCGGTAGTCAGCTTCTGGGATTATGATTTTGCCCAGATGTATCCCGACTTCCTGACGATGAACTACGAGGAAACGCTCGGTTCGTGGGTTACCTGGAAGACCTATCTGAATACGCTGAAATATGCCGTTCTGGTCTGGGCGATCACGCTCTTCATCGGCTTCTGGGTCGCCTATTTCCTCGCCTTCCACATCCGCACCACGTCGATGCAGATGGTGCTGTTCCTGATCTGCACCGTGCCGTTCCTGACGTCGAACATCATCCGGATGATTTCCTGGATCCCGGTTCTCGGACGTAACGGGTTGATCAATTCGGCGCTGGTCAATTCGGGTGTGATTTCCGAGCCGGTGGAATGGTTGCTCTATTCCGATTTCGCCGTCGTGCTGGCCATGGTGCATCTCTATACGCTGTTCATGGTGACGCCGATCTTCAACACGCTGATGCGAATCGACAAATCACTGGTCGAAGCGGCGCGCGATGCCGGTGCCTCTTCCTGGCAGATCCTCTCGAACGTCATCGTACCGCTCGCCAAGCCCGGCATGGCGATCGGCACGATTTTTGTCGTGACGCTGGTGATGGCCGATTTTTCCACCGTGCAGGTCATGTCCGGCGGGCAGAGCGCCTCCGTGGCACTGATGATGAAGAACCAGATGTCGCTGCTGCAATATCCGGCCGCCGCCGCCAATGCCGTGGTACTTCTGGTGCTCGTTCTCCTGATGGTCGCCGGCATCCTGCGTATCGTCGATATTCGAAAGGAGCTTTGAGATGTACCGTGAAAAACGCTCGCGCGAATTCTATCTTCTCGCCATCTTCTTTGCGATCTTCGTGCTGTTTCTCTACGGGCCGCTGTCGGCGATCCTGATCCTTTCCTTCCAGGGGCCGAATGGCGGGCTGACCTTCCCGCTCAACGGCGTATCCCTGCGCTGGTTCGCCAATCTGTTCGAAACCCAGGCGGTCGGCGATTTCGGCGGTTCGTTCCGCCGCTCGGCCATGCTCGGCATCATGGTCATGCTGGTCACCGTCGTCGTGTCGCTTCTGGCCGGGCTTGCGTTCCGCCGAAAATTCATCGGTGCGACGGCGCTATTCTACCTGGCCGTGGCAAGCCTCGTCGTTCCCTCAATCATCGTGTCACTCGGCATCGGCGTGCTGTTCAGCCAGCTGGGCCTGCAGCCGGCCTGGTATTCGTCGGCCTTCGGCGCGCACCTGACCTGGACGCTGCCCTTCGGCGTGCTGATCATGTTTGCGGTTTTCAATCGTTTTTCGCCGGCTTACGAAGAGGCGGCACGGGATCTCGGGGCGTCCTCCTGGCAGACATTCTCGAATGTCGTCTTACCGATGATCGCGCCGAGCCTGATCGGTGTCGGCCTGTTCGGCTTCACGCTTTCCTATGACGAATTCGCCCGCACGCTGATGACATCAGGTTCGTTCAACACGCTGCCGCTGGAAATCTACGGCATGACGACGAATGTGACGACACCGGTGCTCTACGCGCTCGGCACGGTCACCACCGTCTTTTCCTTCCTGGTGATCGCCGGCACGCTCGGCCTGATCATCCATCTCAACCGCCGCAGACAGCGTTCGTGAAAAACAGCCCATGCGTATTCTCATAATCAATCCGAACACGACCGCCAGCATGACCGCGACAATCGCCGACAGCGCCCGCCGCGTCGCGGGTCATCAGACCGAAATCGTCGCCGTCACCTCATCGATGGGACCCGTTTCCATCGAAGGCTATTATGACGAGGTTTTCGCCATTCCCGGCCTGCTGAAGGCGATCGCAGAGGGCGAAAAGACTGGCATCGATGCCGTCGTGATTGCCTGTTTCGACGATACCGGTCTCGATGCGGCGCGGGCGCTTGCCAACGTGCCTGTCATCGGCATCTGCGAGGCGGCGGTTTCGGCAACCGCCTTCATCGCCCAGAAATTCACGGTGGTGACGACGATGGAGCGCTCGCGATTGCCGGTGGAACATCTGGTTCATCGCTACGGCATGTCGTCGCGATGCAAGGTCAGGGCAGCGGATATTCCGGTCCTTTCACTCGAGGACCCGACTTCGAATGCGAGAGACCGGCTGCGCAGCGAAATCGCGCTGGCGCTGAAGGAAGACAGGGCGGAAGCGATCGTGCTCGGCTGCGCCGGCATGGCGGATCTCACCGCCGAACTCCGGGCCGAATTCGGCGTGCCCGTGGTGGACGGGGTTGCCGCGGCGGTGAAACAGGCGGAATCGCTGGCGGCGCTTGGTCTGTCGACCGCCAAGCGCGGCGCCTATGCGACCCCGATCTCGAAACCTTATCGCGGCATGCTGGAAGCTTTCGGGCCCGGCCGACTGATCGGCTCATGAGCGAGGTGGTCATCCGCACCCTCGATCTGCCGGAGATCGAGACCCTGGTTGGCTGGGCAAAAGCCGAGGGCTGGAATCCGGGGCTTGCCGATGCGGCACCGTTTCAGGCAGCGGATCCCGAAGGCTTCATCGGCTGCTTCGTCGACGGCGTAATGGCGGCAGGCATCTCGGCAGTTCGTTATGGCCCCGCGTTCGGCTTTATCGGGCTTTACATCGCCCACCCGGATTTTCGCGGACGCGGTTACGGACGGCGGGTCTGAGATGCGGGAATAGCGCATCTGGAAGGCTGCACGATCGGCTTGGACGGCGTGCCGGAACAGCAGGCCAACTACCGATCCATGGGTTTTTTGTCCGACTACGAGACATTTCGCTGGAGCGGCAGGCTCAAGGGGCGGCCAAATCCTGCAATAAGCGTGTTCGGCAAGGCCGATCTGCCTGCCCTGATCGAATTCGACAGCCGGTATTTTGCCGAGAAGCGGAAGGAGTTTCTGCGCAACTGGCTGGCTTTGCCGAGACAAACGAGAGTTTTCATCCGTAACGGTTCCATTGCCGGCTACGCTGTCTCACGCCAATGCCATGATGGATACAAGATCGGAGCACTTTTTGCCCCGGACGCCGGTGCGGCGAAAACGTTGCTGGATGCCTGTGCCGCAGATGCGCAAGGGGAGACGATATATATCGACGTGCCCGCCGGCCAGATGGAATTTTCCGACCTGCTCAAGCAGGAGGGGTTCGAGCGTGGTTTCCAGACGACCCGCATGTATCGCGGAAGACCGCCATGCTTCGACGCCACAGGCGTCTTCGGGATAACGACGCTGGAACTGGGCTGAGCGTCGCGAAATAATATGAGTAAGTAACGAAAGTTTTTTCGCGACCCACTTGCCGGTTTCCTGTCGCCGCGATAGGTCAATCCCATATTGTCGATCGCAAATTCGGCACGTAAGCGTTCACGTCAATCAACGCGCAGGATCGATTGGAGCGACCATCGGTCTGCGCGGTCACGTCCGGCAGACCCTGGTTATTCTCCCGAAACAGGACAATGATGGACACTTCAGCAACGGCTTCCTCCCCTCATTCCCAAAACTATCCCCTCATCGACCGCGTGCGACACGAACTCAAACGGCGCGAGCTTAATGTCGATGCCGTCGAATACATCACTCCGCGGATGCTGCGTATCACGCTAGGTGGCGGGTCTCTCTCGGACTTCGTCAGCCTCGGCGCCGACGACCATGTGAAACTGGTCGTCCCCGGTGCGAATGGCGAGATGGAAATGCGAGATTATACGCCGCGTTCCTATGACAATGAGGCCGGCCGGCTGGTGCTGGATTTTGCCGTCCACGAGGCGGGGCCTGCCACCAGATGGGCGCTGCAAGCAAAACCCGGGTCGATCGTGACGATTGCCGGCCCGCGCGGCTCTGCCGTCATGACCGGCGTCAGCAAATGGGTTCTGGTCGGCGACGAAACGGCGCTGCCGGCAATCGGCCGCCTGATCGAGGAAGCCAAGGTCGGCAACGTGATCACCGCCATCGGCGTGGTCACGAGCAAGCAGGAGGAGCAGCAGTTTGCGAGCGTCGCCGAGCTCTCGATGCGCTGGGTGCATCGACCGGCTTCGGCGGCCACCGATCCGATGCCGATCATTGCCGCACTCGACGAAATCGAGCTGACGGCCGATACATTCGTATGGGTGGCGGCAGAGGCATCGGTCGCGCGTGCGATCAAGACCTACCTGACGGCAAGCCGCAACCACCCGCTTCCCTGGCTGAAGGCAGCCGGCTACTGGACGCGCGGCGCCGCCGATACCAGCATGAAGACGATTGATTGATCTCTCTGCGGTTTGCTTTCGACGAGCATAAAAAAGGGGAGCAACAGCTCCCCTTTTCTTTTGATTAAAGCCGATCAGGCCGTCGGCTGCCTGGTCTTGCGCAAATAGGGCAGGACCGTATCGAAGGAGCCGAAACGCTGGATGGCGTCTTCATTGGAAACGGCGGCCGTGATGATGACATCGTCGCCCTGTTTCCAGTTCGCCGGCGTGGCGACCTGATGTTTGGCGGTCAGCTGGATCGAGTCGATCGCCCGCAGGATCTCATCGAAGTTGCGGCCCGTCGTCATCGGATAGGTCAGCACGAGCTTGATCTTCTTGTCCGGGCCGATGACGAAGACCGAACGGACGGTTGCGTTGTCGGCGGGCGTGCGGCCTTCCGAGCTGTCGCCGGCGCCCGCCGGCAGCATGTCGTAAAGCTTGGCGACCTTCAGATCCTTGTCGCCGATCAGCGGATAATCGACATCGAATCCGGTTGCCGTGCGGATATCGCCCTTCCACTTTTCATGGCTTTCCACCGGATCGACGGAAATGCCGATGATCCTGACGCCGCGCTTGGTAAACTCACCGGCAAGACCCGCCATGGTGCCGAGTTCGGTGGTGCAGACGGGCGTGAAATTCTTCGGATGGGAAAACAGCACGGCGTAGTTGTAGCCGATCCATTCGTGGAAGGAGATCGGGCCTTTGGACGTGTCGGCCTGAAAATCGGGGGCGATATCGTTGATGCGTAGGCTCATCTTTGCTCTCCATTATGTGGGTGGATTGAACCGTAAAGCCGAATGAAAGAGGAGCTTGAACATGCTCCATAAACTGTCGGCTATGAAAATAAACAGGCGTGGATCAGGCGAAAACGGCAGGATAATTCCTGCCACGACCCGTAAGGTCAACTCCCTCTTTTAAAGGGTTCGCTAAACTTTTGCGCGATCTGCGGTAAGTCCGTCGCGACGCCTACCCATCATGTTGGCGGATGATATCCAGGAAGGCGTCTCCATAACGTTCAAGCTTCGTCTGTCCAACGCCGGAGACTTCGAGCATTGCGTCATGGCTCGTGGGTTTGAGGGTTGCAAAGCCGACAAGCGTGGTATCGGCGAAAACGACATAGGGTGGAATGGACAGTTCCTTGGCAATATCGACCCGCTTCCTGCGCAGAGCCTCGAACAGAACGGCATCCGATTCATCCAACTGTGAGCGTGCGCCCTTTGCGCCGGCAGAGAGCTGCTTGTCCGCCTTGCGGCCTGTCGGGCGATCCTTGCGGAAACGAACCTCCCGCTCATGCCGGAACACCGCGCGCGCCTCCGGTTCCAGCTTCAGCGCGCCGAACGCGTCGTGATCGACACGGATCAGGCCCGCGGCGAGAAGCTGACGGTAGACCGATTGCCATGTTCTTAAGGGAAGGTCTTTGCCTGCACCGAACACGGGCATTCCGGTATGGCCGAAACGCTGTGTCTTTTCGTTGTCATTGCCGATGAGGACGTCAATGACATGGCCGGTGCCAAAACGCTCGCCGGTGCGATAGATGGCGGCCAATGCCTTGATTGCCGCCTCCGTTCCGTCCC
>DLSX01000255.1:8010-9453 GCA_002500765.1 Neorhizobium sp. UBA7851
GTCCCAAGTATCGACCCGTTTCAGGCAGGTATCGCAATTGCCGCATCCACCCGCATGCGGCTCGCCGAAATGTGCGAGGATCGCCTGGCGGCGGCAACCTGCGGTCTCGCAAATGCCGAGAAGCGCGTTGAGCTTGGCGCGTTCGACGCGCTTGACCTCGTCGGCGGAATTGCCGCCGTCGATCATCCGACCGCGCTGGATGACATCGGCCATGCCATAGGCCATCCAGACCTCGGAGGGCAGGCCATCGCGACCGGCGCGGCCGGTCTCCTGATAATAGGCCTCGACGGAGCCCGGAAGATCGAGATGGGCGACATATCGCACATTCGGCTTGTCGATCCCCATGCCGAAGGCAACGGTTGCGACGAGGCACAGTTCCTCCTCTTTCAGAAAGGCATCCTGATGCCTGTCGCGCACATCCCGCTCGAGACCGGCGTGATAAGGCAGCGCATGAATGCCCTGCCCGTTCAGCCAATCGGACGTCTCCTCGACCTTGGCGCGTGAGAGGCAATAAACGATGCCGCTTGAGCCCTTGTGGCGCGACAGGAACTGCAGAAGCTGCTGGCGCGGCTGGTTTCTCTCGACGATCTCATAGGAAATATTCGGCCGATCAAAGGAAGAGGTGAAAACCCTGGCACTCTCGAGCCCAAGCCTCTCGATAATGTCGTCGCGCGTATGCGGATCGGCGGTCGCCGTCAGGGCCATGCGCGGCACGCCCGGATAAAGGCGGGAAAGCTCGCCGAGTTCGCGATATTCGGGCCGGAAATCGTGCCCCCANNGAGACGCAATGGGCCTCGTCGATCGCAAACAGCGCGATCCTGGCATTACCGAGCAGGTCGCGAAAACCCTGTGTCATGATCCGCTCCGGCGTCACGTAGAGGAGATCCAGGGCGCCGCCTGCCAAATCCTGGCGAACAACGGCGAAGGCCTCGCGTGACAGGGACGAGTTCACGGCAGCCGCCCGAACGCCGACCTGTCTTAGCGCCTCCACCTGGTCGCGCATCAGCGCGATCAGCGGCGACACGATGATGCCGACACCGTCGCGGCACAAAGCCGGGATCTGAAAACACAGCGACTTCCCGGCGCCTGTGGGAAACAGCACGACAGCATCGCCGCCGGTTATGACATGGTCAACAACCTCGGCCTGCTGCCCGCGAAAAGACGAATAACCATAGATCCTTCGGAGCACCTCGACCGGGTCTTTGGAATTGCTGCTGCCTGCAGTCAGATCGGATCCGTTTGGCGTATTTCGCATCGTCTCTCCCGCTTTGATGACATGGATATTATTGCACAGGATGCATGACGATCGCGAGCATTTGTGTCGCAGACGAGAGTTGTCTTGGGATGACGAATAGGGCTGACGCGTGGGGCTGCCTGCAGCTACGGGTCGGGCATTTGGGCTTCGCCGCTTATTTTGCGGATTTTTCCAGATTTGAGATTTTT
>DLSX01000214.1 GCA_002500765.1 Neorhizobium sp. UBA7851
AGCGTGACGTCGGTATCTCCGTCGAGACGCTGGCCATCTTCGTGCGCTTCTGGCTGACGACGACGCCGGCATTGCCCGAGCCTGCTGCTCAGGCCGCCCGGGCCAAAGCCGGCGAGCGATATGAGGCGTTCATCGCAGCTCTGGGCCGTCGGCTCGCGAGCGGGCCGAAGCTGCGGCAGGAAATTTCGGAGGACGTCGATCCCGCGCATCGGGCGGAATAGTTTCCGCCAACACGGCTATAATAGCGAGCGCATCCATCAAGATATCAAAAATCAATTCCGGACGATCGAAAAGATATCACGGATTTCCGAGCATAGATCGTTTCCACGGGCATAACTATCGTATCGCCTGACTACGGAGGCGATACAATGATTTGCACCACGATCCATTCCATAACCGCGCCTGCAGCAGGTCGCATCAAAGGACCGGCGGGCGCTCTGCTTACAATCATTTTGCCTATCGGGTTGTTCTTTACGTCTTCAGTCGCCGCTCAGGAGGCAGATGGAGAGCGCTTGTTCCGGCAGCGTTGCGCTGCCTGCCACAACATCGAGCCGGGACAAACCAAAATGGGGCCCCCACTCCTTGGCATTATCGGCCGGACTGCCGGCAGCGTCGAAGGCGCGAACTATTCCCAGGCGATGCAATCTTCCGGCATCACCTGGGATCGCCAGTCACTCGAGACCTTTCTCACCGCGCCGCGCCAAATGATCCGCGGGACACGGATGACCGTCAGCATCCCCGATGGCGCACAACGGGCTGCAATCATCAATTACCTCGAGAGCCAATCACCAGATTGAGGAGAAGCATTCATGGCAGCCTTCACGATCAACGGACAAGCGGTTGATGTCGCCGCCGAACCCGATACGCCGCTCCTTTGGGTGATCCGCGAGCATCTGAAGCTCACCGGCACCAAATTCGGCTGCGGGATTGCGCAATGCGGCGCGTGCACCGTCCATATCGACGGAGAACCGACACGCTCATGCCAGACTTTCTTGGAGGACGTTGCGGGCCGAGAAGTGACCACCATTGAAGGTCTGTCGCCGGACGGAAGCCATCCACTGCAGAAGGCTTGGATTTCCGAGCAGGTGCCGCAATGCGGCTATTGTCAGTCCGGCCAGATCATGCAGGCGGCAGCACTCCTCGAACACACTCCCGACCCGACCCGCGAGCAGATCATCGCTCACATGGACGGCAATATTTGTCGTTGCGGGACCTATGTCCGCATCATCAGCGCGATCCAACGCGCAGCACAGGAGGGCTGAGCCATGACCCACATCTTGCAGCCTCAGAGCCGCGCACTGTCGCGGCGCAGCTTCCTCGTCACGGCCGGCGGCCTCGGCATCGCCGTCGCGTTTGGTAGCCTGCCTGACCTCGCCTACGGCGCAGCCACAGCCCCCGCCGCCGAGGGCGCCTTCCGTCCAAACGCCTGGATCACGATCGCGGCGGACGGTACCGTCAGCATAATTGCACCCGCCGTCGAGATGGGCCAGGGCATCACGACGACGCTGCCCCTGCTCGTCGCTGAGGAGTTGGATGCCGATTGGAACCGTGTGCGGGTCGTGCAGGCGCCCTCCGATGCCGAGACTTACGGCAATCCCGGATTCTACGGGATACAACTCACTGGCGGTAGCGAGTCGACGCGCGGCTACAATGCGTTGCTTCGCCTTACCGGTGCCCAGACCCGCTTGATCCTACTGGCGGGCGCGGCTGGCATGCTGAACGTGCCAGTGAGGGAACTCGAGACCGAGCCTAACAGAGTGGTGCATCCATCCTCGGGCCGCTCGCTCGATTACGGTGAGATCGCTGCCAGGGCGGTGCTTCCAGATCCACTGCCACAGGCAACTGAGGCTGATCTAAAGCCAAGCGACAGGTGGCGCTATATCGGAAGCAGAACAATCCGGCGCATCGACGTGCCCTCGAAGATCAATGGCACCGCCGTCTTCGGTATCGACGTCCAGCTTCCGGAGATGCTCTTTGGAGCGGTTCTGCGGGCACCGGTTCAGGACGAACGGCCTGAGACCATCGACGACGCCGAAGCGCGAGACGTGCCCGGCATTACCCATATTGTCCCGCTGCCCTATGGCATCGGCATTATCGGCGAAACGGTCGAAGCGACGCGGCGTGCGAAAGATCTGCTCAAAGTGACCTGGAGCACGACATCACGGGTCAGAAATTATACAAGCCAGCGACTGCTCGACGAGTATCGTGCCGTGGGCCGCGCCCTTGGGCAGCAAGGTGTTCCTGCGCACATCAATGGTGACGCAGAGGCCGCGATCGCCGGAGCTGCGACGGTGATCGCGGTCGATTACATGAGTGACCATGTCGCCCATGCAACCATGGAGCCAATGAACGCCACAGCGCTCGTCACCGGCGACAGAGTGGAGATCTGGGCGCCAACCCAGGGTCCGACGGGTACACAGGGATTCGCGGCCGAGGTGGTGGGCACAACACCCGACAAGGTCAAGGTGAACACAACTCTGATCGGCGGTGGCTTCGGGCGCAAGGCGGAGGCAGATTTCATCGTCGACGCGGTGTCGCTGGCCAAGGCCGTGGAGGGCCGGCCGGTTAAGGTCATCTGGAGCCGTGAGGACGACGTCCGCCACGACAAGTTCCGGCCATTGGAGGCACAGCACGTCAGGGTCGGGCTCGATGCCGAGGGGAACATCGTCGGCTGGCGGCACCGCATCGTCGCGGACTCGATCTTTGCACGCACATTGCCACCCGTCTTCGCGGAGGCAGGTGGTCACGACGACGTCGTGACCGAGGGCGCAAAATTCAACTACACCGTGCCAGCCCATCAGATCGAATACCTACGGCAGGACAACGGTCTCGCCATCGGATTCTGGTTTGCGGTGGGGGTCGGCTATACGAGGTTCGCGATCGAATGCGTCGTTGACGAGATTGCTGCCGCCAGAGGCGTCGATCCCGTCGCGTTGCGGCTGGAACTGCTGAAGGACCAGCCGCGTGCGCGCAAGGTCATCGAGACCGTTGCCCGGATGGCCGAGTGGGATCGGGCTCGGGACGGTCGTGGGCTCGGCATGGCTTACTCGGACGCCTTCGGCTCGCACTGCGCGCAGGTCGCCGAGGTTTCACTCAATCGGGACACCGGCGCCATCCGCGTGCATAAGGTCTGGTGCGCGATCGATCCGGGTGTGGCTATCCAGCCCCTGCACATCGAAGCCATGATGATGACCGGCATCACCAATGGAACCGGCCATGCGCTGTTCGAGCAAATCAACGTCGTCGATGGCGAGGTTCAGGAGTCGAATTTCGACACCTATCGGGTGATCCGCATGTCCGAGGCGCCTGAGATCGAGGTCGCCGTGGTGCCGTCGCCCGGGAGTCCGTTTGGCGGCATTGGTCAGGCAGGCCTTCCCCCTACCGGTCCGGCTATCGCCAACGCTGTCGCACGGCTCACCGGGGGCGTGCGACTTCGCCACTATCCGTTCACACAAGAACGAGTGAAGGCGGCGCTGGAAGCGTAAGACTTCGCACAAGGTTGGGTGTACGCCTTCCCATAGCCGCGCGGCATCGCGGTTATGGACTCTCCCTTTTCAATCGCTGCGCCAGCTTAACTGCATGGGCATGATCCGCCCTATGGCAATGCCGTTCACAAGACTCGAATGTCCTGATTTATAGAGGTCAAGACTGCCCGCTGCGATAACAACATCGAAGTTCATGCGCTGATTGCTCGGCTCTTGACTTAACACTACGGCAGAAAATCATGAGGTATTCGATTCCCCCTAAACCGAATAGCGCTTCAGGCTCTGGTTCGGATGTTCGCCGTCCTTATGAATTTACCACACGTTTTCCCCGATATGCCCATCTCCCACTCATCCCGCCGACCAACTACTCAACCATCTGTAGCAATGAGCAGGTTTTCTGAAGGATCGGGCGTTCTCGACCGTGTGTGAAAAGCATAGCCTCGCGATTGAATAACTCAATCCGGGACATGTCCATGTCGTATGCGATCTCTGTCAATGGCCAGGTTCATCATGTCGACGATGACGGCCAGACTCCTCTTCTCTGGGTGCTTCGCGACACGCTGAAGCTCACGGGCACGAAATACGGGTGCGGTATTGCGCAATGCGGCGCGTGCACCGTTCATTTGGACGATCAGCCCACACGGTCATGCACGCTCCCGCTCGAAATGGCGCTATCGTCGCAGATCACAACGATCGAGGCGCTGGGAGGGGCCGAGTCCGAAGCGGTTCGCGCCGCGTGGGTGGCGCGCGACGTTCCACAATGCGGCTTCTGCCAGTCGGGCCAGATCATGAGTGCCGTTGCCCTGCTCCGCGCCATCCCGTCCCCGACCAACAGCGACATCGATACCGCCATGAGCGGGAACATCTGTCGCTGCGCGACCTACAATCGCGTTCGTGCAGCGATCCACGATGCTGGACGGGCGCTCGGAGAATCCGCAGGGTGAGCCGGGAACCAGCTTTGCCTAAGCCGCCGCGTCGTCGATTTCGCTTCCGGTTTTTCCGCGTGCTTGGACTTTTCGTTCTGGCAATGATTGGTCTGGCGCTCGCTTATCTGCTCTACCCGCGGCCGATGCCGCAAAGCCAGTCGATTCCAGTCGCGGAATTGTACGATCAGGTCGAGCGTCTGCGGTTAGTCTCCGAGTTCGACAGTATTTCCGATCCGCGCGCGAGATCTGTCGCCTTGTTCGAGGAGGCTGGTCGCGTGCTGCAGAGCCCGCGCTGCATGAACTGTCATCCCCGTTCCGACCGGCCGACGCAGACCGATGCCATGCGTCCGCATATGCCATGGGTGTCCCGCGGACCCGACGGTGGTGGCGAGCCGACCATGCGCTGTTCAACGTGCCACCACGATGAGAATTTCGGGCCTTCCGGCGTGCCGGGCAATCCGACATGGCAGCTCGCGCCGATCGAAATGGCCTGGCAGGGTAAAACGCTTGGCGAGATTTGTCGGCAGATCCTGGATCCCGCACGCTCCCATATGAACCGCCAGCAGCTGCTTGATCATATGGCCGGGGACGATCTCGTAGGATGGGCCTGGCATCCGGGGGGTGGTCGCACGCCTGCGCCGGGCACCCAGGCAGAGTTCGGCGTGATCATCCGGGCCTGGCTCGATACCGGCGGAGAATGCCCCGCATGAGTCCCACTTCCCAGAAGGATTTGCCCGTGACCGAGCCGCAGATGCCCAAAGCACGCTTCCGCATGACGCGTCGTCGGATGATACTGGGTGGATCACTCCTCGGCGGCGCTCTCCTCGTCGGCTATGCCGCCACGCATCCGATGGATGTCGCTGGCGCCATATTGAGCGGCGGCGGCTCCGATCCCGAATGGAGCGCATTCGGCTCCTTCATTCGCATAGGTCCCGATGGCTGGGTGACGGTCGTCAACAAGCAGCAGGAACTGGGCCAGGGCATCCATGCTGGCATGGCCGCGATGGTCGCTGAGGAACTCGACGCGGATTGGAGTCGGGTGCGCGTGATCGATGCGCGCAACAACTTCCGCGCCTACGGGCTGCAAATGACGGCGGGGTCGAACGCCATCGCCACCAACTGGGACGCAATGCGCAATGCAGGCGCCGCGGCACGCGCCATGTTTGTCGAGGCAGCCGCGCACCTTTGGAATGTTTCCAGCCAGGCGATCGAAGTGCGGGACGGGGTCGTATCGCATCCGGGCTCGAACCGGTCTGCGACCTTCGCCGATCTGCTTGAAGACGCGTCGCGCCAGACGCCTCCGCAGTCGCCCACGCTCAAACAGCCTAAGGACTATCGTCTGATCGGCACTGACAGGGTGCGGCGCAAGGACAGCCTGGCCAAAAGCACCGGCACGGTGATCTACACTCAGGATATTCATCGTCCCGATATGCTGGTCGCTATGGTGGCGCACAGCCCCCGCTTCGGCGGCAAGCTGGCGCGGTTCGATGCGTCGGACGCGCTGAAGATGAAGGATGTCGTCGACGTCTTCGCCCTGGAGACCGGTGTTGCGGTGCTGGCGAATACGACCTTTGCCGCACGGCAGGGACGCGAGGCGCTGCGTATCGAGTGGGACGACAGCGAAGCCGAGATGCGCTCTACACCGGAGCTCATTGACTACTATCATCAGATTGCGGCCGGGCGGGGCGACCTGCAGCCGAGCGACTTCGGGACCCAGGGCGAAAATCCTGAGGCCCCCTTCGACGGCGACGTCGTTGAGTTCGCGTTCGATTTCCCCTATCTCGCCCATGCTCCGATGGAGACGCTCGATTGCGTCGCCCAAGTGGACGGCTGGGACGTGTCGATTACCTCAGGCGCCCATCTGGCGACACTTGACCAGGTCATGGCGGCGATCGCTGCCCGCACGATCCCCGGGAAGGTCGACCTCGAAGTCGTGCCGGCCGGCGGCTCGTTCGGTCGCCGCGGCATCATGTCCTCCGATTATCTTGTCGAATGTGTGCGGATCGCGAAGCGGATCCAAGGTCGTCCCATCAAGCTGATCTGGACCCGCGAAGACGAGATGATGTCGGGCTATTACCGGCCGATGTCGCATCATCGCGTCTGGATCCAGATGGGATCCGATGCCTTCCCGGCGCGTTGGCGCGTCCACAGCGTTTGCCAGGCCTTGACGCCGATCGGGCCGAATTTTCAGGCGACGGAGGGGATCACCCATTCGCCCTATTTTTCGACTGCCTCGACCGTAGACGGCAAGATATTCAGTCCGAGCTTTCCGGTCGTAGTCGGCTTCTGGCGCTCTGTCGGCGCCGCGCACACCGCCTTCGTGATGGAGCATATCATCGATCAGCTCGCGCGGCGTGCCGATCGAGATCCGGCGGCGTATCGGCGTACCCTCTATGAGAAGGCTGGCGATACGCGGCGGATCCGGGTGCTCGACGAGCTTTGTCGCAAGGCAGGTTGGGGCAGCCCGCTCGAAGCCGGCTGGGCCCGCGGGCTCGCCATCGCCGAGG
>DLSX01000098.1 GCA_002500765.1 Neorhizobium sp. UBA7851
CATGATCTCGGCGGGATTGGCCGCCTTGTAGGCCGCGCCGGCCGGCAGGCCACCAATCCCCATCCAGAAGGCCGGCGCCACCACGCCGTCGGAAAAATTCTCCGCCAGGCTTTCGATCGCCGCCCGGCAGACGGCAGCCTCGTCGAGCTGTTCGACATCGCGGCCGACAATTCTGGAGACGGCCGCCCGCCCCGCCGGCAAGCCATGGTGCTTGAGCGAGGAAGCGACATCGCGCACATGCCGTTCGAGACTCTTCTGCGCCGGGAGGCTGGCGGCGACGAGAATGAGCAGGATCGGACCCAGCGGGATAACAAGCAGCACATCCTGTATAACGGCGGAGACCAGAATGACGACCGCCATCAGAACGACGAGTGCCCGGATCCCCATGCGTTTTCGCGTGGCAAAGTCATCCGTCTCGCGGTTCCATCGGGAATCGAGTTGCGATATCAGCCGGCCGATCCATGTCACGGGATGGCCGATCAGTTTGAACAGCCAGTCCGGATAGCCGGTAAAGCGCTCCACGATCAGCGCGAGAAATGCGAGAAGGAACATTGCTGTGGCAAACCCAATGGATAAAAATGTCGTCGGCGATCCGATCCAGCACGGCGGTAATCTGGCCAGGGCACGCGCGCTGTTTCCTCAGGCGCCCGAGCCATGGGTCGATCTTTCGACTGGTATCAATCCGCATTCCTACCCGCATTCGCCGATCCCCGGCAATGTTTTTGCACGCCTGCCGGAACCGGCGTCGCTCGACGAGTTGAAGACGATTGCGGCAAAGGCTTATGATGCGCCATCCGCAGAGCATGTGGCCGCCGGACCGGGCACCCAGATCCTGCTGCCCATCGTCGCTTCTCTGATCCAGGGGCGGAAAGCTGCCATCCTGTCCCCCACCTATGCGGAGCACGCGCGCGCGGCAAAGATGGCCGGGTTCGAGGTTACAGAAACCGATGATATCCAGCAGCTCGCGGCGGCCGATCTGGCGGTGATCGTCAACCCCAACAATCCGACAGGCCGCATCGTATCGAAGACGGATCTTTTGTCGCTTGCCGAGACGATGCGTGCCAAAGGCGGGCTGCTTGTCGTGGACGAGGCCTTTTCGGATGTGTCGGAGGCTAAAAGCGTTGCCGGGGTGGTCGAAAACGGCGGCCTTCTCGTCCTGCGTTCCTTCGGCAAGTTCTACGGGATGGCGGGTCTCAGGCTCGGCTTTGCCATCTCGCATCCTGATGTGGTGAAGCGGATCGAAGAGAGGCTCGGTCCCTGGGCCGTGTCCGGCCCGGCGCTGCATGTGGCAAGCGAGGCGCTTGCCGATGGCTGGTGGCAGGTAATGATGCGAAGGCGGCTGGAAGACGAAACGGCTCGTCTCGATGCGCTGCTTTCGGCGGCAGGCATTGCGATACAGGGAGGCACTTCGCTATTCCGCCTGATCCGGGATCCACGCGCCGAGGCACTTTACCGACATCTCGGCAGCCACGGTATCATCACACGTCGTTTCGACGAGCGTCCCGATGATCTCAGGATCGGTCTGCCGGGCAATGAGGATTGGGTGCGGCTGGAAGATGCGATGAAAAGCTTTTAGCCGGCAAATCGTTCTCGCCAGGCGCCTTGCGCATTGGCAACCGGCAGGGCGGTCGCTTCATAAACGCCGCGCGCCACCGAACGGGCCGTTACCAGCGTTGCGAGATGGCAGAGTTCGGCAAAGGCGGAGAGGTCGTGCATAGGTTTTCTGCCGGTTGAGGCGGAAAAGATCGTGTCGCCATCACCCGGCAGATGCGCCGGCAGCACGGCGCGGGCGAGCCCGTCATGGGCCATGATCGACAGGCGATGTGCCTGTGCCTTGGTCAGCACGGCATCGGTCACGATCACGCCGATCGTCGTCGCGGTCAGCCTGACACCCTTGATGCGCATGGCCGTATCATTATCGGTGACGTGCTGCGGAAAGCCGATACCACCAAATTCACCGTCCCGTTCAAATGGAGCGGCCCAGAAATGTCGACCCTCGCCTAGCGTGGCGGAACCCATTGCGTTGACGGCGAGGGGGGCGGCGATCCTGTGTCCCGACGATGTGACGGCGCTGGCCGAGCCGATGCCGCCCTTGAAGGTCGCAGTCGTCGCGCCCGTTCCGGCACCCACCGTGCCAAGCGCGAAAGCGCCCTTTTCGGCGTTGCGAAAGGCATCATAGCCCATGTCGCGATAGGGGGAATGCAGGCCCCAATCCTTGTCGCCCCCGTTCAACAGGTCCATCAGGATCGCTTGGGGCACGATCGGCACCTTGACCGTGCCGACTTCGAAACCCCGGCCGATCTGGCGCAAGCCGGCCTGAACACCACCTGCCGCGTCCAGCCCGAAGGCCGAACCGCCGGAGAGAACGAAGGCATCCACCGCCTGGACCGTCATCGACGGGTCGAGAAGGGCTGTATCACGCCCGCCCGGCGCACCGCCCAGCACCGAGCCGGAGGCAATCGCCGGCTCGTCGAAAATGATTGCCGTGACGCCCGAACCGAGCCTGAGATCGGTGGCATGGCCAACGGCCACGCCGTCGATATCGGTCAAAAGGTTCAGAAGCGTCACGGTATTCTCGTTACTCGATGTCGAACTTGACGCCCTGCGCCAGCGGCAGGGTACGGCCATAGTTCAGCGTGTTGGTGGCGCGGCGCATATAGGCACGCCAGGCATCCGAACCGGATTCGCGACCGCCGCCGGTTTCCTTCTCGCCGCCGAATGCCCCGCCGATCTCGGCGCCGGAGGGGCCGATATTGACGTTGGCGATGCCGCAATCCGAGCCACGGGCAGACACGAAGGTTTCCGCCTCGCGCATGTCGTTGGTGAAGATCGACGACGACAGGCCCTGCGGCACGTCGTTATGCAGGGCAAGCGCTTCGTCGAAGGTCGAATATTTCATCACATAAAGGATCGGTGCGAAGGTTTCTTCCTTCACGGTATCGGTCTGGCTTGGCATTTCGACGATTGCCGGACGGACGTAATAGGCGTCAGACGCTTCCGCATCCAGCACGCGCTCGCCGCCGACCACCTTGCCACCGGCGGCCTTGGAGGCTTCCAGTGCTGCCTGCATCTTGTCGAAAGCTTGGCGGTCGATCAACGGGCCGACGAGATTGCCATCGGTGAGCGGCGAGCCGATCGTCACCGACTGATAGGCCTTAGCGAGGCGCGGCACGAGCGCATCATAAACGCTGTCATGAACGAAAAGGCGGCGCAGCGTCGTGCAGCGCTGGCCGGCCGTACCCATGGCGGCGAAGGCCACACCGCGCAAAGTCAGGTCGAGATCGGCCGTCGGGGTGACGATCGCGGCATTGTTGCCGCCGAGTTCGAGGATCGAGCGGGCAAAACGCTGTGCCAGCTTCGGGCCGACTTCGCGGCCCATGCGGGTCGAGCCGGTGGCCGAAACCAGCGGCACTTTCTCGTGGTCGACCAGAGCTTCGCCTATCTCGCGGCCGCCGATCAGCAGCGTCGAGAGGTTTTTCGGTGCAGTGCCGCCATTGGCGATGTAACGGGCCAGCGCCTTGTCAAAGATCGCCTGGGTGGCAAGCGCCGTCAGCGGGGTCTTTTCCGATGGTTTCCAGACGGTTGAATTGCCGCAGACGATGGCGAGCGCTGCGTTCCACGACCAGACGGCGACCGGGAAGTTGAAGGCGGAAATGATGCCGATTGCGCCGAGCGGATGCCAGGTTTCCATCATCCGGTGTTCGGAACGTTCGGTTGCGATCGTGAGACCATAAAGCTGGCGGGACAGACCGACGGCAAAATCGCAGATGTCGATCATTTCCTGCACTTCGCCGAGGCCTTCGGAAGTCACCTTGCCGACTTCGATAGAAACGAGGCGGCCGAGCGCTGCCTTGCCCGCACGCAATTCTTCGCCGAGCAGACGGATCAGTTCGCCGCGCTTGGGGGCCGGTACGAGGCGCCATTCGAGGAAGGCTTCATGCGCTGCGTCGATCGCCTTCCTCGCACTCGCGACACTTACCTCCGGCAGCCTGCCGATCTCGGTGCCGGAAATCGGCGAACGAACGGCAAGCGTGCCGCCCTTGTACTTGTCGGAAGCAACACCAAGATCGGCGAAGATCTTGTCCACTTCGGCGGCGAGGTCGAGTTTGGCGAGCGTCATGTCGGTCTCCGAATGTCTGGCTTGGAGGGCAATCTACAAGTCGGCAGCGTTTTCGCAACACGCCACCGACGCGGGGGGGTCTCAAAAACGTTCCGTGGCAAAATGCGCTATCTGTGCACCTGCCTCGTAATAGGCTTCCTTCATCGGGCGGAAGCTGGCTTCCTTCACTTCGGTCAAAGGTAATGGAAGATCCGCCTCGGCTATTTCGCCCAGGATATAGCGGGCAAGTACCCTGCCGAATGTCGAACCCGGCGAGATGCCACGGCCATTGTAGCCTGAGAAGCCGATCACATTGGTGCCGAACTTGTGGAAGCGGGGCAGCGCATTGTCGGTCATGCCGATCTTGCCATACCATTCGGACTCGAATTCGACCTCACCAAGCTGCGGGAACAAGCGTTTCAGCGAGCGGCGCGCCCAGGCCTTGTGAATGGTGGTTCCGGTGCCGCGCAAAGCGCCGACCGAGCCGAAAACAAGCCGGCCGGCCTGGTCCATGCGAAACGAGGACAGCACCTCCTTCGTATCCCAGCATCCTTCGCAATTGGGCAGGATCGAGCGGCGCAGATTGGCGGAAAGCGGTCTGGTCGCAAGGTTGAAATAAGGAAGGTGAACCTGTTCGCGCCGCACTTGCTCCCACGGGCCGGTCGAATAGGCGTCCGTCGCAACGATGATCCAATCTGCAGCGACTTCGCCCTCAGCCGTGCTGACGATCCGCTTGCCGTTTGCTTTGCGGGTGGAAATGACCGGGCTCCCGGTATGCAGTTTCGCGCCTGCCTTGACCGCGGCATGCGCCAGTCCGCGGGCATAGGCGAGTGGCTGCAGCGTGCCGGCGCGCATGTCGAGCAGCGATCCAGCATAGGCCCTGGTGCCGATCCGGCGTTCGGTCTCGGCGGCATCCAGCACGGTGACCGGCGCCCTGCGCTTCTGCCACTGGCGGGGACGTTCCTCCGNNTACGTTCCTCCAGTTCCTCCAAGCCTTCCGCACCGACGGCGCAGTGCAGCGTGCCGTTCGTCTCGAGTTCGCAGGCAATTGCGTGCTTTTCGATCAGCTCTCGAACCAGGTAGGGCCCGTTGCCCAGAAGCTCGAGCGCGCGCTCGCCATAATGCTCGCCGAGTTCCTTCGGAAAATCCTCCGGCATGACCCACATGCCGGCATTGATCAGGCCGACATTGCGCCCGGCGCCGCCAAATCCGATTTCGGCTGCCTCCAGCAGCACGACATCGGTGCCGCGCTCGGCCAGATGCAATGCGGCGGAGAGGCCGGTATACCCCCCGCCGACAATCACCACGTCAGCCGTGTTTTTTCCCTTCAGCGGCGACGTCACAGGTGCGGGCGGCGCGGTCCTCTCCCAGAGGCCGTGCGAGCGCGGATCGTTCAGCATCAGTCGTTCCCATTTTTATGGTTTTCCCGACTTTACAGAGGCGTTTTCGCAGTGAATATCGACATAATTTCATCAGGTCATTCGCTGGAGGAATGACATGCTTCCACCGAGACGTTTTCTTCCCTCCTTCTCGCTGCTCTCCGCCTTCGAGGCGGCGGCGCGTACCGGAAGTGTCACCGCTGCAGCCAATGAACTCGGCCTCACACAGAGCGCCGTCAGTCGCCAGATTTCCGCGCTCGAAAATCAGCTCGGCGTGGCGCTGTTTTTGCGCGAGAGACAAACGATCCGGCTGACGCTTGCGGGTGACGCCTATGCGCGCGAAGTTCGCGAGGCGCTCAGGCGTATTTCCAACGCCTCGCTCAACCTGCGGGCCAATCCGGCCGGCGGCACGCTCAACCTCGCCATCCTGCCGTTTTTCGGCACGCGCTGGCTTACCCCGCGGATCGGGAAATTTCTCGATCAGCATCCCGGCATGGTGGTCAATTTGATTACCCGGCTGGAACCGTTCGATTTCCGCTTCGATACGCTCGATGCCGCGATCCATTTCGGCGTAGCGCGTTGGCCGGGTGCGGCTTTGAGCCTGCTGATGGACGAGGAAACCGTGGCGGCCTGCAGTCCCGAGTTCAAAAACAGGCACCAGCTGTCAGCGCCCGCCGACCTGCTTGCCGCTCCGCTTCTGCATCTGAGTACGCGGCCCGATGCCTGGGAACTTTGGCTCGGCCGGAACAATGTCCCGTTCGATACCGTGCATGGCATGCTGTTCGACCAGTTCACCACGATGGTCGAGGCGGCGCGATCCGGCTTGGGCGCGGCACTCCTGCCCCGTTTTCTGATCGAGCGGGAGCTGGAGGATGGCCAGCTTGTGCTTGCGGCCGAGGCGGAGCCTATGCCGACGGGACAATATTATCTCGCCTATATGCCCGACCGGGCGAGCTACCCGCCGCTCGCCGCCTTTCGTGACTGGATCGCTGAGGAGATCCGGTCGGATATGCTTGCACCGGCGGCACGCATCGGCCAATAGTCGGTCACGCATTTTTCGCGGCGTTAACAGCCGGTCCATCAGTCAGTCCACAAAGGCTAAGCGAACCCATGAAGCCAATCTTCCTGCAGCTCCGCTGCAAGCCCGGCAAGACCTACGAGGTTGCCGATGCCATCTACAAGACGGAGCTGGTCTCCGAGCTTTATTCCACCAGCGGCGAATGGGATCTTTTGCTCAAGGTCTATATCAGCGACGAGGCCGAGATCGGCCGTTTCGTCAACGAGAAGATCGCCTGCATTCCGGGCATCGAACGGTCGCTGACGACGATCACCTTTACGGCCTTCTGAGCCGGAATTCGTGCAACAGACGACCAAAACAAAAGCCGCCTCGAGGGCGGCTTTTCTGCATCTGGGTTTCGGACGCGTTTATACATGTGCGACCGGTGCCGAATTTCTCGATGCGACCAGTCTGCTGATCGCTGCGCGCACGTCGTCGGCCGAATCGAAACGCTGTTCGTCGAGGTCGATGACGTGATATTTCACCGCGATGAATTTCAAACGGTCTTCATCCGGGATCACGATGCCGACGGCTTCGCCGGCGAATTTGATGACTTGCTTCTGCATGGGTAAACTCCCGTATTGGCTGCAGAGCATGCAGCGCAAAACGAATGATAATTTCAGGAACGAATTGAACCGGAAGCGTTACATTCGACAGCACGGAAGGGAGCAGCGATCCGTGCTATTCACATCGAGCGCATGCCGATCGAAGGCGATGACGCGTGTAGTCTCAGACATGTCACTCCCCTTCTCAAGCGTTGCGCGATAACGTCAGAATCGATTTTCTGACCACCAATCACTCTAGCCAAAACGCGCCGAGCGATCAATGAAATCCTATTTAGACAGAATATTTTTCTGCATGATGACAGGAGAAAGGCGATATTGTGAAATTACGTTCGCAATATCGCCGGTTGCTCCAGCCAAGCTAATCTAGGTAGCGATGCTCCCCAGACAAGGGTTGGCTGCAAGTAAAATTCTATCCGAGGGGAAGCCTCAGGACATTTCGGAGATGATCGAGGCAAAGGTCTATGCTTGCCTCGCTGACGCAAAGCGGCGGTGCAAGGATCAACCTGCCGGATTGATCGAGATCGTGCAGGACATGGCCGTCGAGAGCGTCCCAGGGCTCCGCGCTTTCGTCTTTCAGTTGTATTCTCCACCATAGTCCGCGGCCTGCGATCACTTCGATGCGGTCACTTTCGCCGGCAAGTTGCCGCAGTCCTTTTTCCAGAACCTCGCCCATGGCCGTCGCATTCGCCTGCAGGTTCTCGTCCGCCAGGACTTTCAGCGCCGCCAGTGCGGTGGCGGCGTCGACCGGAGATACCGGGGCTGCGAGTGGCGCAAGGCTTTCGGCAAGCTCTTCCCTGCAGAAGACGACAGATAGCCTGCCTGCATCGCAACCGCCCGCCAGCAGAAAATCCGCCGCCAGGGTCTCGTTTTCGATAGCCCAGAAGGTCTTGCCGAGACGCCTGTAACCGGTCTGCGTTTCGTCCGCGATAACCAGCCTGCCGTCCTCCTTTGCAGCAGTCACCTGTTCCGCCAGGTCGGCAAGGCCCGGAAGCGGTTCGAGGACAAGAGGCATGGCGCCGTCATACCGTTCCGTCCGTTCGCTGACCTCGGCATAGGAAAGCTCTTCCTCGTCCCGTGTCTCGCCGGCTTCTTCCGCTGCGTCGTTCTCCTGGTAGGCGGCGATCACCGCTCTTTCCTCCGTCGTCTCCCGGGTCCTGGCAACTTCCGTCATCGCTTCCATTGCAGCCCGTCGGTCCTCGAACAGGACCACGTCGGTAAAGCCGGCCGGAGCGATCTGCGCCAGCGCCTGCCTCAGGGCTTCCGCCTCGACGCTTCCGTCATGCGCCGTGGTGAGCCTTAAAGATTGCTGGTAGCCGGCGGCGGCTATCGACGGGTGTGCGTGGCCGATCAGAGGTGCCTTGCCACCGAAATCCAGAAATGCCGAGCCGGTCTCGTCATAAACGAATTCGCGCCAACCCCGAACTTCCCGGCCCGAGATTACGGGCGGAGCATCGCAATCGATCCCGAGAAGGGGCGAGGGCGAAGGGGCCAGGCGTCCCCATATGGCAGCCTCTGATGGCCGGCAAAACAGGGGTGGATGGTTGTCGGGATCCCGCGACAGCCTCAGGCGCAGCCCTCCGACCGAATCGGCTGCACCGGCCACCGTTCCGAGCTGGTCGCCCGCCTTGATCTCCATTCCTTCCGTCACCGTCGTTTCCAGGCCTTCGACCAGCAATGTCACAGCTTCGCCACGCAGCGAAAGTTGCGGGGACAGATGTATCACCATGCCGTCGAAGGGAGCGACGAGGGCGGCTCCCGTCGGAAGGCAGATATCCACATGAAGGGCGACGTTTCGCGGCTCTTTCCCTGTCGTGTCCGGCTTGCTTCTGGACAGGCGATATTCGCCGTAACGCGTGCTGCCCATGCCCGTCTCCCAGGCCGCGCGGGCCAGAAGCCTCCAGTCGCAGTCGGGGTCGGTCCAATTGCCGCTGTGAAACAGCGGGCTTGCGGGGCTCAGGTCGACGAGCCTTATCTTGCCCGCCTCGATATCCGGCAGGAACAGGCCCAGCTCGAGCGGATCCGGCTCGATCCTGCAGGCTTCGAGGATACAGGCATGCATATATTCCGTTGTGAACGTCGAGGCATTGGTCAGAATCTGGCGTCGTTCCCTGGCTTCCTCGGCTGCCGCGTCGTCTTCCGGTGACTGGGCATGGATGTTTTCGGCATGGGCTGCCGAAAACGCGATATCGGCGATCACGAGCGGCCAGAGCGCCTCCATCTCGGCCGCATTCAACGGATCGATCGAATGATAGCCGGTAACGGCCGGCAGGATCGATGCCGGCTCGCCTGCCTGGCTGGCGAGAATGCGGGCGCAGGTCTTGGCCAGCGCCGATACGTACCAGCTTCGCGAAAGGCCACCGAGATTGGTAATGCCGGTCGGATACCAGTCCACGTCATCCGTCTCGCCAACCAGATCTCCGGCGCCAAGGTCCGGGATCACAAGCCCGATGCGAAATTCCGATGTCAGCGGATGAATACGGCGCAGGGCGGCCACCATGGCGCGGGCAATCATGTCGCGCGCTTCCTGGTCGGCTACCGCGGAAAGAAGCGAGACCGTGCGTGGCCCCGCCTTGCGCAAGTCGTCCTCATGCTCGCCTTTCCAGATGTCGGGATCGAAATCCTGAAGGCTATTCACCAGGCTGGCGAGCAGGGCGCCGAGTGCTGCGGCGGTTTCTTCCGTCACGTCCCGGTCCTGCGGTGTTGGGTCGCCATCGAGAACCGTCAGCAATCGAAGAACACGCTCCCTGCCGCCGATTTCCGTCGTCAGAACGTCTGCCCCGTCCTTGGTGACGACCGGTTCGGGCACCTGCGGGCCGTCGGGGCTGCGGGTTATGTGGCGCATCACCTCGTGCTCCACCCGCAAGGCCTGCTCTTCTTCCGCATCCCGCAGGTCGAGGAAATACCGCAGGTGGCCATTGTCGACCAGATATCCGAGGCCCTGATCCTCCTCCACCGGAAAGACCTGGCCGGAAAGACCCCAATGGTCGCGCAGCACCGCCTCGATCGTGTCCAGCGACACGTTGTCGGCCCGCTCATCGGCAATCACGGGGGTATCGAGTAGTTCGGACGTTTCGTCGCCTGGCATTCTCACTCTCCGGTAGAACCTTGACGTGAGGATAGCGCAGGCAAACGCCGCGTCCATAGGGCTTTTCAGCCTTTATCTGGGTGATTTATGGCAATCTATCCCATGCGCTCGGATGCGTAGGAACCCGGACTTGGCGGGAATACGACGGTGCGGTTGCCGTTGATGAAGGTCCGGTGGTGGATATGCGCATGGATGGCGCGCGCCAGGACCTGACTTTCGACGTCGCGACCCAGCGAAACGTAGTCGTCCGGCGACTGTGCATGGGTCACACGTACCGTGTCCTGCTCGATGATCGGGCCTTCGTCGAGATCGGCGGTGACGTAATGCGCGGTTGCGCCGATCAGCTTCACGCCACGCTGGTAAGCCTGTTTGTAAGGATTGGCGCCCTTGAAGCTCGGCAGGAAGGAGTGGTGGATGTTGATGATCCTGCCCGACATTTTCGTGCAGAGCTGGTCGGACAGAACCTGCATGTAACGTGCCAGCACGACAAGCTCGGTGCCGCTCGTCTCGACGACTTCCATCAGTTGCGCTTCGGCCTGCGGCTTGTTTTCCTTCGTCACCTTGATGTGGTGGAAGGGGATGTCATTGTTGACCACCAGTTTCTGGTAGTCGAAGTGGTTGGACACGACGCCGACGATATCGATCGGCAATGCGCCGATCTTCCAGCGATAGAGAAGGTCGTTCAGGCAGTGGCCGAAACGGGAGACCATCAGCAGGACCTTCATCCGTTCAGCCTGGTCGAAGACATCCCAATCCATGCCGAATTTTTCCGCCACAGGCGCAAATCCGGAAAGCAAGGCGTCGCGCTCGGCGCCCTGTTCGGAGATGAAGCTGACCCGCATGAAGAACTTGCCGGTATCCAGGTCGTCGAACTGCGACGAATCGATGATGTTGCAGCCCTTTTCGGCAAGGAATCCGGATATCGCCGCGACGATTCCCCGTGTGGATCTGCACGATACGGTCAGGACATAATTCTTCATCATTCGTCGTTTCCCCTGCGCTCAAGCTGGCATCAATGCCCTATACGTGATGACAGCCGATTGAAACTGCGCGGGTTGTCCGGTTGTCATTTTTCTTCGGCCGGTGACGCTTGTCATCATCCCCGGCTGCGTCACATTAGGCGCGGCGGTGCAAAATTCCGTTCCCATTGCGTCTTTCGCGGGCGCAAGACCGCCGTGAGAGGATGTGGTGCGCTCGCATGGCCATTAGCGATTTCATAAGTTGCTGGTGCGAGGGTACCGCGCGATATGGGAGACGACGTGTGAAGAGACACGCAGCATACAAGGCTTTTGCGCGGCGGATCGCAGTCGCGCTTTCCTGCGTCGCGGTCGCGGCCGGGTCAGCACAATCGGCGGAGTGCATGAGAGGCATCAATCTCGCAGGCGCCGAATTCGGCAGCCTCGGCCAGGAATACGGGACGGGATACATCTATCCGTCCGAAAAGACGATCGCCTATTTCAAGGATAAGGGCTTTACCAGCGTGCGGCTGCCCTTCCGGTGGGAGCGCCTGCAGCCCAAGCTCTACGACAAGTTCGACGCTGCCGAATTGAGACGGCTGCGCGCCACGGCGAAGGCCATCCGGTCCGCCGGCATGCAGGTGGTTCTCGATCCGCATAATTATGCTCGCTACGAAGACCAGCTGATCGGCTCCGACGGGGTGCCGCAAAGCGCTTTCGCGGATTTCTGGCGGCGGCTGGCGGCGACGTTCGCGAGCCAGGACGACGTCCTGTTCGGCTTGATGAACGAGCCTTACGAGATATCCGCCGAAGACTGGCTTTCGGCTGCAAACAGTGCGATTTCCGCCATCCGGCAAACCGGTGCCGATAACCTCATCCTCGTGCCCGGAACATCGTGGACAGGCGCGCATAGCTGGTCCGCCGGTGACTACGGCACGCCGAATGCGGCCGTGATGACGGGCGTGACGGATCCTGCCGACAATTACGCCTTTGAAGTCCATCAGTATCTGGATGTCGATTTTTCCGGCAAGAACGAAGAATGCTCGCGCGCTGCAGACGCGGTAAAGGCGATTGCCGACATGGGAGACTGGCTCGCCGCGAAGGGCCGCCGCGGTTTTCTGGGTGAGTTCGCCGTCTCGACCATGCCCATCTGCCAGCAGGCGCTGACGGATATGGTGGCCGCCGTCGAAAGCCGGCCGGATGTCTGGCTGGGCTGGTCCTATTGGGCCGCCGGCGACTGGTGGAAACCGTCCGAACCGCTCAACATCCAGCCGACCGATCAAGGCGACCGTCCGCAGATGCAGACGCTGCAGGCCTATTTTGCCGACCGCAAAACCTGTGGCAGATGAGGGCGGCGGGAGGCTTATCCCCTCACCAACAAAATCTAAGACTTAGCTTTGCCAAGATCGTGATTTTGTAACCTTTCCCAAAAAGGGAGAGGTAAGCGCCGAGAGTGCCTCACCAATATCTCTCCCCTTGTGGGAGAGAAAGCGATTTCAAGATCTTAGCCGAAGGCTAAGTCTTGGAAATCGCAGGTGAGGGGGATTGCTCCGCGATGCCGACGAAACGATCCAGTCAATCGTTTCGAAGTTCGAACGCCTTGAGCACAAGCGAAAGGCCGGGGACGTTTTTGCCCGCCCCCTCAACCAAATCAATCGCTTACCCATTTTTTCATCCCCGCCCTCACGCACCATGCCTACAATCCTCCCGCTTCCGTTGCCGGAGTGTTGCGCGAGACGTTCGCGGGCAGACGGGAGCCGGCGCTTCCGTCCGACCCGTAACGTGCGGCAAGGGCGGTAGGGGTGAAATGCATGGAGGGTGCGGCGTCAAACCGCGCGCTCCTATCAAGCCTCCCCCCGGCAGCCATGCCGGGTTCGGTTGAGCCGTCCAAGTGTGGGAAACCACATGCAGCGAGGCGAGAGGATCACCCGTAGGGACCGGAAGTCCCGAGAAAACGCCGAGGGCCACGCATATGCGGAGCCATATTTTTACATTCCAAAGAGGTTCCGCATATGCGTGCGCTTCTCCGGAACGGTCTTTGACGACCACGGCAGCACGCTGCGCGGGGTGGATCGGTGTGTTCGCCGCAAGGCATCGAGAGTGTCGATTGCTTGCGTTTGGATCCTCGGGTCAAGCCCGAGGATGACAGCGGTTGTTGTTTCTGTTGGAGACAAACGTAGGTCTTGTGGGTCGGGGCGCAGTATTCACAGGCTTAGAAGTTATGCTCTAGGCACCCATTGCACCACCCATCGTCTGTCATCCTCGGGCTTGACCCGAGGATCCAGGCACAAGCATTGAGCCTTTGTTGTTTGAGTAGTGAGGCCCTCGAAAGAAGCCGCAGCGGCCAGACCACTCACTTCGGCGGATAGCGATGCTCGCCGCCGCGGAAATCGCTCACCGAATAACAGCCCCCTTCGCCGCGCACGGCACTTTCGCCGATCATCGCCTTGCCGTGGCCGCCTGGAATATCCAGCACATAGGTCGGCTGGCAGAGGCCAGAGATGTTTCCACGCAAGGCGGAGACGATTTTCTGGCCTTCCTCGATCTCCATGCGGAAATGGCCCGTCCCAGGTGCAAGGTCCGGGTGATGCAGGTAATAGGGTTTGATCCGCGTCTCGACAAAGGCCTTCATCAGGTCACCAAGAATGTCTGGATCGTCGTTGATACCCTTGAGAAGCACGGTCTGGCTCACCATCGCAAATCCGGCATCGACCAGTCGCGCCGAGGCGGCGCGGGCGTCGGCCGTCATTTCGCGGGGATGGTTGGCGTGGAGTGCGATGTAGACGACCTTGCCGCTTTCCTTCAACGCTTCGATCAGCGCTTCGTTGATGCGGTTCGGCTCGACGACCGGCACTCGTGTGTGAAAACGGATGATCTTCACATGCTCGATCGCCTTCAATCCACGCATGATCCCGGCCAGCCGACGCGGGGAAAGAACCAGCGGATCGCCGCCGGTGAGGATGACTTCCCAGATTTCGGAATGATCACGGATATAACCAAGCGCCGCTGCCAGCTCGTCCGGTGCCAGCGTGCCGTCGCCCTGAGGTCCGACCATCTCGCGGCGAAAGCAGAAGCGGCAATAGACCGGGCAGATATGCACGGCCTTCAGCAGCACCCGGTCGGGATATCGATGGACGATGCCCTTGACCGGGCTATGTGCCGCATCCCCGATCGGATCCTCGCGTTCTTCTGGCGTCGTCACCAGTTCGGCCGCATCCGGCACGAATTGCCGGGCGATCGGGTCGTCCGCATCGTTGCCGTCGATCAGCGACACCACGGTCGGCGTGATTGCGATCGCGTAGCGCTCGGCTACGGCGCTGATCGCCGTCAAGTGTTCAGGAGCTACAAGCCCTGCGGCCTGCAGCTCGTCCGGCGTTTTCAATGAACGGGCAGCACTCAAGAATGCACCTCCGCCACTGGCGCCCACATGACCTGTTCGATCCGCGTCGCACCGGTTGCCAGCATGGCCAGCCGGTCGAATCCGAGGGCGGCGCCGCTCGCTTGCGGCATCACCGACAATGCCGCAAGGAAATCCTCGTCGATCGGGTAGGTCTCGCCGTAAATGCGGGCCTTCTCCGCCATTTCGTGCTCGAAGCGCCGCCGCTGTTCGCCGGCATCGGTCAGTTCGCCGAAGGCATTGGCCAACTCGACGCCGCAGGCATAGAGCTCGAACCGTTCCGCCACCCGCGGATCACGCGCCGATGGCCTTGCCAGAGCAGCTTCGCAGACCGGGTATTCGCAGAGGATTGTCGCCCGGCCCTGACCGAGACGCGGTTCGATCTTCTCCACCAGCACCTTGCTGAACAGGTCGGCCCAGGTGTCGTCTTCCGCGACGCGCATTCCTGCATTGCGCACCGATGCCGCGAGGCGATCGCGGTCCGTCTCGCCGGAGGTCGCGACAGAGGACAGAAGGTCGATACCGGCAAACCGGTCGAAGGCTTCCGCCAGCGTCAGCCGTTCCGGCTCGGCAAAGGGATCGATCTCCATGCCGCGGAAGGAGAAACGCTTCGTGCCGGTGGTTTCGGCCGCAAGCTTCAGCATGTCGGCGCAATCGGCCATCAGCTGTTCGTAAGTCTCGCCGACACGATACCATTCCAGCATGGTGAATTCGGGGTGATGCAGCGGCCCGCGCTCGCGGTTGCGATAGACATGGGCAAAGGTGAAGATGCGGTTTTCGCCGGCGGAAAGCAGCTTCTTGGCGGCAAATTCCGGCGAGGTGTGCAGATAAAGCGGCGCTGCCTGGCCATCGATGCTCAGCGCCTCGGTTGCAAAGGCGTGAAGATGTGTCTCGTTGCCGGGGGAGACCTGCAGCGTCGCCGTATCGACCTCGATGAAGTCGTCGGATTGGAAAAAAGCCCTCAGCGCCGTCTGCACCCTGTTGCGGCCAAGAAGGAAAGGCCTTCGGTCGGCATGGGCGGTTTTCGTCCACCAGGAAGATGTCGATATGCCGGGGCGGTTCATGGATTGAGCTTTCTTCGCCGTGTCGGGCAAAGCCGGGGCTGGCTATTTGGCCGATTTTGCGTTAGTTGCGCCGGCAAGGAAACCTGAAAAGCATCTCTACGGCCGTTTCGCCAGTCCTCTACGACGTGGCCGGCCGAGTTACAAGGAACTCTTATGGTCAAGGTCATCGCCTCCTCCGTCCGCAAGGGCAACGTCATCGATGTCGACGGCAAGCTCTATGTCGTGCTCACCGCCGAAAACTTCCACCCCGGCAAGGGCACGCCCGTCACCCAGGTGAACATGCGCCGCATCGTCGATGGCGTGAAGGTGTCGGAACGCTGGCGTACGACGGAACAGGTCGAGCGCGCCTTCGTCGAAGACGTCAACCACCAGTTCCTCTATGAAGATGGCGAAGGCTTCCACTTCATGAACCCGGAAAACTACGACCAGATCGTTGTCGATGTCGACACGATGGGCGACCAGAAGGCCTATCTGCAGGAAGGCATGGTCTGCATCCTGTCGATGCATGAAGGTGTGGCGCTTGCCCTGCAGCTGCCGCGTCACGTCATTCTCGAAATCACCGAGACCGAACCGGTCGTCAAGGGCCAGACGGCTTCGTCGTCCTACAAGCCGGCCATGCTGTCCAACGGCATCCGCACCGCCGTTCCGCCGCATATCGATGCCGGCACCCGCGTCGTCATCGCCACGGAAGACAATTCCTACGTCGAGCGCGCCAAGAACTGAGAAATTCGCCGCGGCATCGTCCCCGGCAGTCTGCCAGGCATTAAAAAACCTCCGAAGCGATGCTGCGGAGGTTTTTTGTTGTGCTGAATGAAGGAAGAAAGGCCGGCGAGCCGGCCTTAAACCCCATCTTAGTCCTTGACGACCTTGGCAGAAGCAACTTCCGTCTTGGCCGTGGAGCCGACCGCGTAACCGCCGCCGATGGCGACGTTGAGCGAGACGTAGTTCTGCGCCATCTGCTGAACGGCGGCAGCAAGGTTTGCCTGCGAGTCGGATACCTGACGCTGTGCATCGAGAACGTCGAGCAGCGAGGAGGCGCCGTCGCGATAGCTTGCGGTCGCAAGCTCGAGGGCTTCCTGATAGGACTTCACGGTTGCGCGCAATGCCGCAACGGTGCGGCCATCGCGGGAAACTGCGGCGAGCGCGTTTTCAACTTCCTCGACACCGGCAAGAACCGTCTGCTTCCAGGAGAGATAGGCTTCACGTGCAGCCGATTCGTTCGACTTGACGTTTGCCTTCAGAGCACCGCCATCGAAGATCGGCAGCGACAGCTGCGGACCGAAGGACCAGGACAGGATGCCCGCGTCGGCACCCAGCGACCGGGTGTAGGAAGGCGTGATCGAACCGCCCAGCGTGATCGCCGGGTAGAGCCGGGCTTCCGCGATGCCGATGCGGGCGGTCGCTGCTGCCAGCTGGCGTTCGGCGGCGCGTACGTCCGGACGGTTGCGG
>DLSX01000142.1 GCA_002500765.1 Neorhizobium sp. UBA7851
GGCGTACCACTTCTCTCCTCCCCCAAAGCTATTCCCCTTCTTCGCAAGCCATTGTTCGTGCTCTGCAATTCGCTCGTGCGAATATTCGATTTTTTTTGCGGATATAGTGCCCTCGGATCGCATTTTTCGCTTGCGGACTTCGATTCCTACCCCTAAGAAGGCGCCACGAAGCGTATGCGCCCTTCGTCTATCGGTTAGGACACCAGATTTTCATTCTGGGAAGAGGGGTTCGACTCCCCTAGGGCGTACCACTTCTCTCCTCCCCAAAACTACTCCTCTTTCTTGCAAGTCCTTGTTCGAATTACTTTATTCCTCTCTGGGGAAATTTAGAATTTTTCTGAATTTCACCTTTGAAAAGTGCATTTTTGCGCTTGCGGTCTTCAATCGACGCCCCTATAAGGGCGCCACGAAGCGTATGCGCCCNNTAGGGCGTACCACTTCTCTCCTCTCCAAAACAAACGACAGATTATTTTGCCGGAGCGGCATCCAGCAGGCGCAACTGAATTCGTCTGCTGCCTTGCCAATAGTCTGCGCTCAGGCTTCCTGCGGCGTGAATCTGCATGCCGCGAGACTTCATAAGAAGATCGCCGAGCGGCGTGTCGGCGGCACGGAAAGCGATGCCGTCTAGGCGCGAACCATCCATGGCTTCCAAGGTGATCTTTATATGCGCCGTTCCCACCGGCCGGACATCCTTCAGGCGATGGGAGGGAATGGCGAAGATCGGCTGCGGGTGGCCGGAACCGTAAGGGCCCGCCTTTTCGAGCTGATCGAAGAGATCGAGCGTTGCACCGGACGCCGACAACGCGCCGTCTATCTTCAGCGAATGATTCGAGACGAGAGAGGGAACGCGTGAAGCGGCGCTCTCCTCGAAAAACGTTCTCAGCGCCCCGAGCTTGCCGCGCTCGACAGTGAGACCTGCAGCCATTGCGTGGCCGCCGCCCTTGACCAGGAGTCCGCCCTCCACGGCCGCGCGCACCATATGCCCCATGTCGAAACCGTTGATCGAACGGCCGGACCCCGTCCCCTTGCCGGACGGATCGAAGGCAATGGCGAAGGCGGGGCGCTTGAACCTCTCCTTCAGACGGGCGGCCAGCAATCCGACGATGCCGGGATGCCAGCCTTCATGGGCGGTGACCAGCACGTTGGCGCCCTCACCGTCACCATATTCGGCCAGCACTTCGGCTTCGGCTTCGGCAAGCATGGCTGCCTCCATCGCCTGCCGATCGCGATTGAGTTCGTCGAGACGAGCGGCGATCTCCTCGGCCTGCACACCGTCATCGAGCGTCAGGAGGCGACTGCCGAGCGCTGCATCGCTGATGCGTCCGCCGGCATTGATCCGCGGGCCGATGAGGAAGCCGAAATGATAGGGCGTAACCGGGCCGGACAGGCCGGCCTTTCTGAAGAGTGCCGCAAGGCCGACATTGGTCATGTGACGGGCGGCGATCAGGCCCTTGACCACATAGGCACGGTTCAGTCCCCTGAGCGGCACGACGTCGCAGACGGTGGCGAGCGCCACGAGATCGATCCAGGAAAGGAGATCGAGATTTGCGGCGCGCCGATCCCCGGCCTCGCGCAGCAGGCGTGCCGTCGCGACCAGAACAAGGAAGACGACGCCTGCGGCACAAAGATGCCCCTGCCCCGACAGATCGTCCTCGCGGTTGGGATTGACGAGTGCAACGGCCCTAGGCAGCTCGGTTCCCACCTGGTGATGATCGATGACGACGACGTCGCATCCCCTGGCCGCCGCAGCCGCAAGCGATTCGTGACTGGTCGAACCGCAGTCGACGGTGACGATCAGGCGCGCACCGCGATCGATCAGTTGCTCCATGGCCGCGACATTCGGGCCATAGCCTTCGAATATGCGGTCTGGGATGTAGATTTCGGCATCGACCTCGAAATGTGTCAGGAAGCGATAAAGAAGCGCCGAGGACGAGGCGCCATCGACGTCATAGTCGCCGAAGATCGCGACACGTTCGCGCCGGCGGATCGCCTCCATGATCCGTGAAGCGGCCTTGTCGCAGTCCGTCAGCGTCAACGGATCCGGCATCAGCGAACGAATGGTCGGGTCGAGAAAGGCGGGCGCATCATCGAGCTGCACACCGCGGCCCGCCAGAACGCGAGCGATGATCTCGGGAATTCCATGGATCTGGGCAATCGCCAGCGCGCGGTTCTGGGCTGCCTGGTCGAGCCTCGACATCCAGCGTTGACCGGAGGCGGAGCGATCCACACCAAGAAAAGCCCGCTGAACGGGATCTGCGGGCTCGGGAGGCGTCAGCGCGGTAAATGTCTTTGTCGTCATCAGCTATCCATAGCCGACGCCGTCAAGAAGCGGAAACGCTTTCGAGCGGAAGGGGTCAGAGCCAGTTGTGGATCAACAACCATACCGCGGCGAACATTGACGCCGACGCCACCGCGAGGATGGCAATAACAAAGAAATCGGCACTTTCAGGCTCGCCATCATCGACGCCGACCAACTCGTCGTTAAATGAATAGACGAGTTTCAGATATGGAACATTTTCATGCCTGCCCCGCCGCAGCTTCGGCTGGCTGTAAATCTTCTCACTCAGATCAATGGACATCACGCAAACGCCTCCTCCTGCGATGGTGAATGACAGGAGTGTAAGACGATTTACTCCCGGCGACCAGTCATCAAACCGTCATCCGGGATCATTTTTCACGTAATGCTGAAATAGGGAGGGAGTTTAAGACGCCCGGGGCCGCTCAATGCGGATGACCTGCGGCTCTCCGACCAGATAGGTTTCCTGCTTGATGCCCTCGACTGCCTTGCGGATCGACGCTTCGGTGGTGGCGTGGGTCACGAGGATGATCGTCTTGGAAGCATCCGTCTGCGCCGGCTTGGGCCGCTGGACGATCGATTCGAGCGAGATGTTGTTTTCCGCCATCCGCGCCGCGACGCTGGCGAAGACGCCGGTGCGGTCCGCGACCGTCAAACGGATGAAGTAACCACCTTCGTGGCTGCGCATGCGGGCCTTCTGGTAGGGCGCGAGCGC
>DLSX01000063.1 GCA_002500765.1 Neorhizobium sp. UBA7851
CATCGGCAAAACCGGCCAATGCCGCAGGCGCCTGCGACAGCGGCAGTTCGAGCGACAGGAATTCCGTCAGCAGAACCAGGGCAGACCCATCCAGCCTCGTTTCGGCGAGCGACTGCTTTTCCTTCAGCCGGGCCGCGATCTCGCGCGGCGAGCGGCTGGCATTGGTGGAATAACCGGTCTCCTGCATCGTGCGATCGATATGAGCGATCAGCGCCGCCTCATCCTGCTTCATCAGGTCGGCAAGTTCCGGCGACAGGCCTGTTTCAGCCTGCGGGCTTGCCAGCGTCATCAGCAGATGGCGCAGATGGGCATTGTTGCCGAAGGACTGGATCAGCCGCTTCTGCCAGCCGCCGGGAAGGCCGAGAGCGCGAACGACCGCCTCGAAAACGGCCTGGTCACCCAGCGTCACGTTGAGCCGGCGGCCGGGGATGAGGTTCGTCAGGATCTGCATCGCATCGTTGACGGCACGCGCATCGGCATTGGCCGTCGCGGTCTCGCCGAGATCCTCGATGCCCGCCTGGTAGAACTCGTTGTCGCCTTCGCGGCGCTGGCGGAACACCTCGCCGAGATAACAGTAACGGCGCGGCGTTCCGGTGGCGTTTTCGATATGGCGCAGGCAGACGGGAATGGTGAATTCCGGCCGCAGGCACAGGCTCTCGCCGGTTTCGCTTTCGGTGAGGAAAATACGGCGACGCAGGTCTTCACCGGCCATGTCGAGGAACGGTGCAGCCGGCTGGATGACCGGCGTATCGATGCGCGCCGTGCCACGGGCGGCAAACTCGTCGAGAAGATGGGTGGAGAATTCGGGCATGTTGATCAGAGGCATGGGATGGCTCCGGAGATATCGGAGGTGCCCCTCATCCGGCTGCCGCCACCTTCTCCCCGTTCTGACGGGGAGAAGGGATATGCCGCACCGTCAAGCCCAGCCATAGAGGCCGAGCGAGGCACGTCCCCTCTCCCCGCATGCGGGGAGAGGGTTAGGGTGAGGGGCAGCGCCATATCAAATGTCATCAGCAAGATCCCCAATCTGATTGGGATCATAGTCTTTCGAAAACCCGTCTTTGGCACGCTCGCGGTCCTCTTTCTGAGCCGCCAGAATGTCCTTCACCTTGGCAACGAGATCGGCTTCTGCGACCGTCTCCTGCGCCACACGTGCCTCACGCCAGGAAGCATTGTCCTCGATCTCGCCGGACAGGCGCTTGCCCTCGATCAGGTCCTTGATCTGCACGACGCTTTCCGCACGCTCGTCACCACCCTGGATGATGGCGATCGGGCAGCCGCGGCGGTCGGCATATTTCAGCTGGTTGCCGAATTTCTTCCAGTTGCCCTGGTACATTTCAGCGCGGATGCCTTCGGCCCTGAGCGCCTGCGTGAAACGCTGGTAACGGCCCATGCTCTCGACATCGCCATCCATGACGGTGACGAGAACCGGAGCGATCACCTCGTCCTGCCCCAGCTTGCCGAGGTTTTTGAGCGCCGTCATCAGGCGCGATACGCCGATGGAAAAACCCGTGGCCGGAACCGGCTGGCCCATGAAACGCGACACCAGACCATCATAACGGCCACCACCGCCGACAGACCCGAAGACGACCTTTTCGCCCTTTTCGTTGGTGACGTCGAAGGTGAGTTCGGCTTCGAAAACGGGGCCGGTGTAATATTCGAGACCGCGGACGACGGAGGGATCGATCTTGATGCGATCGCCGTAGCCAGCGGCATTGAAAAGCATTCCCATTTTGAGCAACTCATTGTAGCCGTCGAAGCCACTCACCGTTGCATCAGCATCTCCGCCGAATTTGTGGAATGCTGACCTAAGAACACCCAAAGGCAAGGAATATACACCGGCCTCTGCAGTAGCTGCTTCTTCAAAATCCGCCTGCATAGGCTCACGGTATGTCGGTGACTTCGGGTCCTCACTCGTCACGGCGACGGTACGCCCTTCAAAGCAGGCAAACAGAAACTCAAATTTTTCAATCTGCTCGGCGTTTAGCCCTGCGCCCTTTGTGAAGTCGCCGGATTCATCCTTACGGCCTTCGCCGAGCAGTAGCTTCACGCCTACAGGACCGAACTTGTCGAGCTTGTCGATGGCGCGCATAACTGTAAGCCTCTGCTCAACCTTGTCGACACCACCCAGACCAATGGCTTCCATCAGGCCGTCCAAAACCTTGCGGTTATTGACGCGAATAACGTAATCGCCGCGCTTGATACCCAGCGCGTCCATAGCATCAGCCATCATCATGCACATCTCAGCGTCAGCTGACACATCCGGTGCGCCAACGGTATCGGCATCGAACTGCATGAACTGGCGGAAGCGGCCCGGACCGGGCTTTTCGTTGCGGAAAACGTAACCGGCGCGATAGGTGCGGAACGGCAGCTGGATCTCGTTGAAATTCTCCGCGACATGGCGGGCAAGCGGCGCGGTCAGGTCGTAGCGCAGCGACATCCACTGGTCGTCATCGTCCTGCAGCGAAAAGACGCCTTCGTTGGGGCGGTCAGAGTCGGGCAGGAATTTGCCGAGCGCATCGGTATATTCGAACAGCGGCGTTTCCACCGGATCGAAACCGTAACGCTCATAGACCTCGCGGATCTTCGCCGTCATCTCGTTGGTCGCATGGATATCGGCAGCCGAGCGGTCGACAAAACCGCGCGGCAGGCGGGCCTTGAGTTTCTGGGGCTTCTTCTGCTTGTCGCTCATGATCGATATCCATTGCTTACTGGCCTTCCGGAAAGGCCGAAAATACGAGCGGTTTCTTAGAGGATGAAGCTTTGGGCGGCAAGGGCGGCGGCTGGCGAAGTATTTTGCCGAATGGTATATATCCCGCTACCTGAAGGGATCATCGCCATGAACAAGCGCGTCACGATCGAAATGCCGGACGAGATGATGAAGCTCGTCGAGGAATATGCGGCCGAAGCCGGCTCCGCGCCGGACGCCTATATGCGCGAGGTTATCGAACAGCATCTCGAGGATCTGCACGACATTGCGCTCGCCGAAGCGGCGATGGAGCGGATCAAGAACGGTGAGCGGACCTATACGTGGGAAGAGATGGAGCGCGAACTTGGCCTGGAAGATTGACTTTCAGGCGACTGCAATCAAACAGCTCAAGAAAATGGGCCACAAGGAATCTGCCCGCATACGAGATTTTCTGCATACTCGAGTGAAGCCGCTCGACAATCCCCGTCAACTCGGCGAGGCGCTTCAGGGCCCTCGCTTCAAACATCTCTGGCGCTACAAAGTCGGTGACTATCGCATCATCTGCGATATCCAGGACGATAGACTGGTCGTATTGGTGATGGAAGTAGACCACCGCCGCCAGGTTTATCGCTAATCCACATTGCCGATTTCATGATCCTCGAAGCCATCCAATATGCCGCGACCGCTCTGGTCACGCCGCGCGAATTCCGCCCCTTCATCCGCTCCTCCCTCGGCCTCTGGGGCCGGGCGGGTCGGTGTACGAAAGACTGGGCGGAGCATGAGAATAATTGCCACGCCTTCATCCGCGGAACGATCGCGCCGATGAGAGAGCGGCGCACCGCCGTGGTGCTCGGCTCCGGCCTGTTGCGCGATGTGCCGATCGTCGAGCTTTGCAAAACCTTCGATACGGTCGTGCTGGTCGATCTGGTGCATCTGGCCAGCGTCAGGACATGGATCACGGCGAAACGGCTGAACAATGTGCGGCTGATCTCTCGGGATCTTTCCGGCCTGCAGGATGCGCTTGCCGGCACGAGCCCGGAGCCGCTCGCATTCCTGCGGCAGGTGCCTTATCTCGATCTCGTCGTCTCGGCCAATATCGTCTCGCAGATCGGCGTCGGTTGCCGGCGGGTGCTGGAGCAGTCCGGCCACGCGGAACCGGATGCGATCATCTCGCAGCTCATCCGCGCCCATCTCGACGGCCTTGCCGCCCTGCCCTGCAAAACGGCGCTGATGACGGATATCAGCTATGAGGTGACGGATCGGCAGGGCAAGGTGATCGAGGCTGACGATCTTTTCTGCGGCGTGCCGGCGCCCCGGGCGAAACAGAGCTGGGACTGGCCGGTCGCGCCATTGGGAGAAATCGGACGTGATCGTCAGGCCGTGCATCGGGTGATTGCGGTCTGAGATCAACCATTGCGCTTTTCGAAGAAACCCTCGGGCTTCCATCATGTCGCAGGACGCCGCCGCAAAACGGCCTCACACTTCCTGGCACACTCTCTCTGCCTGCCGCGCTTGATTTCCGACGTCCGAAGCTTAGAATCGTTGCAATGAAACAGTTCGCCGCCATCATGATGTTTGCCGCATGGCTGCTTTACGGGGCAATGCCGGCCGTGGCGATGCCTTCCATGCAGCATGAGATGCCCGGCCAGACCGCGATATCCGCTTCCGCAATGCTGGAGCAGGATCATGCACAGCATGGCGAAAAAACCGCCGAGGCGGGCTCGCGCCAAACCCATGGCGACACGCAGCAACCCTGCCCACATTCGGGTACCGGGGAAAACAAGATCTGCGTCGCACCGTTCTGCTCGGCCTGCCTCGTCGTTCTGCCGCATATCGCATTTGCCGATACCGGCCGTTTCATCCATCGCTACCCCGCGCCCGAAACCGGCCCTTCGCTGATCGTTTCCGGTACTGCACCGCTCACGCCGCCTCCCCGCGCCTGATCGTTTTTTCCTAAAATATCGAAGAACGAAATTCCAGGACACGGAAGGATAACTCATGTCCAAGACCATCACTCTTGCGGCCGCAGCCGCGATCGCACTGTTTTCTGCAGGCTCCCTGGCAACCGCTCAGGAAACGACCTGCAGCCAATCCGGCATGAAGATGAACGGCGAGATGGGCCACGCCGCGCATCAAGACAACGATGACAGCGCTTCGACCAAGGCCTTCAAGGCCGCCAATGCCAGGATGCATGAAGGCATGGCGATCGATTTTTCCGGCGATGCGGATGTCGATTTCACCCGCGGCATGATCGCCCATCACCAGGGTGCGATCGACATGGCGAAGGTCGAACTCGAACACGGCAAGGACCCGACCCAGCGCAAGCTGGCGGAGGCGATCATCAAGGCGCAGGAAAAGGAAATCGCCGACATGCAGGCCTGGCTGAAAGCCAAGGGACAATGACAAGCAAACCTAACGGGCTCGGCCGGTAAGGCACCCGTCCTTCTCCCCGTCATGACGGGGAGAAGGGGCAGGCCGCACCGCCACCATCTTCCTCACAGACAGCCCCTGTGGCGACACGCGGCCTTTGCCGCTTGCCCGACGTCCATCTTCCTCCATATGATAGGAGCGGAGGCTCGATCCCATGCGCCCGATTACCGCCATCGGCTTTGATGCCGACGATACGCTCTGGCAGAACGAACACTATTACCGGCTGACGGAAGAGCATTTTCAGATGCTGCTCGGCGATTTTGCCGAGGGGGCGGATATTTCCGCCCGGCTTTTGGAGGCCGAGAAGCGAAACCTCGAATATTACGGGTTCGGCATCAAGGGTTTTACCCTGTCGATGATCGAGACCGCGGTCGAGGTGACGGGCGGCAAGGTGCCGACCGAAACGATCACGAAAATCCTCGATATCGGCCGCGACCTCCTGCGCCATCCGGTCGAATGCCTGCCGCATGTGGAAGAGACGCTCGAAGCGCTGAACGGGCATTATCTGCTGGTCCTCATCACCAAGGGCGATCTGTTCGACCAGGAGCGCAAGCTCGCCCAATCCGGCCTCGGCGATTATTTCGATGCGGTCGAGATCGTCTCCGACAAGAACGCCACCACCTATCGGCGCATCTTCCACAAAGTGGCGGAAGGGCCTGAACGGGCTATGATGGTGGGAAATTCGCTGAAATCCGACATCGTGCCGGCAATTGCGGCCGGCGCTTACGGCGTCTTCATCCCCCATGCGCTGACCTGGGTTCTGGAACATGTCGATGCACCGTCCGATGCGCCGCGTTTTCGCCAGATCGAACATCTGGGCGAACTCCGGGGCGTCCTGAACGGCATCACCTCGGCTTCGGCCTGAGGCCTCACTCAGGGTCGCCTGAACTTCAGCCGCATCTCGTCCACCTCGCTCTGGCAGAAGCAGCCGTCGAGATGGTCATTGACCATGCCCATCGCCTGCATGAAGGCATAGATCGTGGTCGGGCCGACAAAGGTCCAGCCGCGTTTCTTGAGGTTCTTTGAAAGCGTAACGGAGACCGGCGTGGTCGGGTTGGCACGCAGGGTTTCGAGATCGCGCACGGTGGGGCGATCCTGAGGACCGGGTTCGAAACTCCAGAAGAATTTGGCGAGCGAACCGAATTCCTGCTGCAGTTCGACGGCGCGCCGCGCGTTGTTGATGGTCGAGACGATCTTGCCGCGGTGGCGGATGATACCGGCATCGCTCACCAGCCGTTCGATATCGGCCTCGCCGAACTCCGCCACCTTGTGGAAATCGAACCCGGCAAAACCTGCCCGGAAATTCTCGCGCTTTCTGAGGATCGTCAGCCAGGAGAGGCCTGACTGGAACCCTTCGAGGCAGATCTTTTCAAACAGGCGGATATCGTCGGTGACCGGGCGGCCCCATTCCTCGTCGTGGTAACGGCGGTAATCCTCCAGTCCGCCATGCCAGAAACAGCGGCCCTTGCCATCCTCACCTAAAATGATGCCCGCCATTTCCTTCTCCCAGACCATGCTTCCACTCTCAAACCGAAAAACGTTAACGGCAGTATCGTCCGTTTCAGTTTCAGGCAACCATATCTCGAAACCGCCGGGTAACCCTGCCAAAAGCTATATCGGATTTGAAGGCTCAAACACGCCACCCGTTTACCATTCGCTTTGAGCTTGCGTTCACCATTCAGCCCAGTTGGCGGCATTTTTAGTGGCGCATCGTACTTTCCGAAAATCGGATCCGGTTTTCGGGTCGATGCGCGACCGCCTTTCGGTGATTGTAACGAGTGGATCCGACATGAAGGCGAAACTTCTTCTCGCTCTGGGGCTTGCCGCCCTTGCCTCTACATCTGCGTTGGCGGACGACCGTTATCGCGAACGGCCGCCGGTCGTGGTCAGCCCGGATCTTGCCGCCCCGTGGCTGATGCAGCTCGGCGCGCAGCCGCAGAGCC
>DLSX01000106.1 GCA_002500765.1 Neorhizobium sp. UBA7851
CAACAGCGGCGCGGACATCCATCGTGTCACTCCCTTGGTTTGAAATTTAAAGGTCTTGTTACTGAATTAGAATCTGCGCGGACTTTTGCACGCTCGGGTGATCTGGCTCAAGCCGGAACCGAACCTGCAATGCCGCAAAAACGACAGGTGGTGATCACGCTTTGATCAGCGCGGTTCTATGACCGGAACATGCGGGGCCAGATCACGCGACATGCGGCCATCGAGCCGTGGATCGTCGCAGATTTCGACCATGAAGGCATAGGGACTGAAGCCAGAGCGCTGGTAGAAGGCAAGTGCCGCCGGATGATCGAAATTGCAGGTGTGGACCCAGAACCGCTTGATCGGCCGCGACCAGGCGTTCTCGATCGCAGCATTCATCAGGATGCGGCCCGAGCCGTTTCCGATCGCTTCCGTCACCACACCGAAGAAGGCGATTTCGCATTCGCCTTCTTCGCGGAAATCGAGTTCCAGAAGCCCCAGCCGGCGTTCACCATCGGTCAGGACATGGATTTCGATCTGCGGATCGGTGAGTATCGCTTCCAGCTCCGCGTCCGGCATGACCAGCCGCGAGACCCACAGCCATTCCTCGCCGACGCGACGATAAAGATCGCGGTATTCGTCCACCGAAGAAGCAGCCCAACGCTCGACCCGCAGGCCGTTTGCCGGCGGCAGAGGTCGAGCCGCCGGGCGCTCGAACATTTCGAGGCAGGTGACCATGTTGGCGAGCTTGCCAGCCGGGACGGGAGAGTAGCCGAAGGGGAGCGTGGGATTTGACGTTTGCATGCGCTCTTGGACTGTTTTGCCAGGCGCATGTCAACCGCTCGCAGGGAAAATTCGGCGTCAGGCGACGCGTTCGTCCCATGCCCCGCCATTGCCTTCGGTCTGAAGCCAGGGGTGGGAGCGAAGGCTGTCGACATGCTGCTCCTCGCCTGCCGCATAGTCCATCACCTCCTGCCATCCGGGATGGTTGTCCCGATGACGCACGACATCCTCGATCATCGCGAGGCTGGACGCTTCCAGCGACGAGATGAAAAGGTGCCCGCCATCGATCCGGCATCTCAACAGCCGCCAGATATAGGCCATGTCATCGGCGGTGATGCCTGCGTGACGGGCAGCGCGATAGGAGCTTGCTGTCGGGCGCAGCAGTCGGTGGCGCAGCTGGTCGAGCGCGAATGCCGACAGGATGTCTGGATAGCTGTCGGCGCGCTCGATCGCATGCAGAAGCGCTTCGAGCTGCAACGGATTTTCCACATGACCGTCAAGCGCAAGCGCACGGATCAGCCAGGCAGCTTTCGCTGCATCGAGGCGACCGCGCGGCGGGGCTGTGTCGACGATGAATGCCGTCAACTGCTCGACGAAATAGGCCGACCAGTCATCGCATTGGACCGGGCACATATCGTTCAAGGCCAGAAGCAGGAGCGCGTCGTCGTAACTGCGGATTCCGTTCGTGAAGGCGTATTTTCGCAGAATCAACAGGTCATGCCTGTCGATGCGGCCCTTTCCGGCGATGACACATGCCGGAAAAGAAAAGCGTATGCCGCTCATCTCTTTCTCCGTTTCATCATGAAACTGATATTGCTCTTAATTTGGAGAAGTTGAGAGCCAGACAACAAGGGCGGTTAACGAAAGCTAGCCGAGCGGCGGTTCGGCCGAAATCTGTCTCACCCTGGCACGTTCGCGCCAGATGATGAACAGGCCGGACCCGACGATGATCGCGATGCCGAGCCATTTCGAGGCGGTCGGGAAGTCGGAAAACATCAGATATCCGAGCACGGTCGCGGAAATGATCTCGAAATACTGGAACGGCGCCAGAAGCGACAGCGGCGCCATGCGGAATGCGCGCACCACCAGCAGGTGCACGTAGCCGGAGAGGCTGCCGAGGATGATGAGCAGCAGCAGGCCGAGGCTGGACGAGGGCAGGGAGGCTTCGAATTCCACCGGATAGATGAAATGCCCGGCCGCCAGTCCCACGGTCATGAACAGGGTTCCGCCGACACCTGCGACGAACTGCATCGTCAGCGGCGAATCGGCATCTCCGATGGCGCGGTTGAGAAACAGGTAGAGCGTATAGAGAAAGGCGCAGAGGACCGGAAGCAGCGCAGTCCAGCCGAAGATTTCGTAACTCGGCTGGATGACGATCATCGCGCCGCCGAAACCGACGACGATCGCCAGCCATCTGCGCCATCCGACCTTCTCGCCGAGGAAAAACGCCGACATCATCGTCAGCATGAAGGGTTCGACGAAATAGATGGCGAAAACGTCCGCCAGCGGCATGTATTTGACCGCCATGAAGAACATCAGGCTGGCCGCGGCATGCAGCGCGCCACGCAACATGTTCATCCACGGACGTTTGCCGCCACGGATCGCGCCTGGAACGAAAAAGGCGATCGGCAAAAGCGCCAGGAACTGGAAGAAAAACCGATAAAACGTCACCTGGCCCGGCGACATGGTCTCGAACGTCGCCATGTATTTGGCGATCGCGTCCATCATCGGCAGGACGACCATGCAGGCCGCCATGATCGCCATGCCCTTGATCGGATTTTGGGAAGAGGAAACGGGCATGGGCAACACTCTTGAGGGATGATGTGTTGAACCATAGCTGCGGGCCACGTTCAAGCGGCCGCCCCATAGCCAGTCTCCCTCGCGACCGTATAGAAGCCCGGAAGATGTGTTTCATGCCTGTGCACGCATCGGTTTGCGGGCACAGTTTCATCATCGATTCGGGGGAAAGCCGATGACCTGATGGCAACGGCGGATCACGCGTCTCACGCAAGCCTCTGTGACGGACCGAATGACGACCTGACCCATGTCGGCCTTGCGGTCGGCATAAAGTTTTAGAATCATTTGCCTTCGTCGTCGCCCTTGTCCACTGGCGCGGCTTGTCCGGCATGCCTATCTCCCTGATGAAATCAGGAGATCCCGGTGTCGGAATTCATCAGCTATCTATTCGCCATTTTTGTCGTGACGCCACTTCAGGCGGAATTGTCGCAGCGCCTGCAGGGCGTTCCGTCGCAGGAGCTCGTCGAAGCGGGCAAGGCGTGCATTTCGGTCGAGGCGCCGGAGTTGTTGCGTTATGCGCAGGAGAATTGGGGCTGGGCGGCAGCGAATGCGATCGGTGTCGGAACCGGCTTTGTCGATCCCATGACACTGCTTCCCCAAGGGAACGAAAATTGCCGTCTGGTGATCCAGTCGCTTGCCGTCGAAGGCTCCCGCAATGCCTGATGCTGCATTGCGATAGTCGCAAATCGGCATGTTGCCGAGATGCCCGATGGTGATTTTAAATGTGGGGTACTGGAGAAGGTAACCCATTGCCAGAAAACAAAAAACCCGGCCGAAGCCGGGTTCTTTTGGTGCGGTCGAGAAGACTCGAACTTCCACGGGTTGCCCCACAGCGACCTCAACGCTGCGCGTCTACCAATTCCGCCACGACCGCATCGTGGTAGAGCCGATTTGCTTCGGCGAGGGAGCATCTAGCAAATGGATTCCGGCTGCACAAGTGTGCCGTGACAGTTTTTTGAAGGAAAAAAACAAAGTCCACAGGCGCCGCCTTTCACCCATCGCACGAACCCCTTGTTTTGCAGGCCGCAGAGGCGCATTGCAAAATTACAATCTTCTTGTCAGAAGGCTCGTCATGCAGACACGTACCGATCTTGATCACCAGATGTTTCCCGCTGCGCACTGTCCGCCGGTGCGCTGGCGCATCTCGGACTGTCCCGTTCCTTACGAAGAGGCGCTTGCGACGATGGAGCGCGAAGTCGCCGCGATTGCCGATGGCAAGGCGGATGAACTCGTCTGGCTGCTGGAGCACCCGCCGCTCTACACGGCCGGCACAAGCGCCGATTCTGCCGATCTGATCGAACCGGACCGATTCCCGGTCTATGCAACCGGCCGCGGCGGCGAATACACCTATCATGGCCCCGGCCAGCGGGTTGCCTATGTGATGCTTGATCTCAAGCGCCGCCGCCAGGATGTGCGGGCCTACGTTGCTGCGCTGGAGCAATTGGTGATCCAGACGCTCGAATTGATGAATGTTCGCGGAGAGCGGCGCGAGGACCGGGTCGGCGTCTGGGTTCAACGGCCTGAAAAGCCGAGGCTGCCGGATGGCAGCATGGCGGAAGACAAGATTGCTGCCCTCGGGATTCGCCTGCGCCGCTGGGTGAGCTTTCACGGCCTGTCGCTCAATGTCGATCCGGACCTGTCGCATTTCTCCGGCATCGTTCCCTGTGGCGTCACCTCCCATGGCGTGACGAGCCTTGTCGATCTCGGCATGCTGGTCATGATGGAGGATGTGGATATTCGGCTGCGAGAGGCCTTCGAAGAAATCTTCGGGCCGACGATCATCGAGAAGGCGTAGATCATGGTCGATCTGAAGATAAAGAAACGCCCGATCGGAGCGCTCGCCAGGGTTCAGCGGAATGGTCACCCGCAGGTGACAAGTCGCGCTGGCGGGAAAATCGGCGTCGTCACCGGCGCATCGGAGGAGGGTTTCAATCCGCTTGACCTGATGTTTGCGTCACTCTCCGCCTGCCTCGTTCTCAGTGCGCGCATAGCGGCCAGCAAGCTCTCGCTGCTGGATCGGTTCGATGGTGCTTCGGCTGATGTGACGGGCGAAAAATCATCCGAAGAGCCATATCGGATCGAGCGTTTCATCGTCGAAATCACCATCGATGGAGATCTCAGCGAAGACGAACGTCGCCGGATCGTTCACATGGCCGAGGAAGTCTGCACGGTCAGCAATACGCTGAAGACGCCCCCGGCCATTTCCGTGTCCATCACCTGATCGGTTCAGTCCTCGTCCGGAATGCGGCTGTCGACCCCGGCGAGGCGAAGGTGGTTGATGATCCTGCCCACGCCGCTGACGCTCTGGGTCGCGCGGATGATCCTATGCGAGGTCGCAGCGTCATCGACCTGACCTTCTATCGTGATATGGTTCCGGTCGACATGAATGTCGATCAGGTCCATGTCGACAATACCTAAGGCATCTATTGCATCGGTAATGCGTTCTTCCAGGTCATCCCAGTTTTCCAGCCCCTCCGTGCCTGGACGCAGGCTGTCACGCTGAGGTTCCTCAAGTCCGTCGAAACCGGCTTCGTCGATCAGAAAGCCGGGATTGCGGCTTGTCTCCGTGTTGGGACTTGCATTGCCATAGGCTGCATTATCGACCGGTCCGGCGGCCTGGCCGGGCTTGTCGGCATAAGGCCAGCCGTCGTCTATGTTGCGGTCATCGAAATCGCGAAAGTCTTCTTCGCGCGATGTGTCGTTGATATCTCTCTTCGGTGACATCGTGCCTCCGCTGCATCAATGATGCGTAGGCCGTCGGGAAAACGGCGGTTTGATTAGTTTGGCAGATCCGCCTTGTTGCCGGTCAGGGTCAGATGATTTTCCACGTCATGCACGCCGTCGACCGTTTCGGCTGCCAGAATGACCTTGCGCGCCGTCATAATCGTATCGACAGTACCTTCCAGCACGACCGTCGTGCCCTCGACATGCGGCTCGACGGCCGTGGTGTCGACATCCGGCAGTGAGGCGATGCGTGCCGTGACATCACTGCCGAGCTTGTTCTCTTCGATCTTGGATGTTTCCGTCATGGTCTTTCTCCTCGTTGAACCATGAGCGGGTAACGCGCGAACTTCCGGTGGGTTCTCAAGGAAAATGCTATTTTTCCTTCTGCCATTTTTTCACCAGCCGTTCGCGCTTCAATCGCGACAGGCGCTTCAGCCAGAATATGCCATCGAGCTGATCGATCTCGTGCTGGATGCAGACGGCGTGAAAGTCCTTCGCCTCTTCCTCGTGAAAGGTGCCGGTCAGGTCCTGATAACGAAGCCTGATATGGCGCGGGCGCTCCACGTCATCCGTTGCGCCGGGCATCGAAACGCTGCCTTCCGTATGTCGAATCATGTCGTCGCTTGCCCACAGGAGTTCCGGGTTCACGTAATGCAGCGGGCCTTGTGCGGAAGACAGTTCCAGCACGAAAATGCGCTGGAAGACGCCGATATGCGCGGCCGTGATGCCGACGCCGGGTGCTGCGCGCATCGTTTCCAGTAAATCCTGCGCAAGTATCGACAGGTTTTCATCGAAGCTTGAAACCGGTTCGCAGGCCATCGAGAGGCCTGCATCGGGATAGCTCAGAATGGTGCGGACAGTCATGTTGGTTCTCTTTCTGTGGCATGGCGGCAGATCTGCCACTCCATGAGGAAATGCGCATCGAAGGCATTTCGCAGCTGTCGATAAAATTGCTTCAGTCTTTCATGCTATCTGATTGTTGACTATATGTTTTCCGTCGCCGTTCCGGCTGCGGCAATCGTGCGAGGCGAGGGCGGTTGATGAGTGATATCCAGGACGACACCCTCATCAGCCAGAAAACCGGCGGCGAGGGGCACGATATCTATTCCGAAGACGGTTCGATCCGGTCTGATTTTCTGGCGCGCGTCGGTGCGGCTGTCGCCGATCGGGATGTGCTCTTTCTCCGCCAGAATGTCGCCAAACTGCACGAATCGGAACTCGGCGACCTGCTCGAATCGATCCTTCCGGATCAGCGCCTGGCGCTGGTCAAACTGCTCGGCAAGGATTTCGACCTCACGGCGCTGACCGAAGTCGACGAAGCCATCCGTATGGAGATCGTCGATCAGATGCCGAACGAGCAGATCGCGGCGGCGATCGGTGATCTCGATTCGGACGATGCTGTCTACATTCTCGAAGATCTCGACCATCAGGACCGGGAAGAAATTCTCGCGCAACTGCCGTTTACCGAGCGGGTGCGTCTGCGCCGCGCGCTGGATTATCCCGAAAGCTCGGCCGGTCGCCGCATGCAGACGGAATTCGTCGCCGTGCCGCCGTTCTGGACCGTCGGCCAGACGATCGACTATCTGCGCGACGAGGAAAATCTGCCGGACAGCTTTTCGCAGATCTTCGTGATCGACTCGACATTCCGGCTTCTCGGCATCATCGATCTCGACCGCATCCTGCGCTGCAAGCGGCAGGTGCGGATCGAAACGATCATGCGGGAGACCAATCACCCGATTCCCGCCGACATGGACCAGGAAGAAGCGGCCCAGATTTTCGAGCAGTATGACCTTTTGTCCGCCGCCGTCGTCGACGACAACGGCCGCCTGGTCGGTGTCTTGACCATTGATGACGTGGTCGACGTGATCCAGGAAGAGGCGGAAGAGGATTTCCGGCGGCTGTCGGGCGTCGGTGACGAAGAACTTTCCGATACCGTGAAGGACACCTCGCGGTCGCGCGTCCCGTGGCTGATGGTCAACCTCGTTACCGCTTTCCTGTCTGCATCCGTCATCGGGCTGTTCGAGGCGACGATCGAGGAGATCGTGGCGCTTGCCATCCTGATGCCGATCGTCGCCGGCATGGGCGGCAATGCCGGGTCTCAGACCATGACGGTGACGGTGCGAGCGCTTGCCACCCGCGACCTCGATATCCACAATGCCTGGCGCGTCGTTCGCCGTGAGGCAGGTGTCGGCCTCATCAATGGCATGCTGTTCGGAACCGTCGTCGGCTCCGTGGCGGGCTGGTGGTTCGCGGATTACCATCTTGGAATGGTGATCGCCTCGGCAATGATGATCAACATGTTCGCAGCGGCGATGGCAGGCATGATGATTCCGCTTCTGCTGGACAGGGCGGGAACCGATCCGGCCGTGTCGTCTGCCGTTTTCGTCACCGCGATCACCGACATGACCGGGTTCATGAGTTTCCTTGGCCTTGCGACACTGTGGCTGCTACGGTAGCTGCAGTTTGACTGTTACGTAAAAGTCAATTATTTTCGCGGGCCACAGCAGGGAAACGACGTGGATAAATATTACAGCATAACCGAGCTGACGCGCGAATTCGGCGTGTCGACGCGCACGCTCCGATTCTACGAGGATGAAGGCCTGATCCATCCCGAGCGCCGTGGACGCACACGTCTCTTCCGGGCAACCGATCGCCGTCTCATCCAGGAAATTCTCCGCGGCCGGCGTATCGGTTTCACCATTGCCGAAATCCGCGAGATCATCCAGGTCTACAAGGAGCCGCCCGGCGAGATGGGCCAGCTCAAGCTGCTGATGAAGCGCGTCGACGAAAAGCGCAACGAGCTTCGCCAGAAGCGCAAGGATATCGACGAAACGCTGACCGAACTCGACAATGTCGAGGAAGCTTGCCTCACGCGCCTGGCCGAAATCGGCGTCGGCACGTGACGCGCCGAGCTCTACTCAATTTCGGCCGAACATTGCTTATAGATTGACAGGACGCGTTCGTCGTCGGCCGGTATCTTGCCGAATGTAAGCGGAGCAAGCAGAGACTGTTCTGTCAGCTGGCGCGTTGCGCAGTCGCAGAATCGCTGTGAGACGCTGATGTCATATCCCTGGGACTGAATTTGCGCGTTACATCCTCTGGCGTAAGATGCGGCCGGATCAGGTGGGCTGACGAGCCAGAACAGATAGACCAGACCCAGCAGGATCGGTTGGTGCACCAGATAGACGATCAGGCTCTTGCGCCCCGCCTTGGCGAGTAAAGTGTCCTTGCGTTGAAGCTGCGCCAGTCGGCTGGTCCAGCCGCGGGCGATTGCGAGCCGGGTGACTGCGATACCCGCCAGCAGCGCTGCCAGCCAGGGAAACAGCGGCACGTAGTCGTTCGAACGCGGCGTCAGTTCGGCAAAACCGATCCAGGCCAGCCAGCGCGTGTCGAACAGCGGTGATTGCAGCATGCCCGGCATGATCGCGGCGTCGATGAACATGCCGACAGCGATCAGGATCGGGACGGCGAAGGCGATGGCGAGCGGTGCTTGCAGGAAGGCAAGGCCGATCAGGCTCGACACGGTGATATTGTGCAATATGCCGAAAAAGATCCATTCCTGCGGAAAGATGAAGAACGTCGCGATGCTGATCGCGATAGCCGCGCCTGCAACGACGGCCAGACGTTTTGCGAATGCATGCCAGCGGATGCCGCGACCATGCGCCAGAACCAGGCTCACGCCGGCGAGGAACAGGAATGAGCTGGCGATTGAGCGGGCGTAAAGGCGGAAAAAGCCCTGGGTCGCCGTGCCGGGATCGACATAGCCGAAAAACTCCAGATCCCAGGTGAAATGATAGGTGGCCATAGCGATTAGGGCTATGCCGCGAAGCGTGTCGATCAGCAGGATGCGCGGCGGGCGCTCGCCTTCAGGCTGTGTCGGGGTGTCGGCTGCAGTCACTCTATTTATATCCTCAGTCGTCATCCATGATGGCAAGCCGTGCCTCGGAAAAATACTGGCGACGGATCAGTGCGACGATGATGATCACCGTCGTTGCCATGAATACATAGGGCCCGGCGAACCAACCGAGATAGCCGATCGACAGAAAAAGTGTCCGGAGGCCGGAATTGAAGTGTTTGGCGGCGATCATGTTCATCCGGATGACGTGATCCGCCGCCCTGCGGGCGGCTTCGGGATTGGCTTCGGCTTCCTTGGTCATCGGCAGCCCGCCGAACAGGATGGTGCAGTAATTGAACAGCCGGTAGGCCCAGCCGAACTTGAAAAAGGCGTGGCCGAGAAGGAAAGCCAGCCCGCCGACCTTCATTTCGAAGACGGCCTGTCCACCGTAAGGCACGAAGGGCAGGTGGGAAAACACCGCATTCACTTTGTCGGTCGAGCCGAGAAGCGCAAAACAGCTGCCGAGTGCGAAGATCGAGGACGTCGCGAAAAACGCCGTGCCGTTCTGCAATCCGGCAAAGATCTGCGTGTCGATCATCCGCAATTCGCGTTTCAGCGCGTTGTAGATCCAGCGATGCCGGCGCTCGACCATGGCCTGGTTGAGGCTGAGGCGCGGCAGCAGCCTGGCTCCCGAACCGGCCGTGAACCACGAATAAAGCGACCAGAGAAGGGCGAAGAGGGCAAGCGCGATGTAATCTGCCAGAATCATGAAAAACTGCCGGGAGCCGAAATCGTATCATCCGACTTTTGCTTTGTTTCAGCGGTCGCGGCAAGGGGAGCGACGGCTCGATGCCGAGAGTTTGTGTGGACTTGCGCATGGGCGCACGAGGCAGCATATGTGATCCGCGCGTCATGTCGTTGCTGTCCAATACGGTGTCGGATCGCCAACATGACGGCACACTCATATGGCATAGGCTCGAACTGCGCTTCACCGGGCATCCGGCCTCTGGTCAGTATCTGGATTGTAGACTTCCATGTTTCTATCTGTCTTCGACGTTTTCAAGATCGGTATCGGCCCTTCGAGCTCCCATACGATGGGGCCGATGTCGGCAGCGAACCGGTTTCTCGAGCTCATTCTTTCCGACGATTGGCCGCGTCCAGCCGGTGCGCATGTGGCGGCATTGCAGGCTTCGCTGCACGGCTCGCTTGCCTTTACCGGCATCGGTCACGGAACCGGCCGGGCGGTCATTCTCGGATTGATGGGAGAGGCGCCGAATACCGTTGATCCCGATCGCATGGACGAGATCATCGATCAGGTCGAGCGGACGGGACGGGTGACGCCGCCCGGTCATCCGGCCTATGATTTTCAGCCGAAGACCGACCTCGTTTTCGACAAGAAACAGGCTCTGCCCGGTCATGCCAACGGAATGAGTTTCTCGGCGCTCGACAGGAATGGCCGGCTGCTCCTCAAACGCATCTATTATTCGATCGGCGGCGGTTTCGTCGTCACCGATACCGAACTTGAGGCAATGCGCGCCACGAAGGACGCAGGCGGCGGCGAGCGCGTGCCTTATCCGTTTTCGACGGCCAGGCAGATGCTGGACATGTCCCGTGGTGCGGGTCTGTCGATCGCGCAGATGAAGCGCGCCAACGAGTTGACCCGCACGGGCGAGCAGGCGCTGGACGATGGGATCGATGCCATCTGGGATGCGATGAACGGCTGTATCGACCGAGGCCTGAAGGTTGACGGCATCATGCCGGGCGGGTTGAAGGTCAAGCGGCGGGCGAGGGCGATCCATGACCGCCTCAACGAGGAATGGCGCAGCAACAGGCCCAATCCGCTTCTCGCCAATGACTGGCTCTCGGTCTACGCGATGGCGGTGAACGAGGAAAATGCCGGCGGCGGCCGCGTCGTCACCGCACCGACCAATGGCGCTGCCGGCGTCATTCCGGCGACGCTGAAATATTTCCTCCATTTTCACGAGGATGCGACGAAAGCGGATATCCGCGAGTTCCTGCTGACGGCTGCCGCGATCGGCGGCATCATCAAGCACAATGCCTCGATTTCCGGCGCCGAAGTCGGTTGTCAGGGCGAGGTGGGGTCCGCGGCCGCTATGGCTGCAGCCGGGCTTGCCGCCGTCATGGGCGGCTCGCCGGAGCAGATCGAGAACGCCGCCGAGATTGCGCTCGAACACCATCTCGGCATGACATGCGATCCGATTGCCGGCCTCGTGCAGGTGCCCTGCATCGAAAGAAATGCACTCGGCGCGGTCAAGGCCGTGACGGCCGCCTCGCTTGCCATCAAGGGTGACGGAACGCATTTCGTGCCGCTCGACGCCTGTATCGAGACGATGCGCCAGACCGGCAACGACATGAGCGAGAAGTACAAGGAAACCTCCACGGGCGGGCTTGCCGTCAATGTGGTGGAGTGCTGATCGCGCTGATGATTGTGGACCCGGTCGGGATTTGACTTGACTGGCGCCCTTCGCGGGTCTTCAAGCCGGTCATGGCTCTTCATCTTATCAAGCTTTGCGTCGGCGCCGACAGTATCCAGGATCTCAGGGACTGGGTTTCCGAGCGCTCACTGACCGCGATGGCTGCCGGCCTCGAGCCGCACAGTATCCATACGACCCGCATGGTTCCCAAGCGGGTGGAAGAGCTGCTCGACGGCGGCTCTCTCTATTGGGTCATCAAGGGGCAGGTTTCCGCTCGGCAGAATTTGCTCGATCTGCGCACCTTTACAGGTGGTGACGGCATTCAGAGGTGTGAGCTGGTTTTGGGACCGGAGGTCATCGAAACCGCGTCCCAGCCGAAGCGGCCGTTCCAGGGCTGGCGGTATCTGAAGGACGAGGAGAAGCCGCGCGATCTCGGAGCTCTCGGCGACGATGTCGCGGCGCTGCCGGAGGACTTGCGCCGCGAACTGTCCGATCTTGGACTGCTTTAAGCGATCGTTCTTGCCGGAATTTTCATCCTGACCGGTGCACGGCCGGAATGTGCGGACACATGCAGGTGGATGCCGACCTCCGGCTGGGACTGGCGCCAGGCGCGTGCGCCGTGGCTCAGCAGCAGGGACACCAGATCCCGTGTCTTTTCCTTCGAGCGGGTCAGGCCCAGGCCTGCCAGCCGCATTGCCGCTTCGTGAAGCGGATTGAGTGCCACGCCCTTGGCCCGCGATAGATGGGCCGTTCCGAAATTGGCGCTATTTTCATTCATTCCCATCGGAAACCCCGTTTACACATTACACTTCGAGATTTCGCCGAGCCGTTTCCGGCCCGGTGTCGGGGAGAGGGCTTTGGCCCTCACCCCTTTACTGCATCGATGCCCAGCAGCCTACGCCCTTCTTTTTCAGGGCGTTGCAGGCATCGACCGCGGTCTTCTGGTCGTCGAAACCACCGAAGCGGGCGCGGTAAATCTGTTCGCCCTTGTTGCTGAAGGCGACAGTAAAGGGTTTGGCGGAACGCAATACCTTGCCGCCTTTATCCTGCGCGTTTTGCAGGAGATCGAGAGCCATCTTCTCGCTCGGAGAGACGCCGATCTGAATGACCCAGCCGGACATGGCCGAAGCCGGAGCGCGGGTCGAAGCCGTCGTGACCTGATCGACCGGCTCGGAAGGCAGGTCGCTACGGATGGCAGCGGCTTCGCGCTTGGGCACGGATGCCGGGGGCGTGATTGCAGCCAGTGCCTGGGTTGCAGACCTGCTCTGCGCGCTTTCGCCGGCATAGGCGGAAGCGGACGCCGCTGTCATCTTCGGCA